>CAJTSU010000165.1 GCA_910579055.1 uncultured Mailhella sp. | reverse complement strand
CCAAGACGCCTTTCGCCCGTGTGGAACACGGGCTGCCTTTGCTGCAACGAACGTTGCCGCCCATGCCGGTACAAAGGCACATGTTACGCACAGCGCCATCAACACAACTCTACAACAAAGCTTTGCGCTATACCATGTTGCGTTTGCGCCATTCCGTTTGTATTTTGCCCCCCTTAAAGAAGACATCCAGAAAAAGTTCGCCCAGCATGGGGTTGGTGAACGTGTAATCCGCGCGCAGATGAGGGCCTCTGCTTTCTCTGCGTTCGCGCGCGGCAACCATGAGCGCTTCTCCCACATCCATGAGGTCAAGGCTTTCCAGGGCGCGCAGCAGGGTATGCGAGCAGACGGCGCCCAGACCCGCGCGGCTCTTGTCGCGCAGGGCGCGCATGTAGTGTATGCCCGCATCCAGCAGGCTTTCGGAGCGTTTTTCAAAAGGGCCGGCCGGAGCATAGTCGCTCATGAGCTGCTGTACGGCCATGTTGGCTTCATCCCAGCCATACCCGCGTTGTCCGCGTTCCATGATGCTCGCGCAGCGCGCAAGGGCCTGTTCCACAGCGGGATGCCGTTCCAGCCCTTCGCGCAACTTCCGCCCGGAAGCCGATGCTCCCGCGTGGTCGCCGCTGATCCAGCCGTACACCGCCGCGCCGCCGATGTCGGCGCGGAAGTTGCCCACCACATCCCCGGCCGCATAGAGGCCGGGCAGGCTGGACTGCCCGTTGATATCCACATCCAGCCCCTTGCCGATGAGGAAGGGTTCGTACTGCATGAATTCCACGGCATGTCTGGCCGGGTCTATGCCTTCGCTGTCCATATAGTCAAGCAGGGCTGTGAGGCCTTCACCCTTCATGCCCCAGCGCATGTAGGCCAGATCTTCGGGCGAGGTTTCCGAGCAGTCAAGATAGGCCGGGCCGGTTCCGTTCTTCACTACTTCCGTGAAAGAGGCGTTCCAGATATCCGAGGTGATGTCGCCGAGTTCCTTTGTGGGTTTGCTGACAAAGGGGCCGAGGGTTCGTCCGTCCGGGTACTTGTATACGCCGATCCAGGTGGATTTGCCCGCGCGCTCGAAGTAGCGCGGCCCGGCGTGGCGGGTGGCCAGTTCCAGATTGACCAGCTTCGCTCCGGCCCGGAAGCTCTGGGCGATGCCGCCCCCGGCGTTGCCGGGGCAGAAGGCCGTGTTGAACATCCAGCCGGGCGTGGCCTTGTTGACATACAGGCGGGTGGTGCAGCCCGTGGCCACGACAACGCATTTCGCCCGGATCAGGGTAAAGGCAGGTTCATCCCGCGAGGTGTCCAGCGTCAGCGCTCCGGCGATTTCGCCGTCTTCCGCCAGCAGTTCAATGACGGCATGATGATTGAGGATATCCGCCCCGCGCTTGCGCGCTTCTCTGGTCAGAATGGGTTTCTGCTGCGCGCCGTCGTACTTGAGGGCGCTGCGGATGCGCCCGGGAAAGGCATGGCCGGTGAATTCCCAGTCTCCGGTGGGGCGCATGGGAATGCCCCATGCATCCCACATTTTCACGATATCAAAGGATTTTTCAAGAAAGCGTCTGGTCAGGACGGTATCGTGGCACAGCCCGAACTGGGAGAAATTGAGAACCTCGTTCATGATGACCCGGTAATCCGGGCCGTGCTTTTCCGGTATCCAGCAGCGGAAATGATCGTTGCCGGTAGCTCCGGAGCCGCTGCGCCTCGTGTTGGCCTTTTCCGCCACAAGGACTTTCGCCCCCCGATCTGCTGAAGCTATGGCCGCCATGAGCCCGGCGATGCCGCCGCCCATGACCAGCACGTCGGTGTCCATGCTCTGTGCGATGCTATACATGAGGCCTCTCCCCCGGCTTGAGTGTTGATGCGTCCACATGCAGCAGCATGTAGGGAAGCGGAACGGAGAGGGAAACGGCCCCGGCCGGGCAGTCCAGCACGCAGGCGTTGCAATGCCAGCATTCACGCCGGAATGTTACCTCCGGAACCTTGTCGTTGTCTCTGTAGTGCCGGAATACCTGCACGGGGCAGATTTCCGCGCACGTTCCGCAGCCGGTGCATTTTTCCCTGTCGATGACCGGGGGCATGACGCGCTCCTTGGTTAAAGGTTATCCGAGAATCATGGGGCCGAAAAACCAGCAAAAGAGGAAGGTGAGCAGAGAGATGGTCAGAGTGGTCCAGAAGCCGTACCAGACGAAATCCCGCGCGTGGACGTATTCTCCGCCGCCGATCATGGCCGCCGCGCCGGTGAGAGAGGAAAAGGGGAACATGATCGCCACGTTGCAGGCGAACCCGACGGAGAGGCAGGAGGCCAGGGGGTGAAAGCCGTATGCAGAGGCCAGGCTGGCGGTGATGGGCAGCATCAGGGCCACGAGAGCGAGGTTGCTGACCACCTGGGAAGCCAGACCGGTGAGCAGCACCATGACCAGCCATACCCATACGCCGGAAATGCCGCCCAGCACGGACTGAATCAGCCCGGCGGCCCACTTGTCCACGCCGCCTTGCAGCAGCACGCTGCCAAAGGTGATGGTGCCGACCATGATCAGCAGAATGTGCCAGGAAATATTGCGAATGGCCTGTTCCAGCGTCATGGAAAATTCAAATTTTCCACTTTGTTCATTGCGGCGCAAGGGAATGAGAAAGGTGGCCAGGCCCATGAGCACGGCCACGAAAGGAGCGCTCAGAAGCTTTTCTCCCGCCGTCCAGCCGACGGCTCCGGCCAGCTGCGGCCCGGCGCACCACAGAAAAAGGGCGGTGCCCATAACGCCCATGGCAATATGTTCGTGACGCGTCACAGGGCCGAGTTCCTTCAGCCGGGCGCGCAGGAAATCTTCAGACATGGGCATGCGCGAGGCTTCGCCGCGCAGGGGGAAGATCAGCCAGCACAGGGCAAACATGGCCAGCAGGGTGAGTACGGTCAGGGGCATGCCCAGCGCGGTCCATTCCCAGAAGGTGGTTTCATGCTGGAGTGTGGTGGCGATAAGGCCGATGACCACGATGTTCGGAGCGCCGCCCAGCGGGGTGCCCGCCCCGCCCACGGCGGGAGCCACGGCGGAGAGCACGGTGAGGGAACGCATCATGCCGTTGTCTGGAGGCAGCATGCAGGAGCGGCCGATAGTCACGGCGATGGAGACGAAAAGGACGGCAAGGGGGATGTTGGGCGCGATGGCGGAAAGCAGGCCCGCGCTCATGGTGAACACCAGAAGGAAGCGGGTCACACTGCCCTTGATAAAGGGCAGATTCAGACACCAGTAGGCATAACGCTCAATAAAATTGCTTTCCTTGAGCAGACCGATGATGATGGTTGCGCCGAACAGCAGCATGCAGGAAGGCGTGCCGATGGCCGCGAATACCTTGGCGGCCGGAAGCACGCCCAGAAAGGCGAAAATGGGGATGCTCATCAGCGAGGTGGCGGGCATGGGTAAAAGTTCGCTCATCCACCAGACCAGCAGCCAGACGCATCCGGCCAGACAGCGCATGCCCTGGGGAGTCATGCCTTCCAGCGGTTCAAGATCCTTGAGGAGAAAACAGAGTGCAGGGCCGAGAACAAAGAAGAAAATCTGGGAGGCAAGACCTTTTTGCTGTGTCGTGGCCATAACATGTCTCCTTGTCGCGGAAGAGGGGCGCGCCGGCGGCGCGCCGGGTTAAAAAACAATATGTGAAAAAAATCTCCTGTTATGCAACAGGCGTTGCATAACGAAAAATTTTGCACGTTTTTGCTCTTTGGTTCGCGCGGGAGTTCCCGCGGCGTGCGGCCCGGCGCAGGCGCGCCGGGCCGGGAGGGAATCAGCGTCTTTCCTGGTACATGGGTTCAAGGTTCATGGGAATGCGCAGTTCCACCGCGCCCGCGGGGCATTCCATGACGCAGGCGTTGCAGTGCCAGCATTCGTCAGGATAGGTGACGGCAGGCATTGTTCCGGGAATACTGCCGTAAAAGACGTCTGACTGGCAGGCTTCCGCGCAGCGGCAGCATTTCTTGCAGAGATTGGCATGAATGACGGGAGGCATGAAAAACACTCCTTGTTGTGAGGGTGAAGAGGATCGGGCCTGATCAGCGCTTGCGCACGGCGCGCCATTCCACCTGCGTTTCGCCGTTCTCACGGCGCAGTACGAGCAGCTTGTTCAGGTGCGGGTTGGTGAAGGGAAAATCCTTCCGGATGTGCTTGGCCCGCGTTTCCCTGCGTTCTCTGGCCGCATGCAGGATGAGAGCGCCCACTTCCAGCAGGTTGAGCACTTCCGCGCAGCGGGCCAGCTCGTGCGGATTGCCCGCGGCCAGCGTGGCGCGGGCGCGGCGGGCGATGCGCTCAAGGTTGTCGGCACCCGCCTTCAGCATGTTTTCAGAGCGGGGAATGCCCGCGTAGTCGCCCATGATCTGCTGGATGGCGCAGTTGGCTTCCTGCCAGGTGGCGTGCCGCGTGCCGCGCTCGCGGCCGCGAATGGCGCGCAGCAGTTCAAGGGTGGGGCTCTCCGGTTCGGATGCTTCGGGCCGGTTGCCGAGTGCCTTGATGTCCTGAGCCGCGCTTTCCCCGGCGACCCAGCCGAACACCGCCGCGCAGGAGATGCCGCCGAAAAATTCGTCGCCCGCCGCGTACAGCCCCTTGAGCGAGGTGCGGGCGTTTTCGTCATACAGGATACCGCCGCGCGGCGAGAGTTCCTTGTCATAGGAACGGAACTCCACAGGCGTGGAACCGATGTCCAGCCCCTCCTTTTTGAAGAAATCCAGAATGCCGCAGTTGCCCTCGTTTTCCAGCCAGTGGGTCATGTATTCCACGCCTTCGCGATCCAGACCGGTGCAGTCCATATACACGGGGCCGCGCGCGGAATCGCGGTAATCCATGAAAATATCCTGATACACGTCCACCACAGGGTCGCCGTACTTGTTGTCCGGTCTGGTAACGAACGGCCCTACCGGCTTGCCCTGCGGATCGCGCAGTACGCCGCCCCAGGTGGCCTTGCCCGCCCGGGCGAAATAGACCGGACCGCAGCGGAACACGGGGATTTCCAGACTGGCCATGTCCGCCCCGGCGCGGCAGGCCATGGCGCGCCCGTCGCCCACACAGTTGGGACAGAGCCGCGCATTGAACAGGTAGGAAGGCGTGCAGCCGGGGTAAAGCCGGATGGCCGATCCGGTGCTGAGCGCCACGCCTCCGGCCCGGAACACATGCACGGAGTCGTCCCGCGTGCTGATGCCGACGGCTCCGCAGACGCGTTCTCCCTCTTTAAGCAGATCGACGCACATGACCCGGTTGACGATGACCGCGCCGCGCTTGCGCGCTTCGCTTTCCAGGATGCGTTTCTGGTGTTTGCCCGCATAGTGCAGGTGATTCAGCATGTCGCCGGGCATGCCGTGTCCGGCGAACTCCCAGCGGCCGTCGTATTTCATGGGAATGCCCCAGGCGTCCCACAGTTTGACGATTTCAAAGGATCGGGACAGCCAGGTTCTGATGAATTTGATGTCGCGGATGGTAGCCTGCTGGCCGGTCTGGAATTCCTCAATCCAGGCATTGAAGTCATCGCCGTGATATTCCGGGATGTAGCACTGGAAGTGATCGTTGCCCGTTGCGCCCGCGCCGCTGTACCGGACATTGCTCTTGTCCGCCACAATGACGCTAAGGCCCAGTTCCGCCGCTCTGATTGCGGTCATAAGCCCGGCTATGCCGCCGCCGATGACCAGCAGATCCGATTCATGATGCACAGTGTTCAGAGTCATGTTGTCCTCCTTGTTGTTGGAAGGGGTGGAAAGACCGGTACATGTCGAGCGCGACTCAAGACCGGCGTACAACGCCGTTCAAAGTGATGACAAAACCCGCTTTGCGGAGTTTGCGCCGTCCAGGCCGCCTCACCTTGAGTCGGTATGACGCCGTTTGTTCGCTGCTTTGGCGCTCCGGGGAGGGGCTGTTCAGGGCGTGTTGTGAATTTCCCGCGCCAGCCGATCCGGATCGCGGATAATCATGCCTTCCTCCCCGCATTCAATGAGTCCGGCTTCACGCAGCCGCGTAACGGCCTTGGTCACGGTGACCCGGTGCAGTCCCAGAAATTCCGCCAGTTCTGTGTGTGATATGCGCACAGGGCCGCCTGTTTCGCCGCTTCTGTGCAGTAAAAAGTCCCCCACCCTTTTTCGGGCGGACATGAAGTTCCACGCTTGCGAATCCTCACTCTGGACGCGCAGCTTGAGCGCCAGAATGCGCATGATGCTGAGTCCCACTTCGGGATGGGCGGGAAGAATCTTTTCCCGCAGGGTCGCGCGGGGAAAGAAAACGGTTTCTCCTTCGTCTTCGCACTCCATGAGATAGATGACTGCGGAATCCGTGAGCAGGGAAACTTCACCGATGAGCGAATGCGCGCGCATGATCCACAGCGTGCGCTGCTGCCCGGAGCGGCTGAACGCCACGGCCCGGAAATTTCCGGACAAAATAAGGTGCATGCCTTCCGACTTTTCTCCCGGGCAGAAAACAGGCGTGTGGACATGCCAGAAACGACGCTCGCCCAGCGGCAGGATATCCTGCCAGAAGGGAAGTTCCCGCTCCGTGACGAAAGGGGAAAGGCGTGCGGCGGTCGGGTTCGGAAGCATAAGATTCCCCCTGTGTGGGCTTATGTGTGCCGACCGGCATTCCCCTGTGACATGCCACCAGGGAACGCCGGTTGTGATTTTAGTAGCATATGCCGCATTTGTTGTCGGTAGTCGGTGTTACACGTTCCGGAAAAAGTTTCCTGACAGGCAGGTATTTTATTTCGACATTGTGCAGCACCATTTTTGCCGCTATAATAGCTTCCCGTTTCGCTTGCAGACTTCAACTGTAAGTCCGGGCCACGGAATGAGATACACATGGCGGGAGAGATGATGCTGCTGGAAATGGGGTTGATTGTCGGCGGAGTGCCGTTCGGCTGGATGGGGCGCAAGTCGGAACGCGTCATTGCATTGGTGGGGCGCGGCCTGACCTGGAGTGTACGTCTGATGCTCTTCCTGCTGGGGTTGTCCCTCGGCGCGGATGCAACCCTGGTGGCCCGCATGCGTACATTGGGCTTGCGCGCCGCGGTCATCAGCACGCTTTCCGTTCTGGGCTGCGTTGTCGCGGCGTGGGCACTGGGGCGTTTCGTGCTTGCTGATACTGAACGGGGCTCCGTTTCATCTGGAAAACCCCGTTCTCAAAGCCCATACTCCGGGGAAGCGCCCGGGAAAACTTCTGTTGACGGAACTGCGGAAAGCGGCATCGGCGGCTCCCTGCTGGTGCTCGCGTTTTTTTTCGCCGGAGCGCTCGCGGGCTGGTGCGGGCTTCTGCCCCTGTGGATCGCCCGCAGCCATGCGTCAACCTGGGTTCTGTATCTGCTGCTGTTCGCGGCGGGCATGTCGGTGGGATTCGATCTCAAGGCGCTGGGCATCATTCGCGAGCTCAAGGGGCGCATTCTGCTCGTGCCTTTCGGCGTCGCGGCGGGGACGCTGTGCGGCAGCGCCCTGGCCTGGCTCATCCTGTCCCGCTGGGTGGAAGGCGGACTTGCCGAAACCCTGGCCGTGGGCGCGGGCTTCGGTTATTACAGTCTGGCCACCGTCATCATGACGCAGTTGGGGGATCCCGCGCTGGGTTCCGTGGCGCTGCTGTCCAACATGATTCACGAGGTGTTGGCCCTGACCCTTCCGCCGATTATGGTACGCACGGCGGGAAGGCTGGCCCCGGTCATGGCCGGGGGGGCAGCGGCCATGGACACCTGCCTGCCGGTCATTGCCCGTTACAGCGGGGAACGCTGCGCCATTCTGGCGGTGTTTTCCGGCATGTGCCTCACCCTGCTGGTGCCGCTCATCGTGCCCGCGCTCATGGCGCTGCGTTAGAGCATTTTGTTATTGAAATGCTCTCGGAGTCGAGCGGAGCGAGGCTCATCT
>CAJTSU010000164.1 GCA_910579055.1 uncultured Mailhella sp. | reverse complement strand
CAACTGTCAAACTCTACTAGTCCCCCGGCATAGCCGGGGGATTACCTATGATATTCATGCAAAATCAACGGAAAATAACCAAAAAAGGATTCAGAGATTTTTTGGATGAAGTTTTGGCTGAACTCCCTAACTCCTCAGAATTTCATATTATTTCGGACAATCATGCCATTCATAAAAGACATGAAGTATGGCTTGAAAACCATTCCAATGTATTTTTTCATTATACACCAACCCATGCAAGCTGGCTGAACATGGTAGAAATATGGTTTGGGATTCTCACCCGGCAATCATTACGTGGCGCAAGTTTCTCTAATACCCAGGCACTTGGCGAACATATAGCAGCTTTTGTTGAGTCATATAATCAAAATGCACAACCATTTGTCTGGAGAAAGAGGGAAGTCAAGGGATGCCAGCTTAGAAATAATGCTCGAAATTTTTGCAATTAGACACTAGTTCAACTCAGGAGGTCTTGCGTAAGCACGTTATTTTTTGTGGTCAGCGTTTGGTGACGCAGCAGCGCAGATCCCGCACCATGGTTTCAAATCGTCCTTCTTTTTCTTCAAGCCAATGCAAAATTCTATCGTACAGCCATTTGGGATCCGCATCAAGACGGTATCCGTTGATATCCAGAAAGACATGACAGATCGCAAAGGCTACCCGCTTGTTGCCGTCAACAAACGGATGGTTGATGAGCAGGCTTTCCATGAGCGCGGCGGCTTCTTCGATGATGTCCACATAATACCCGCTTTGCGGCCGAAACAACGCCGCTTCAATTGCTCCGGGGTCGCGCACACCATTGGAACCGCCGTATGCCTTGATGGCTTCGACGTGAATAGCCAGAACTTCATGCAGGGTCGGGTAATCCCTCATTTGGCCAACTCTCGATACAGGCTGCCGTATTGCTCCATACTGCGCCTGAACGCCTCCATCACATGCCTGCGGGGAGTATTGCCGGTTTTGCGCTCGATATAGTCGCGCAGGGCTTCATCCACCAGGGCTTGAATCTGGCGGCCTTCGCTCGCCGCGATGCTTTTCAGGGTTTGCAGCACGGCCGGATCAGCCTGAGTGGCGAATTTGACCTTTGCCGCTTTTTCTGTCTGAGCCTGTTGCATGGCGATCTCCTGTATCCGGATGATGGCAGGCTTTCATGAAATGTCAAGATGAGTCTTGACAGCCATCATGAAGAAAACTGTGAAAGAAGTTCGCAAACGCCGAGTTCGGACAATATGAAAACAGACGGCGCGAATTTTGCGGGGTATGGCGCAAAAATGTCGATCTGCAAATATCCGTGCCGCCTGCTTGAGTAAAAGGCATATTTTTCAGCTATACCACGCCCTGATCATGTCCATATCGTCATAACCGGCCTGTCTCATGCGTTCCTTGTTTTCTTCGCTCCAGCCGGTATCGGTAACGGTAATCTGTTCATCTTCAGGTACTTTGCCGATAGTGACGAACGTATCTTGTTCTTGGAATTGAGGCGATTTCACGGAATGAATGGTATCGGACATGGCTGCCTCCGTGATTATTGTTTGATGGTATCGGACATGGCTGCCTCCGTGATTATTGTTTGGTGGAACGTAACTCGTCTAAATAATTGGCCCATTTCTGCATAAGCTGCCGACGTTCTTCCATGTATTCCGCTCGATTGTAGGCAAGACGCACGGTATCAGGTTCCTTGTGGGCAAGCTGCGCTTCAATGACATCCGCCCGGAAGCCAAGCTCATTGAGGCGGGTACTGGCCATTGCCCGGAAGCCGTGCAGGGTCATGGTTCCCTTGCCGTAGCCCATGCGCCGCAACGCGGCCAGGGGAGCGGCATCGCTGATGGGAGTGGTAAGCGCGCGGGCGCTGGGGAACAGCAGTTCACCGTTGCCGGTATAGGCGTGAAGCTCTTTCAGCAGTGCCAGCACCTGTTTGGACAGCGGCACCACATGCTCGCGCCGCATTTTCATACGCGAAGCCGGAATGAGCCAAATAGCGTTTTTGAAGTCAAATTCGCTCCAGTGCGCCAGTCGCAATTCCGAGGGGCGCGTGAAAACGTAGGGAAGGATTTTCAGACAATAGACAACGGAGGTATAGCCGACATAGGCGTCAATATCCCGCAAAAGCTGACCGATGTCGTCCGGCAGGGTGACGGCAGCGAAATGCGTTGTCTGCACCGGCGTCAAAGCTTCGGTCAATCCTGCGGCCACATCGTATTTCACGCGGCCGGTGATGCGGGCATAGCGTGTCACCTGTCCGCACAGACGCATGAGCTTGTGGGCGGTTTCATGGTGTCCGAGCCGCTCCGAGGGCTGAACGAGCTGCAAAAAGTCGGCCGGCTCAAGCTGGGTGACAGGCTTTCCGCCAATGACCGGGAAAACTGTATTTTCCAGATAACGGCGCAATTTTTTGGCGTGCTTTTCGGAGAGTGTCGGCTCGTACTTGGCGAACCACTCCTGCGCCACAAATTCAAAGGTGTCCCGTTCTTCCCGCTCCTTGGCGAGTTTTTCTTCTCTGGCCTGCTTTTTCTCCTCGCCGGGGTCAATCCCCTTGGCAAGCAATTCCTTGGCGTTATCGCGCCGATGACGGGCGTCTTTCAGCGAAACCGCCGGATACGCGCCAAAACTCAACAGTTTCTGCTTGCCCTCAAATCTGTAGGCCATCCTCCATAATTTGCTGCCTGTTGCCGTCACATGGAGATACAGGCCGCCGCCGTCAGAAAGTTTTTGCACCTTGCCGTTGGCCCTGGCGTTCCGCACAGCGGCATCGGAAAGTTTCATGTTGGTATCCTCCAAAACAGTCCGGAAATGTGCGGCGAAAACCAGAAAAATATACCTCCATCCATTTGAATTCAAAGAAGATTTGTAACGCGCTGGTATTTCGCCGTGCCGAAATGGCGTCGTGGTATTGGTACCTGCGAATCTACCAACGATTTTTGTGGGTGTCCACGTGGGTACTTGGTTTTTACTGGACAAAAAGAGAAGGCCGAAACCACGGTTTTCTTAGTGATTTCGGCCTGCTATGGACTGTTTTGGACTTTTTGTTGGTGCGAAGGGGAGACCCAATCATAAGGTTCAATCAGTTGAAATAAAAGATAAAGTATAACAGACGCCTTGTAAATACCGTTTCAAATACCGTAGGCAAGTTTTTGTGGTTAGCCTGTTGAAGTTATTGAGGAAATAAATTTTCACTTTGTGTCTGTCAATGGGAGTTAAGATATAATAAATTCAGCATGTTATTGCCAAAGAATTCCATGATGGGCACATGGCGCATCGGTTCAGTTCTCATTTACGGAACCTAAATAAGGCTATGAAATTTTGCTTTTACCAAATTTAGATATGGCTTTCTTGGTATAGGTTGTTTATTAAAAATGTGAACAGCAACTAAGAAATGGGGAAGTTTCTTTTTTCTGCAAAGCAGGTTATAAAAACCGGACTACCTTTTACGCCTGAAAAGGCTTCGCAATCCTGCGAGGTCTTCGGCACGCTATACGGCCAATAAGCAGCATCGGGAGATGTTATGGACTTTCGCCCCACAGACCAGCAGCAAGCCGTCATCTTCCATGACGAAGGCCCCGTGTTGGTTATTGCTGGTCCAGGAGCTGGCAAAACGTTCACGCTTGTTGAGCGCATAGTGCATCTTGTGGCGCACAAGGGCGTCCAGCCGGAGCAACTGCTTGTGGCCACGTTCACCGAGAAGGCTGCCAACGAGCTTGTTTCGCGCATTGCCCGCCGTCTGATGCAGGAAGGCGTTCAAGCCAATGTGGATGAAATGTACGTCGGCACTCTGCATTCTATTTGTCTGCGTCTGCTTGAAGAATACAGAGAGTTCACCAGGCTGAAGAAGAATTTTACTCTGATGGATCAGTTCGATCAGAGCTACTTTTTCTTTCAGCATCTGCACCAGTTTGAGGAACTGGCTCCTCTGTCGTTGCTTACCAAGGGGAATGAGAATGTCGGTCGCTGGAAAAGAGCGACGCTGCTGTGCGGCTGGATGAACAAGCTCTCCGAGGAAGTGCTTTCCGCTGATGCTCTGAAGGCTGATCCGGATGAAGTCATACAGGCGCTCGGCAAATGGTACACCCTGTATCTGACGCTGCTGGAGCAGGAAAATCTGCTGGATTTTTCCGTTATTCAGCTTGAGGCGTTTAAGCTCCTGAAGGACAATCCCGACACAGTGCTTGCTCCCCTGAAGGAAAAGATCCGCTATGTGATGGTGGACGAATATCAGGATACCAACACCGTTCAGGAGCGGTTGCTGTTTATGCTGCTGGACGACAAGCAGAATATTTGTGTCGTGGGCGATGACGACCAGGGGCTTTACCGCTTTCGGGGCGCGACGATTCGCAACATTCTGGAATTTCCCCGGCGTTTCCCTGAAGGCCGCTGCGCCGTGCATACGCTGACGGTCAATTACCGCTCCGATCCGGGCATCATCACTTTTTATAATGACTGGATGAATGGCAGTGTGGACGGCTTCTCCTGGCAGGGAGATGGGGGCACGCTGTTTCGCTATCCCAAGCGGATTGTTCCGCCGGAGGGCAAGACTGCACTGGAAACGCCCGTGCTGCGTGTTTCCGGCAGCGCAGATGCGGAAAACTGGCATGAAGAGGTGCTGGAATTTCTGGAAACGATGAAGGAACATCATCTGACGGACTGGAATCAGGTAGCCTTTCTCTTCCGTTCCGTGCGCTGGGACAAGGCAAAGGCGCTGGCAAGCTATCTGGAGGAACACGGCATTCCGGTCTATGCGCCCCGCTCGGATTTGTATTTTGAACGGGAAGAGGTTCGCCTGATAATCGGGGCGCTGCTTTTCCTGTTCCCTGTCTTCAGGGATATACGCGAACAGTGGCAAAAGCGTTTTGGCCCCCTGGAAATCTGGGCCTTTTATGATACCTGCCTGCTCTTGTTTGCGGAAAAGCTGCGTCAGCCGGACAACAAGGAGTTGAAGGGCTGGTGCGTTCGCCGTGTGCGGGAAGTGCAAGGGATGCTTGTCCGCAATACGCCGCTGGACTGGGGTTTTTCCGGTCTGTTTTACCAGTTGATTCAATTCCCGCTCTTTTCAAGTTATCTGGAACTCGGAACATCCGCCAGAGACGAGCGCCCGGCCAGAAATCTGGCGATATTCTCACAACTTATTGTCAAATTTGAATATCTCCATCATATTCAGGTCTTGCACCCTACCTATCTGGAAAAGAACATCGGCGATCTTTTCAATCATTACTTCCGGTATATCGTGGACGGCGGCATAACGGAATTTGAAGATCCGGGCGACAGCACCCCTCAGGGAGCCGTGTCCTTCATGACGATCCACCAGGCAAAGGGCCTTGAATTTCCCATTACCATTGTCGGCTCGCTCCATGCCGTCCCTCGCAAACAGCATACCGAACTGGACGAACTTCTGGAGGCCCGGCACTATGAGCGCCCGGCCTTTGAACCGCTGGAACGGATCAAGGAATTCGATTTCAAGCGTCTGTACTATACCGCCTTTTCCCGAGCAAAGAACCTGCTGGTTCTGAGCTGTCAGGAGGAACTTACCAAAAAGGCCAAATTCAAAACGCCCTCGCGTCTTTTTCACACTTTTTATGCGGCGCTCCCCTCCTGGAGAGAGGCAGAGCTTTCAGCGCTGAAAGCGGACGCCGTCCGGCCTGCGGGCGTCAAGGGACGTTACTCCTATACTTCGCATATTCTTATTTATGAGGGCTGTCCTCGGCAATACCAGTTTTTCAAGTATTGGGAATTCAGCCCCGTTCGGGAAGGCCCCATGCTGTTTGGTCAGCTTGTGCATCAGACCATCGAGGACATCCACAAGGCCGTGCTGCGCGAACAGCCGGAAAGCGTGACCGAAGACAACATCCGCCTCTGGTTCGACGTGAACTATGCCAACCTGAGCCACAAGGAACGCGTCTACCTGGCCCCACAAATCCGGGAGGTAGCTCTTGGGCATGTGCTGCGTTATGTGGATCGTAAGCAGGGACACTGGGATGACATTCGCGGGACGGAAGTGGACGTGTCCCTTATCCGGGACGAGTACATCCTGACGGGGAAAATCGACCTCATTCAAGGCAAGGGCGATACCGTGGAAATCGTTGATTTCAAGGCGACGCCCAAGCCCAATCAGTACGCCGAACGCCACTTGCTGGAGCGCTACCGGCGGCAGCTGGAAATTTACGCCTACCTTGTGGAACAGCGCCACGGTCTTGCCGTCAGCGCCATGAACCTCTACTATACGGGCGAAGAATTCGGCGTGCCGACCTACCGCTTCCCCTATGACGGCAAGTCCGTGGACAAGACCATTGCCGACGTGGATGCCGTCGTGGGCTGCATGGAACGCCGGGAATTTGCCGTACAGGAGCGCCCCGCCAAGCTGTGCAGGGAATGTGACTTGCAGGCATTTTGCGACAGGAGTGTATAAATGTCTCAGACAGAACAAGATATACAAAAGCTGCTTGAAGCTATGAGTGAAGCATTGGAACGGGATGGATGCTCTATTGATTTCCCCTATTTCGACTTTGATGATTGCGAAAATGAGATTATTCGCACACTCGGATTTGAATATGAGTATTTTTGCTCGCTACTTAACCGATGTATGACAAGGAGACTAATTGAAAAAAAGACGCTTGGCCCAGGTTTTTGTGACATATCACTTACACAATATGGACAGGAGCAAGCTTTATCATGGGGAAAAAAGCAAGGGAGATTTGGGATGAATATAGGACAAATAATGTTCAATGGTCCTACTCAAATTGGAGATGGAAATACTCAAAATTTTATGAATTGCTTTACCTCGATTGAAAATATGATCGATAACACTCAAGCCCCTGATGCTGAAAAACAAAAAGCAAAGGGACTGCTACAACAAATCACTGAAAATCCACTTCTGAACACAATCATTGGCGGACTGCTTTCTGGCATTATCAAGTAAGGAAAGGAAATTCCATGTCCCAGCAGAACTTCCCCGGCACGCCTTCCCCCAAAAAGGAAGAGAATGTGGAGCAGATGACCTTTTCCCTCCCGCAGCCGGAGCCTATCAAGGGTTTTCCAGAACTACGCTGGACGGGCAAGCGTCCGTTCACGTCCACGCATTACTACCCTGCGCAGCTCAAGGAACGCTATGGCGACCCGGTGGACGGGTGGATGAACCGGATCTACTGGGGCGACAACTTGCAGGTCATGAGCCATCTGTTTAAGGAGTTCCGGGGAAAGGTGGACTTGGTGTACATTGACCCGCCTTTTGATTCTAGGGCCGATTATAAAAAAACCATTTCCTTGCACGGTAAAAATGTAATTTCTGAAAGAACAGGGTTTGAAGAAAAACAATACACGGATATATGGTCTAATGATGAATATCTACAGTTTATGTATGAACGATTTATTATCATAAAGGAACTTCTTTCAAACAGAGGTTCATTTTATCTTCATTGTGATCAAGAGCGCATCCATTTACTAAGATGTATTATTGATGAAGTATTTGGAAAAAATAATTTTTTAAATGAAATTATTTGGTGCTATTCCGAAAGAGGAATATCCAAAACATACTGGAATAAAAAGCACGATAATATTTTGTTATATTGCAAAGATAAAGGCAATCAAATATTTAATTATGATTTAGTTAGGGATGAATACACTGACGACTATATTTTAAAATTCAAATATGAAGATGAAAATGGAAAATATCAAATCAGGGGGAAAAATATTTCAGGGAGTCCCGTACAACGTGCGGATGGCCTCACACCCGAAGCCGAAAAGAAATACCCTGGACTCACCTATAGACAATATTTAACCACCGGAATGTTGCCCAAGGACTGGTGGGAATTGCCACTACTTACTGATCTTCCAAATTTTTACTAAACAATGTTTAGCAAAACTGGTACACTGCA
>CAJTSU010000163.1 GCA_910579055.1 uncultured Mailhella sp. | reverse complement strand
GTTGTCCTCCTCGGGGAGGGTATAACATGTTTACATTATATTGTTAATACTCTCCAACACCCATATGCACGTTGCCTATAACCTGATCCATCCTGAAAGACTGACGAGGGTAGAGCCTTGGCATGACTATATCGCCCGCGACAAATTATGTCGGCAACTGGAGAAGGAATACGGGCTGACGGTGGACAATGGACGCCATCAGGACAGAGAGCGCGGCATCGGCAGTCAGGCGGCGACGATGGAAGCGCACAGCGGCCGACAGTCTTTTGAAAGCTACGCTCATGACCAGGGCGCGGCCATTCTTGAAAAGCTGGAATCCGCCCGGGCGTGGGAGGACGTGCATCAGATTTTTGCCCGGCATGGCCTTGAACTGATGCCGCGAGGAGCCGGGCTTGTGGTCAGAGATCGGCACGGCAAGCAGACGGCCAAGGCAAGTACGGTTCACCGCGAAGTTTCATTCAGGAAATTGCAAGCCAGGTTCGGCACATTCCAAAAAAACCGGGAAAAGTTGCCGCCCAGCGAGATCCGCTATCGCCCCAGGCCCATTCAAAAGGCCGCTGAGCTTGAAATGCTTTGGACCGAATTCAAGGCCGCGCGTATGGTCTACGAGGTGGAGCGTGCGGCCATTCGGCGGAAATGGAGCGCGTACCGTGAGGCTATGGACAGACAAACTCTTGGCCAAAAAACCCGCAGGTATGTGCTCCAATTGTCAAGACAGAAAGAAATGCAGGAGCGCCAGGCTCTTGAAATGCGGCAGCCGGGGAACTGGATGGAATTCTTGCGGCATAAAGCCCGTTCCGGTGACGAGGCCGCTCTGACGGTTCTCCGTTCCCGGCAAGAAGAAGTCTCGCCCGACATGGAGCATAAAGGGGAGCATATGCAGACTCGTGCCGTCATGCTCGCCCAAAAAACGGCCATTCTTGAAAATGACAATCTCAACTCCAAAACAAAAAGACGGCTTTCCAGCCAGATCCTGATGGAAAGTCTCTTGCCGGGAGTGAAAACCGACATTTCCCGGCACGGCCACCTTATTTACACCTTGCCGGACGGCGAAAAAATCTGTGATTCAGGCAAGCGCATCACATTCAGCGAAGGAGCAAGAAGCCACGCCCTACGCTACATGGCCGCCCAATGGGGCATCAAGCATATGGAAAGAGACAAGGAAGGCCGAAGCGTTTTTGTGCTGGCAGACGGTCAGAAGATACGCGATACAGGACAGAGGACTTTTGAACGGCCCAAACCCAAGCCACAGCTGGAAAGAAAACAGGAAATGGAGCGTTAACCGGAAGTTCTAACGGGAAAGACCGCGCTCTTTGGTTTCAAAGCCAAGGGCTTGATCTATATGGCGTTGATGTTCTTTTTGAATCGCCTTGATAGCATCCGAGCGAATGGAATAAAATCCATTTTCAGCCGGGACACAGCGGGCGCTTTTAAAGCTGTTTATAAAACCACAAATTGAGTTTGCTGTTGCATCAAATGCTTTATCTTTCATTCTAACACCTTGCATATTAAGCCTTTCAATATTTGGTATAAACCTGCTTCTTGCTTTTTCAGGATCTGAACAATCCATAAACTGTTGTTTGAGCATGTCCATTGCTGCAAAAGTTTGCAAAGTTTTTTCTTTATCCACAGAATGATAAATTGCATCATGCTCCTGAGCAAGTTTTTCAAGCTCAAATAATGAAGCGTAGTCTTTATCCTTCATAGCGGTAGAAAAATCTTTGGTTATCACCCGTAGGATTTCAGAGTATGCTTTACGCTCAGGGCATATCTTTTCTGCCTCTTGCTTTAAACGTTCGCTTGATGCAAGCGAAGAAAGGAATCTATCTTCATTAAGCATAAAGCCACTCTTCTCCATATTCTTGCACGGCCTCATATAAATTTATACCAGATGCAATCATGTGTTCTTTGCCATAGAGACGCTTCATAATTTCTGCTGACTTTGGCAATAGCGGAATTTCTTTTAACAAAGAATCAGCTTCTTCATGCTTGTCAGAAGCTAATAAGTCTGCAACTTTTAAACACATTTTATTAATTTCTTCATGAGAATAATATTTCATATAAGGTTCACGGCGAACATCTTCAGCTTGTGACATAGCATTTCTCCTGGAGTTTGATTCAATATATCAGGCATTTTAACCATATAAATCCCCTCTGTCCAGCAAAAGCGGCTGACCGGAGGCCCGGCCAGCCGCCTGAAATCAGGCCGAAGCCAGGGCTTCCACTATATCGGCCGCGCTGGAGCAGGCATCCGCTTTCAGCAAAAATTCCGCGTCCTCTTCCGCTCCTTTTTCCGCTTTCGGGAGTTTCAGGCCCGACACGGCGGCAAGCGCCGAGTCCAGCATAAAATCAAGCTGGAAATCCGGGCTTGCCTGAGATGCGGCCATAAGACGCACTTTCTGTATTTTCAATCCTTCATCCAACGCCAGGGCTACCGCGTTGATGTTGTTTTGCACGGCCACCAGAGCCTTGTCCTCTGTTTGCCCAGGCGTTGCCAGGCTGGCCGACCCGAAGGGGGAAAGGACAAAGCCGCCGCATTCATATTGTTCATTGCGGCAAATTTCCGCAAAAAGTTCCGTCATATCGCTTTTGGACGAAACAGGCTCAGGCTCAAAGCCAAAAGTTTGCGAAAACAGCCCGATAAACGGCGAAAGAGCCTTGACCGAGGCAGTCGAAACCAGCAGACGCCCCTTGTCCAGATCCCAAAGACAATCAATCAGCGTTGGGATGAACGGCGCTTTGCTCGTCAGCGTCGCGGTGATCGCCTCCTTCAACTCTTTTTTTACCTTGCCCTTGACCTTTTCCCCGGTAGCGGCTTTTTCCCGGAGAGCTTCGGCAAGTTGAAGGTTGACGGCAGCCGACGAAGCCTTGCGCGTGTCCACACGCAGGGAAAAGGCCGCAAAACGGCCTTGTTCAAGACCGAAAGAAAAATCCGTATCCAGCGGATCGCCAAGGCCGACCCAGCCGAGCCGCTTCCCGTCCGCGTCTATGTTCGGCGTGAAAACATGCTGTCGCAAGGAACTCTCATTGAATTTCGCGCTATCAGCCATGAAAACCATCAATGCCGTGCTGTTGCTCATGAAACCGGACATGTGCACTCCTTTTACTTCGGAAGGTTTTCAAAATCAGGCGTTCCGTCTTCCTTGACCCAATAGCTTTGTCTGCATTTCGGATAACCCGTGCAGTTGAACTTTTTGTAGGGCTTGCCGCTTTGCTTCCCTATACCTTCATAAAGCGTGAGGGGTTTGCCACACTTTGCGCATTTGTGTTCCGTCACTTCGCGCGGCTTCCGGGCAACAGGCTTTCCGTCAACATTGTCATACGTCGCGCCGCACGCCTTGTCCAAGCAGGAGAAAAAATCATAGGCGCGGCCGTTCTTTTCACCTTTGACAAGGTTCAACGGCTTGCCGCACGTATCGCAGGGAAATTCGGTCTGAGCGGGCTTTTCCCGCTTGGCTCCGGGGCGGCCCTGAGCATCAGCGAAAGACGCTCCGCAGGCTTTGCAACGCCAATAGTTGTAGCCTTTTTCCCTGGAGTACAGATGCCCGAACTGTTCCCTGTCGCCGCATTCAGGGCAAGGAACAACATGTTTCTCCTGAAAAACCGTCAATTCGCTGGAGAGCTTGTCATACATGGTTCCCAGGCAGGCCGCATACGTCAGTTTGCCGCTGGCCACATCGTCAAGCGCGTCCTCCATCGACCTGGTAAAATCCAGATCAAGGAAGCTGAAACAGGGCTGGAGGGCATCAACAAGCTTTTCACCGCGCGGAGTGGGGACAAGACAGCCCTTTTCTTCCCGCAGGTAGTCCCGCGAAGTGATGTTTTCCAGAATGGCCGCATAGGTGGCCGGACGCCCGATGCCGCGTTTTTCCATTTCTCTGACGAGCGTCGCTTCCTTGAAACGCGGCTTCGGCTTTGTCTTTTTCGTGGACACCAGGCCTTGCAGAGCGACAACTTGTCCGTTTGGCTTGAGTTCCGGCACGGCATTGCTCGGCTCTTCCTCTTTTTCTTCCGAGTCGTCCGAGGCCAGGACTTCTTTCCAGCCTTTTTCAAGGAGCGTCCGGCCTCTGGCCTCAAAGACGGCCGGTTTGCCGTCCACGTCCGCGCCGAGTCGACCGACACGAACGGCAAAAACGGCATCCGCCAGTTGCGAAGCCAGGGCGCGGATCCGGATCAACGAATATAACGCCTTTTCGTCGGCGCTTTCCCCGGCTGTTTCCACGTCAATATGTGTCGGCCGGATCGCCTCATGAGCCTCTTGCGCCAGATCCATTGTCTTTTTTGGCTTGAACTTCAGGGCATTGCTCGCGGCCTGTTGCAGGCTGGACGTGGTGAACGGCGCGGGCGGCGCGGCCCGGCTTTCCTTTTCCTCAAAGGACAGCACGTCCAGAGTGCGGACAGCGGCCACCTTTTCGGCAACGGCCTTGTCCAGCACATAGTCCTGATCTTCGGCAAGCCAGCCCTCTTTCGGGAGCCAGACGGCTTTCCAGCCGTCCGAAATGTTCTCCACCCGCTCAAAAAGAAGCTCGACGCCGTAATGCGTGGTGGAGACAAACGCCTTTATTTCCCGCTCCCGCTCCACAATGAGCCGCACGGCCGGGCTTTGCACCCGCCCGGCGGACATCTTGTTTTCAGCCACAGCCCGGCACAGGGGGCCGGAAACCATGTACCCCACAAGGCGATCCAGGGCCCGGCGCGCTTCCTGGGCATGGACAAGCGCCATGTCAAGTTCGCGCGGGTTGGCAATGCCCGCTTCCACATCCGCCTTGGTGATCGCGGTATAGGTGACGCGCTTGTAGCTGGACAGGCCGAAAACATCCTTGAGGTGCCAGGCAATGGCTTCGCCCTCTCTGTCCGGGTCCGAAGCGAGATAGACTTCATCGGCTTGCTGAATAAGCGATTGCAGCCGGTTCACCACATCGGGCTTGGACACAACGTAGTTGGGCTTGAAGGCCGGAGGAATCAGCCCGTAATCCTGATCCGGCAGATCCCGGATATGGCCGACGCTGGCGGCAACCCGCCAGTCCTGATCCAAAAAGCTTTGCAGCTTCTTGATCTTGCCGGGACTTTCAACAATGAGCAGTTTCATTCTTTTGCTCCATATACAGTATGAAATGTTTGGTACTCTGCTATTTCTTCACGAAGTTGTAATAAAAGTTTTGTTGCCTCTTGAAGTTCTGAAATCGCATCACGAGCGATTTTTTGGAGTGTTACAGCATGTTCTTGTATGTCTTCCGCTTGAGCCATCAGCTCAAAAAGTTTTTCATCCACGCTCAAACTCCTTGCTTTTCTCCCTGATGCCAAGCTGTTTCCGAACAGTCTCAAGACCGCGCGACTGATGCAGATCGTTGAAGTCGGTCAGTCCTCTGGCTGTTTCCTCTTTGGTGAAAGTCGGAACGATAACCCTTCCGCCAACAGACTTTGCGGCCTTTTCCGCTTTTTCAACGCCGACATTATTCACGCGGCCATCCTGTTTCATGGCGTGATCGTTGTCCGCGCAAATGGTTATTTGCGCCTGTGGATACCGTTCACGGATTTTTTGGGCGACAGGCTCAAGATTGCCCGCGTCAAACGCCACGGCCACAGGTTTTTGTGACGCCATGTAAAGGCTCGCTCCTGTGGCGTAGCCTTCACACAGAACAATTTCAGATTGCGAGAGATCCTTGTCGCCGCCGATCAGATGGAAATTTCCTGTCTTCTCCATGCCGGAAGCGAACGACTTTTGCCCATCGGGGCCAATGGCCTGAATTCCCCGCAGTTCGCCGCCCACGTTGCGGAGCGGGACGATCAGATTGCCCTGATCCTGCCTGAGGCCAAAGGCGGCAACGCCTTTTTTCTCCAGGTAGGGATGCTCTCCGGCAGGCTCAAAGTTGTCCCACAAGCCCCGGCAGCGTTCGGCGGCCGCATCCCGCGCCTGAGCGCGTTCCCGTTCGGCCTGCTCGCGACGCGCGGCGTGTTCTGCTTTCTGGCGCTCTTGTTCGGCCGGGGAAAGCAGCACGCCCGAGGCCACCAGCTTGACCTTTTCGCCGGTGGAATGGTTTTGCGCCCATCCGGCCGGGCGGCCATCCGCATGGAGGCAATACGCGCCATCCAGGCCACGGCCATTTTTGGCCAAAAGCGGAACCCGGTGCGTTTTGCCGTCCATTTCCGGAAGCTGACCCTTCAGATCAAGGCCCAGATCTTCCAGCTTGCGGGCAAACTCATGCTGAGGATCAAGGCATTTTTGTGGCTGAATCCGCTTCTCCGGGGAGAGCCACTTGCGCAACGGCGCAAGATCAACGCCTTCCGGGGCATACCACTGTTTTTGTTTGCCGTCCCAACGCGCGCCATGCGCCTTGGCGGACTCTTTTTCCCGGTAAGGCACATGCAAATACGTCTTTGACAAAGCCGGATCTGTCGTCATTGCCTGATCCGACATGGCTTGCCGCTGTTCCCGTGCCGTCTCCTTGCCATGCTCTTTCCGCATTTCAAGCTCCAGAACATAATCCTTGATATGTTCGGCATCCCGGCAGGCACGCATGATCTCCATAGGCTCATCCCGAAGGTCCTTGATCCAGCTTTGCACATAGGCCGCGTGCTGGCCGGGATCATGGCCGACGCCGATATCCTGGCCGAGCATCCAGGACGCGATTTCCGCCCGCAGTTCCTCTCTGGCGTATGTCGTCGATCCAAAAGGGCCAAATTCCCGATTCATCCGCGAAGGATGCCCTGTCCAGTGTCCGAGTTCATGCAGGGCTGTCGCGTAATACTTGTCAGCAGCGTCAAAACTGCTTTTGGGCGTGAGATGGATTTCATCAGTTCCCGGACGGTAAAAGTTTCGATCCGGTTGATCGTGCCTGATGACCGCTCCGGATCGGTTCAGGATGGATTCCGCCTTTTCATGGGGATTCCATGCGTATTCAAGTTCCTTCTTTTCAAGCGGGGGAAGACCTTCAACCTGTGTCCCGTTGAAAACCTGAGAAAAGCGAATAACCGGCCTTTCCAGACGCACAGTTTCTTTTTCCGGCTTTCCGTCCCCACCCAAAACAGGTTTTCCGTCTTCATCCCGTTTATCTTCTTCACGGGTGAACTGGTAAAAGACGATAGTTGTTGAATGGCTTCCCTTTTTTATTCTGTAGCCCGCGTCATTGGCCTGTTTGAGCGTCATCCAGCGCGGATCGTCATACCCTGACAAAGCAAGATTCAGCCGGTTGACGCCCTTGTACACCGTGCCGGAAACAGGATTGCGCGGAGCCAGATTTTCAGCGGGCGTCCACGGCTTTTGCCAGGGGGCGGTTCCCGCTTCCAGCATACCGACGATTTTTTCCGCAAACGCCTCATGAAAAGGCTTTTTGGCGGCAGCAGTCTTGCTATCAGTCTTGCTCATGATCCGTTCCCGCCGCTTCATCTTCAGCCAGATCGGCCAGGGAAACGGCATCCTCCGCAAATGCGCCCATCGCGTCCGCAAGTTCCGGATCAAGCTCCACGGCAAGACCCTGTTCAGCTTGCAGAAAGGCATCCGAGGCAATGGCGTTCAATGTTGCTTTGTCCATGATGATCACTCCAGTAGAGTTAAAAGGTCAAAACCGGCTCCATTTTTTGCAGCGAAGCCAGCGGCACGAAGCCGAAATAGCGGCTGTCGAAACTGCCGGGGTGAAGCGTCAGTACCAGGGCCATGCCTTCCGGCACC
The DNA here is from genome assembly GCA_910579055.1 of uncultured Mailhella sp. GTDB lineage: Bacteria > Desulfobacterota > Desulfovibrionia > Desulfovibrionales > Desulfovibrionaceae > Mailhella. The sequence goes on along the minus strand of CAJTSU010000163.1, from coordinate 316 downwards.
GTGCCCCCAATACGGGCCGGAGAAAGGTTCCGGCCTTTCCTGTCGCGCGTGCGGGTATGGACAGGCCAAAGCTTCAAGTCGTTTTGAGGGCCGCAAAGGATGCCGTATTCTTCAATGGAGACGAGATCGAAAGGAACCCCGGCAAGCTGCTTCATCAGTGGCCGAAGCCCGGAAGGACAGGAACCGCCAAGAATGTAATCCCGCTCTCTCGCCAATTCGGCATTTGCCCCGAAAAGGCAGAATGCAACCACATCCCCCCGTATTACTGATCTTCCAAATTTTTACTAAACAATGTTTAGCAAAACTGGTACACTGC
>CAJTSU010000162.1 GCA_910579055.1 uncultured Mailhella sp. | reverse complement strand
TTCAGCTCCACGGTCAACGATATGGCGTTTTGGGGAACCAGCGCCTACCTGGGCTGGAGTGCGGGAGATTTCGCGGAGTAGCTATTGACTAGTCAATTCTTTTGATTTAAGCATGCCGTATGGATACGTATGAATCATTAGGCTTTTTGTTAAACAGAGCGTCACATGCATTGGCAAAGGCACTGAGAATTGTTCTGGAAAGATATGCCGTCGATTTGCCGCACTCTCAGTTTGTCATGCTTCGTTTGCTGTATTACAAGGATGGTCTGAGCCAACAGGAGATTGCCGCTTTATTATGCAAAGATGCGGCGGCAATAAAGAGAACCATAGATAATTTGAAGAAAAGGGGGTTAGTTGAACGGGTCCATGTCTCAAAGGCAAAGAACAGTATTCATATAACCAGGCAAGGGCGGCTCTTGATGTCCGAGCTGCTGAAACACGTTGATGAAGTTCTTGTTCCATTACTGAATGGCATTGATGCGGATGAATATGAAATCGCAATACGTTTCTTGCGGTGCATATATGAAAATTCAAAAACTATTGAATAAACAGAGGTACGGAAATGAAAAAAATCTCTCCGAAGGGAATGAAAATATTGAAGACTGTTCACCTTCTATCCTCAATGATGTGGGTAGTTGGCGTCATTTCAATGGGGGTGGCAGGTGTTATTAGTCCGGAGTCGGGTGACGAACTGCATATGATGTTGTCTGTCAACAGGCATATTGATGATATTCTGGTGATACCTGGGGCCATTATAACTCTTATTACGGGTTTAATATATGGAGTTTGTACAAATTGGGGATTTTTTAAACATACATGGATAACGGTAAAATGGATTGCGGCCATGGCTGTGACAATAGCCGGAACTTTTTACTTCAACGTAAAAATGGAGAGATGTGTTGAAATTACAGCACTGTCACGTGATACGGCATTAACCAACCCGGAGTTGCTGGGAAATATGCAGATTACCCTGACAGGAACGTGTTTTCAAGCCGCTGTACTTGTCGCTTTGGTGGTTATTTCAGTGTTTAAGCCGTGGAAGAAAAAAGTGATCTGTCTGTAAAGCGGATATAGCCTTTTGCCCTGCAAAAAGCTTCAGGAATCGCGCCGTGCCCGTAAAGGCAACTTCACAGGCACGGCGCACAAGGCGATAACGCCTACGCGGCGGGCAGCACTGCGCCTTCGTACGTTTTGATCATGTATTCCTTGACCTGATCGCTTTTCAGGGCCTTGAGAAGAGCCTGAATTTCGGGGCGCTGTTCGTCGCCCTTGCGCACGGCGACGATATTGGCGTATGTGGCGGCGGCAATGGAGTCAGCGGCTTCGGCGGCCAGAGCGTCCTTCACCTTGAGCCCGCCGAGAATGGCGTAGTTGCCGTTGATGACCGCGATATCCACGTCAGGCAGCGCGCGCACCAGCTGTGCGGCTTCCAGTTCTTCGATCTTGAGGTTCCTGGGGTTTTCCACGATGTCGCGGCGGGTGGCGGTGAGTCCGGCCCCGTCCTTCAGCTTGATCAGGCCCTGATCCTGAAGCAGAAGCAGCGCGCGGGCCTCATTGGTGGTGTCATTGGGCACGGCCACAATGGCCTTTTCCTTGAGGGCGGCAAGGTCCTTGCTCCTGCCCGCGTAGATGCCGAAAGGCTCGTAATGCACCGCGCCGATGGAAACGAGGTTCACGCCCTTTTCCTTCACGAAGTCGTCGAGGTAGGGCTTGTGCTGGAAGTAATTGGCGTCCAGCTCCTTGCCGTCCAGAGCCATGTTGGGCTGGACATAATCGGCGTATTCCACGATCTTGATTTCGTAGCCCTGGGGCTTGAGCACCTCATTGGCCACTTTCAGAAGTTCAGCATGGGGCGTGGGGGACGCGCCCACCTTGATTTTGACGGTTTCGGCTCCGGCCAGGGAAGGAAGAGCCAGAGCGGCGCACAGCAGGGCGGCGGCAAGTTTTTTCATCGCAGAAATCCTTTGTTTCGTCTTCCGGTGAACGGCGCGCCGCACAAGCGCGGCAAGGAGGAAGACACTCAAGGAATGCCTTTTTCCGGGGAGAAAGAAAAGAGTTTTTTCTATCCGTTCAGAGCACGCTGTTCAGCGTTTCTACAATTCCCTTCCAAGATCAGCCCCTTCGCGTATGGCATAGAGGACATCGCCGATGTTGCGGCAATCTCCGATCCTGCGGTAAGAGACGCCTTGTGCTTCCAGAACGGGAACCAGATCAGCGGCCGGGCGCACACCGACGGCCAGAACTACCGTATCGGCGGGCAATTCCACAAAGGCATTGCGGAAGGATACGGCGGCCCCCCTGCGCGTGATTTCCAGCAGCGGGGTACGGGGATACATCTTTACCCCGGCTTCCGCGAGCATGCTGACGTATTTTCCTCCAAGGCGGGGATTTGTGCCGTGGGCGATATCCTCCATGTCTATGACGGAAACGTCGCGGCCTTCTCCCGCAAGAACAAGAGCCGCTTCCATGCCGACATAACGTCCGCCGACGACAACCACGCGGCCGCCGCAGTCACCCGCGCGGCCCATGATGACCTCATTGCCCTGGACTATCCGTGGCCCGCCGTTTTCCGGCCGTCGCACCGGAGGAAGACCTTGAGGCTCGGCGCCGGTGGCCAGAACCACAAAGTCCGGTCTGCGTGTTTTCAGCAGAGAGGCGTCAACACGGGTATTGCGGAAGACATGCACGCCTGCCTCGTCCATATCGCGGCGCAGCATGGGCAGAAGGCTCCGGTACGCCGCCTTGCAGGGCGCATGCGAGGCTGTCAGCCACTGTCCGCCCGTTTCCATTTCCTTTTCATACAGTTCCACGCAATGGCCGCGTCTGGCGAGAGTCGCCGCCGCCGTCATGCCGGCCGGGCCTCCGCCTATGACCATGATGCTGCGGGGAGTCCGCGCCGGAGAAAGCACGGCGTACGCAGGTTCGCGCAGTACGCCCGGATTGACGGTGCAGCTTACGCCGAACGGCGTGATATCCTTGCGGGAAGCGAAGCTCAGGCAGTTTACACAGCCGATGCAGGAACGGATATGCGCCTCGTCACCGGAGCGTACCTTTTCCACCCACAGGGGATCAGCCAGCAGCGGACGGCCCAATGCGATGAAATCCGCCAGTCCTTTTTGCAGGAAAGATTCCGCCAGTTCGGGCCTGCCGAGCTTTCCCATGCCGATCAAAGGCTTTTGCGTCACTTTGCGAGCTTCCGCCAGCAGCGGAGCAAAGACTCCTTCCGGCTGGAAATACCCCGCGGAAATATTCCACAATTTTTCCTGCGTCCCGCCAAGAACATGAAAGGCATCCGCCCCGGCCCGATCCAGAATGGATATGATCCGGCATCCTTCTTCCACCTGAAGCCCCAAATCTCCCAACAGATCGTCAACTGTCATACGGACTACAACAGGCATACCCCTGCCTGCTCCCCGTTTCATCGCCTCCAGCAGCTCACGGGCGAACCGGGCGCGGTTTTCCGTACTTCCCCCGTATTCGTCCGTACGTCTGTTGCTGTAAGGAGACATGAACATGCTCACAAGCTTGCCGGTACAGGCGTGGAGCTCAAGCAGATCGAACCCGGCCTGGGCCGCGCGCCTCGCGGCCAGTTCAAATTCCCTGACATAAATCTGTATTTCCTCAATGGTCAGAGCGTGGGGAACGGTGTCCTCATAGGCAAAACGCATGGCGGAGGGGGCTACGGTGCGAACGCCTTCGGCCATGCGGGTTCCTCTTGCTCCCATCTGGGCCATGGCTTTTGCCCCGGCGGCATGGATGCCGTCAACGATGCCTTTCAGATGGGGAACAAATGAATCTTCCGCAATGGAAGCGGAAAGACCGTAAGCGGAGTCTGCGGCCGGGCGGCTGACAAGGCCGGGGACAGTGATAAGCCCGGCCCCGTGTTCAGCGCGCATAAGCAGGGATTGCACCGCGGCATCGCTGAAATGGCCCTTGCCGTCGGATGAACGGAGAAGCATGGAACTGTAAATAATGCGGTTCTTCATTTCCACACGGCCGATGCCGCCGGGCTGGAACAGCGCCTGTCTCATATGTTTCTCCTGTTGAGGGGGTTCGGGGGGGAATCATTCCCCCCGACGGGGTACGGGGCAGCGCCCCGAAAAATCAACGAGCATTTTCAAAGAATACTCTAAACTGTCGTGCCGATGAGCCAGCCGGAATACATGGCATCCATGGCGTCGCCTATGCCGGAGCAGTCCCCCGCGGTGTGAATGTTCCATGGCCCCCCTTCCAGTTCCGCAAGAAGCGTTCTGTCGGGAACAGTGCCAATGGCTGTCACCACAGCCTCGGCGGGCAGCAGAAAGAGCCCTCCTCCATGACGTGCTTCCACACAATCAGAGGTGACGCGGAACAGCGCGCTGTGCGGATAAAGACGCACATCAAGCCGGACAAGAGCGTCAAAGAGGCCGGAGCGGAGACGGCTGATTGTCCCCTGCCCGATGTCGTTCATTTCGATCAGGGATACCTTTTTACCGGCCTCCGCCAGCAGACAGGCGGCTTCCATGCCGATATACCTTCCGCCGATGACCACAATGCGTTCCGCCCGGGGAAGATGTCCCTGAAGCACGTCCACGCCCTGCATGACGGGCATGGCTGAAGGCAGCAGATATTCCCTGCCCAAACTGCGGGGCAGGGCACCCGTGGCGACAATAATGTCATCAGGGCGCAGACGTTCCGCGAGTTCACGGGTGACGGGTTCCCCCAGGCGGATATCCACCCCGGCGGCTTCCAGCTCCCGGCGCAGGGAAGGAACAAGCGTGCGGTAATCCTCATGATGCGGCGGCATGCCCGCTATGCGCCACTGTCCGCCGAGTTCGGCGTTTTTTTCATGCAGAGAAACGCGATGTCCGCGTCTTGCCGCTTCGAGAGCGGCTTCCATACCGGCCGGCCCTCCTCCTGCCACCATGATGTTTCGGGGAGAAGAAGCCGGCACCGCGGGTGTGCCTTCGGAAAATGCGGCAGGATTCACAGTGCAGATGATCGGGCGATCCTTCAGCGCCGGTCTGCGGTTCCAGGTCTGGCAGTTCAGGCAGCAGACACAGCGCCGCACGTCGGCAAAGCGCCCTTCCTTCACTTTGCGGAGGTAATCATGATCCGCAAGCAAGGGTCTGCTGATCGCCACCAGATCAGCCGCTCCGGACTGAAGAATGTGTTCCGCCAGCTCCGGGGTATGAGCCTTGCCTCCAAGGATGACAGGCGTGTCCGGGAAATTGCGCTTGTAGCTCCGGGCAAGATCAAACAGCGGAACAGGGGGAATCATCCATGACGGCACGCCGTATTTCAGGCGTTCCTGCCCTCCTCCGCCCATGAGCAGCGCGCTGACGCCTCCCTCAATGAGCAGCCCCGCCTGTTCCATGGCAATTTCGGGCGAATGTCCTCCTTCCATGAAGTCGGAAGCATCGTAACGCATGATCATGGGAAAAGAGGCCGAGCTTTTCTGACGTATGGCGTCCATGACTTCAAGAAAATAGCGGACGCGGTTGCGGGCCGAACCTCCGTATTCATCGGTACGGCGGTTGCTGTGGGGAGAAAGGAACTGGGCCAGAAACTTTCCGCCGGATCCCTGAAGCGAGAAGCCGTCAAACCCGGCCCTGAAAAGCCTGGCTCCGGCCTGCGCATAACAGTCGCGGTAATGACGCATTTCCTCCTTCGTCATTTCCCGGGGTATTTTTCCGTCCCACGATCCGGCAACGGGAGAAGGGGCGACATTGTTGCCTTCAAGACGCGAGCCTGTGCCGCCGAGCTGAAGAAAGACCCTGCTTCCCTTCTCATGCAGGATATTCACCAGTCCGGCCAGCGGCTCAATGAAGGAATCATCCCACAGGGCAAGCCCCCGCTCCAGCCTGACGGCAGGCCAGGCGTATGCCTGCTGGACAATGACGATGCCGGGCGCGGTTTCTCCGGCGCAGGCCGCATGCCAGTTGAGAAGTTCTCTGGTCGCATAGCCGTCCGCATCCGCGGCTCTGGTCTGAATCGGAGTCTGCACGAAGCGGTTGCGCAGCTTCATGCCATGAAACATATATTCGGAAAATAACAGCGGATGTGCATCCATCATGTTGCTCCTTTGCGGAACACTCTGTCCGCCCTGTTTTTCATGCCATGCGAAAATGATGCCAACAGGATGTTGCAGAACTCCTTGACCGCCGGAGGCGCGAACATTAGCGAGCCAGCCGTGGATACATGCTGCCCTATCTCTGCTGTCGCCATTCGTAAGGCTCCTTCGTCGCCTGACGACTGCCGCTCGCCCGTGTGGAACACGGGCTGCTTTGCGGCAATGAATATTGCCGCCTCGGTGCCGTGGCAAAACCGTACGTCTCGCACAGTGTCACCCGCACGACTCTCCAAGCGCCTGTGTTAGCGCTTGTGTCGCCGAGGGGCTTGTTCTTTTGTTGTATTTGTGAGAATTTTTCTCATATTTCTCATATCCTCTTCATTTTTTTCATCGATGGAAGGAACATGGCATGACATGCGGCGAAGCGGACAGGAGACTGAGGGAAGAAACAGGGAAGGTCTTTGCGGAGAAAGTGCTCGGGGAAGAGGGGCTCCGGCCCTGGCAATGGTTGCAGCTGCTTCTGGAATCTCTGAGCTGTGCGCTTGATCTGCCCATGCTGGCCATAGATCTTGCCGGGGTATGCGTGTGCGGAACACGGGCATTCCAGGGGGCAAGAGGTTTTCAGACGCCGAACAGTTCGACGCTGGCATACGCCCTGCAAACAGGGAACAAGCTTACCCAGATCAAGGGCGACATGAACCAGTGCCGTAAATGTCCAAGCCGCGAGATATGCCGGGATCAGGCCAATTTTACGGGGCCTGTTTCCGTGGGCGGACAATCCCGCTTCGTCGTCCAGCTGGTGGCTCAGACCCCGCTTCAGCATCAGACGCTGCTGCTGAAGGCGGAACAGGCTTTTTCCATAATTCTGGCTTCGGCGCAGCTGGCATTCAGATCGGAAGAATCCGTGCCGGATTGCAGCGGCAGGAACTGCCATACGGAGATAGGAGAAATTGTGGGAGAAAGCCCGGCCATACGGATGCTCAAGTCCCATGTGCTCAAGGCCGCGCAAAGCGAATCCACGGTGCTGATTCAGGGGGAGTCCGGCACGGGCAAGGAGCTTGTGGCCAATGCCGTTCATGCCCACAGCAGACGTTCGGGAAAGCCCTTTGTCGCTCTGAACTGCGCGGCCATTCCCGAAGCGCTGATGGAAAGCGAACTTTTCGGGTATGATGCCGGGGCCTTTTCCGGAGCCAACCCGCGCGGCAAGAAGGGCTTGATGGAAACCGCCCACGGCGGAACGCTGTTTTTTGATGAAATTGCCGATATGCCGGTTTCTCTCCAGGCCAAGCTGCTGCGCGCGCTTCAGGAGCGCAGTTTTCTCCGTGTGGGCGGGAAAACTCCCTGCCGGGTGGATGTGCGCATCATCGCCGCGGCAAACAGAAGCCTGCGCGAGCTGGTGGAGTCAGGCAGCTTTCGCGAGGATCTTTATTTCCGGCTCAATGTTCTCCCCCTGCGCGTGCCTCCCCTGCGCGAGAGGACGGGTGACGTGCGTCTTCTCACGGGATATTTTCTCAATCAGTTTTCTGTGAATACCGGGCGCATTCTGCATATTACCAGTGAACTTCTGAACTGGTTCGAGAACTACCGGTGGCCGGGCAATATCCGGGAACTCAAAAATTTTATCGAATACGGCGTAAACTTCTGTGAGAACGGAGTGCTTGATCTTGAGCTGATGCGTCACCGTTTTGAAACCGCGCAGCCGGGAAGCGGCGGCCCGGCCCGCGGTTTCCGGCCGGAGCATGTGTTTCCCCCGGACAGTCTGCATGCCAGGCTGGCGGAAAAGGGCAGGGGCATGGAAGCCAAGCGCCTTCTTGCCGCGGAGAAGGGAATAAGCCTTGCGACCCTGTACCGCCGCCTGCATGAAGAGAAAAGAAAGCTGGGAATCCTTTGATCCCGCTTCCGCAGTTGATCAGCGCCGGGTCTGTTGCCCTGTTCCAGCTTGACATCCTCCGCCGCCTAAAGTCGGGGGATTCCCAGCGGA
>CAJTSU010000161.1 GCA_910579055.1 uncultured Mailhella sp. | reverse complement strand
GCGCCAGAACATAGGATCCTGGCTGGCAGATACTTTCAATCGCAAAATACTCTAAGGGAGCAAAAAACGCCCCGAGGCTGCTGATAAACTCAGCAGCCTCAATTATGCCTTGCACTTGAAAAACGTATTGGCAGTGTAGGCAAACAGTCCCTCCAGAGCAATACCGTCACGGGAAGACCCTAAACGGTGACCGGAAGATAATCATTGCCGTATCATCCCCTGAGGCTTCAACCTTCAATCGACCCCGCGCTTTCCGCCGCATGATTCTGCAACGTGGTCGGAAAATGCGCCGGCTCGTAATTTTTACCCCACGCAGATGCAAAGGAGCGTTCCACATGGAAAATCAGAATTCAGAAAAGGTTATGCGCGTTATTGAAGTGTTGAACAAAGCTCGCAGTATGGAGCTGCAATCTATTCATCAATACATGAACCAGCATTACAATCTTGATGATCTCGATTATGGAAAATTCGCCGCCAGTATCAAGCGTATTGCCATTGACGAAATGGATCATGCTGAACAGTTTGCCGAGCGGATCAAGGAACTTGACGGCGAACCCGGCACGGAAATGGCTGCCAAAGTAGTCAAGAAGCAGGCACTCAAGGAAGTGTATCCTTTTGACGCCCGGCTGGAAGCCGACGTGCTGGAAGCCTACAACGGATTTCTTGCTGTCTGCCGGGAAAACGGCGACATCATCAGTGCAAACCTGTTCATGAAGATCCTGGCTGAAGAGCAGGCTCACTATGATTACTTTGATAACTACGCCTCCCATATCAGCACTCTGGGAGACGCCTTCCTGGCCCGCATTGCCGGAACGGACGGCAGTATCGGAGAAACGCAGATGGGCTTCGTGAAGAATCAGGGTTAGTACTCCGCAACATGAAATATTTCGGAGTACTGGTCGTCAGCCGCAAGCCTGGCGCGGCGGTGCAGCCGTCGTAATCGAGCCGGAACCACGCTTTTGCCGGAATGATCTTAACATTGCATACACAGTATGCAATGTTGCATGGTACTGGATTTTCGGCGTCACCTATCATGATCTCCTTTTGATTTGTTTGGTTTGCAGTTGGCAGCCCGCAAGGCTTTTTAACAAATCAAAAGGAGATGGTACAGCACATACATAATTGCAAGTATTCGGGAACCTCCCGCCTCGCGGGAGGTTCCTTTATATACAAAAACGGCGTTCCCATGAACGCCGTTTTTAGAAGTATGCAGAAAACCACTACAGAATCTGATTCAGGAACTGTTGAAGCCGAGGATTCTGTGGACGGTTGAAGATTTGCTCCGGCGGCCCCTGTTCCAGGATCGCACCTTGATCCATGAAAATGATTCGATCTGCCACTTCCCGGGCAAAGCCCATTTCATGAGTGACACAGACCATAGTCATGCCTTCCCGGGCAAGGGAAACCATGACGTCCAGCACTTCGCCGATCATTTCCGGATCCAGTGCAGAGGTAGGTTCGTCAAACAGCATGATATGGGGTTGCATGGCCAGGGCACGGGCTATGGCCACGCGTTGCTGCTGTCCGCCGGAAAGCGTGTTCGGGTAGACATTGACCTTGTCGGCCAACCCTACCTTTTTGAGCAGATAGAGTGCGCGTTCCTCGGCGTCTGCCCTGGAAAGGCCGCGCAATTTCATGGGGGCGACACTCAGGTTGCGCAACACGGTCATGTGTGGGAAGAGGTTGAAGCTCTGAAACACCATGCCGAGGTTCTGACGCATGGCGTTGATGTCGTGTGCGCTGTTCGTGATGTCCTGCCCTTCCACGAAAATAGCGCCCTTGTCCACATTTTCGAGGCGATTGATAGTGCGCAGGCAGGTGGACTTTCCCGAACCGGAAGGGCCGATGATCACGACCTTTTCCCCCGGCATGATATCAAGGCAGATATCTTTCAGCGCGGCAAGCTGCCCGAAAAATTTCCATACATTGCGGATGGAAATAACGGGCTTGCCGGTATTGTTTTCAGCGGTGATGCTCATAGCGTGACAGCCTCCCTTCCACCATGCTCAGCACCTTGGAAAGCAAAAGTGTGATAATGAGATACACCAGTGCAATAACGGTGTAGGTTTCAAAATACTCAAAGGTCTGCGAAGCGTACTCGCGGCCGCGCCGGAGCACGTCGGCGACGGCAATAACCGAAACCAGCGAGGTGTCCTTGAGCAGAGCGATACTTTCGTTGCCTACAGGGGGAATGATGGTGCGCAGCGCCTGGGGCAGAATAACCAATGTCATGGTCTGAAAACGGTTGAAGCCAAGCGAGCGTGCGGCTTCATTCTGCCCTTTCGGTACGGAAAGAATGCCTGCACGGAACACTTCACCCATATAGGCACCGTAGCAGATGCTGAGCGCGGCCACGGCGGCCACGGTGGGGGACACCTTGAGCATACTGCCGAGTGCGTAATAGATGTAGAAAAGCTGCATCAGCAGAGGAATGCCGCGAATAATTTCCACATAGGTCGAAGCCAGCAGATTGATTGGCTTGCACCGGGAAAGCTTGCCCAGGCCGGTGAGCAGGCCGACGGGAATGACAAAGCAGAGGGAGACGATGGTAATCTGGAAGGTGACGAGCAGCCCATCCGGCACAAATTTCATCACTTCCCAATAGGGATCGGGCTTGTAAAGACACAGGCCCGCCAGGGTCAACACTGCGGCGAGGAAAGAAAGGCTCCAGGCGTTAAGAAACGATTTTTCGCGTGGATTGGGCATGGCCGGGCCTTCAGTGACGATGATGGCTGGCGCCTGTTCGGTGTCGATGGGGTCATTAGAGGTGGACATTGAGAACTCCATCAGGATGCCAAACAGCATCGGCGGCGACAAGGTTGTGTTTTACCCGTGTCGGAAGCACGGTGAACAAAACAGCCCGCCGCGCAAAAAGAACATGTCTGCGCATGGTTTCCCCCCCTTGCGGCGATAATCTCCGGCGAAAGCTTCAGCTTTCAGCCTGAACTTTTTTTCATGAGACAAGGAGTTGCCCTTGTCAAGTCAAACTTTGCACCGACGTTACCGTCAGATACATGCCGTTGCGGGAAGGAATGGGGGCACGTTGAACTATTTATAGCACATATTTTTAAATCAGGACACCAGTCCTCTACTTCATCGGAAAATCAGGGAGACGCAAGCGAGAATTTCGGAGGACACGAAAAAGGGGCTTACAGAGGTTATCCGTAAGCCCTTGATTTTCCTGGTGGGTCATCGGTGACTTGAACACCGAACCAACTGATTAAGAGTCAGCTGCTCTACCAATTGAGCTAATGACCCGGTTTGTCGTTACGACTTGGTTCTTTTATAAAATCCCTCCGTATCCGTCAAGAAAAATTTTGCTTTTCGCGAAAAAAAGTGTATCGTTATGCCATGAAAAAATACGCTAACTATAGTTTATTTCTTATTTTAGTGATGTGCCTCACCATCGGTGCGGTACTTTCTTTTAATGGACATGATCGGGCTACCGCATCAGAAAACAGCTCTGCTCCGTACCAGTTTTCTTTGTACTGGGTCGAAGCGCCGCAGAGCGCGTTCGGGGAACACGCGGAAAAAAACGAGGATTTAAAAACAACACCGGCTCTTGTGCTGACGATGACGGCAGACAGCTCTTATCACAGTTACACCCATAATTCCCCAGGCGGAGTGTACCCTCTGCGCGTGAGAATGGATCAAACACTTGCCGGGGCACGTGTGGTATATCCTCCCGGTCGGGAATCACGCGATATCTTTGAGCCGGACAAGACTGTACACATTTATGAGGGGCGTACCCCCGTACTGTTGCTTTTTCCCGATGCGCAACCCGCCCCGGAAGCAACGTTGCAGATTTCTATGCTGGCCTGCTCCGAAGAACGTTGTGTTCCCATCCGTACTACCCTGTCTCTTCCTCCCCGCCCCCGGCATCTCCCCGAACTTTTGACTGCCCTTCCCTGGACCGAAGGAGCATGGCGGGCTGCCAGCCCTGTCCCTCTCGAAGGAAGTACGCCGACAATCGGGGCCGATCGCGTGGAGCTCGGGGCGACAACATCCGTTTTTTCTTCTTCCCAGGGCGTATCTTCCGATCACGACAAGGCGGATACCGTTTCCCTGTTCTCTCCCGCATCGTCAGGCCTCGCCGCTCTTCCCGTTTTCTCGCCCCGGCCTTTCGCTGCATCGCTTGAGGTCACAGGACTGGGCAAGGCTATACTCTTCGGTCTGCTGGCAGGTCTTATTCTGAACGTCATGCCCTGCGTCCTGCCCGTCATCACGCTAAAAATCAATGCCCTGCTTCAGGGGGGGCGCAATTCGGAAAATATGCTTCGCTTCCGCCGTCACAATCTTTGGTTTGCGGTCGGCATTCTGTCCTGGTTTGCCGTACTGAGCCTTTTGTTCGGCCTGGCCGGGTATGCGTGGGGGCAGATTTTCCAGAACCATGTTTTCCTGCTGATCATGCTGGGCATTGTCTTTATACTCGCGCTGACCATGTTCGATGTCTTTCATCTGCCGGTGCTTGATCTGCGCGGCCATCAAAATGGCAAGAGCGAAGAACGCATGCCGCGCACCAATGCCTTTCTGACCGGCCTTCTGGCCACATTGCTTGCCACTCCGTGCAGCGGCCCGCTCCTGGGAGGCGTTCTCGGCTGGAGCTTAATGCAGGGGCTCCCGATACTGATCACGGTTTTCATGGCCACAGGACTCGGCATGGCCTTGCCGTACCTCGGTATGGCGCTCTGGCCGAAAGCGGCCACTCTTCTGCCCCGGCCCGGCAACTGGATGCTGGCCATGGAGCGTATCCTCGGCTTTCTTTTGTTAGCAACGTGCCTGTATCTGCTGACCATCTTGCCTGCCTCCCTTTTGCTGCCTGCGCTTGCCCTGCTTCTGACGCTTGCGTTCAGCGCCTGGATATGGGGAACATGGGGGGAATGCCGCGCAGCAGGCCTGCGCAGGGTCTTTCTGATTATATTGTGCGCCGTACTCCCTCTCGGGGTCGCATGGGTGGCTTTTTCCCCAAAAACGGGGAACGAGATATCCTGGAAAATATACTCACCGGAGCTTTTTGCCAATCAGCTTGGCAAGCGTCCCCTGTTCGTCGAATTTACTGCGGATTGGTGCCCTACCTGCAAGGTGCTGGAACAAACCACTCTGGCCGCCAAACATCTGTTGCCGCTGGTGGAGGAAAACGATTTGCTGTTAATCCGGGTCGATCTGACCAGAGACGAGCCGTCCGCCCGAACCTTGCTCAAATCATTGGGTAGTGCAAGCATTCCTCTGCTTGCCGTCTTTCCGAAAGGAGACGCGGCGTACTCTCCTGTAATTCTGCGTGATATCTACACCGTTGAACAAATGCGAGGAGCCGTAAAACAGGCCTTGCATGAGCGCCCTTAATCAGGGATGATGTACCGACAAAGGAGTTAACATGAACCAGGTCAAAGCCGGAGCGGAATTTTTGAATCTGGGCGAGGAAGAAATCCTCGCCGCTCTCGATCGTTTTGAAGAATCTGACGACGACTGCGCGGATGAAGGGGAACCAGAAGATCCCATCGTCCGTGAAGTAGGCCGCTTGATCAGCGAATACACGGCCAGATTTGACGATTATTGCGCCAACTCGGAAGAAATTCCCGACGAAGTTTTCACCTATGAGCCGGAAATCGTCATCGAACGTATCGCCTATGGCATTTTCACCGATGCGGTACATGACGCTTTGCAGGAAGAGGACGACGAAGACGAATAGCACGTCGAACAATCTCTACAATGAAAAATGCGACCAAAGCGGCTTACCCGTATGTCAGTAGTACAACCCACTGGAATAGGATAGCGGCCAAGGTATCGGTGTTGTAGAATAGTGTTGATGGCGCTGCGCGAAACGTGTATTTTTACCACAGCACAGGCGGTAATATTCATTGCTGCAAAGGCAACATGTGTTCCACACGGGCGAGCGGCAGTCGTTAGGCGACGAAGGAGCCTTACGAATGGCGACAGCAGAGATAAGGCAGCATGTATCCACGGCCGGTTCGCTTGCGCCTTCGTGAAGCTGCGCTTCACTCAGACTGATGACAAACGCCGCGAAGCGCGGGGTTGTGTCATCAGTATGGGAACACTCCACCGGCTAAAGCAGGTGGAATGTTCCCTTTATAGTTACCTACAGAGGGGATTTCCGGTATTAAATTACCCCTGCCTTTTTCGACCCGCATGCAGCACGCGCTGTACGCTGTCAACATACTGGTGATCCGTCCCCTGAATATGATGAATCAACCAGTCTTTGAGGAAGTTCAACAACTCCATGCTGACCTGAGCTGAACCCTTCGCCATGGCGTCACGGAATTCTGCAATCCTGTCCGTGAATTTACGGTGAATTTCGCGATGCTTCTGCGTGTCCGCATAATCTGAATGCGAGAAGAACTGTTCTTCCGTACTGAAATGCGACACCGTGTAATCGTACAGCACATTCAGAATATTCAGAAGCTCTGTATCCGTAACGCCGCGCTTCATGGCGCTGTGCAATGAGTTGATATAGTTCAGCAGCATCTTATGCTGTTCGTCAATCAACGGAATGCCCGTGGCCAACCCCTTTGTCCAATCCACCAGATGTTCGGAAACAGCGGAACCGAGATCACCTGTTTTCAATGCATTGGCGATAATTCCCAACTCTTCCATGGAGCTTGTCAGCTTTACCAGAGAAGAGGTGAATATTTCCATATGGCTTGACGTTGCCAGCGCCACCTCTCTGATGGCGGACAGAGCCTCATTTGTCTGTTGGCTGCTGCGAGATTGCTCCACGGTGGCCTGGGCTATGCTTTCCAGCTGTCGAGCAGCATACTCCATGCTCTCCACAATAGCCTCCATCGAAGTACCCGCGGCACTTGCACGATCCGCGCTCTGCACAGTCTGATCGGCGGCATTATCCACAGCGGCGATGGCTTCCTGGGTCTGACGCTGAATACTGGAAACTGCTTCCGTCACTTCCTTGGTGGCCTGCATGGTTTTTTCCGCAAGGTTGCGTACCTCATCAGCCACCACGGCGAATCCGCGCCCTGCCTCTCCGGCGCGAGCAGCTTCAATGGCGGCATTCAAAGCCAGCAAATTGGTCTGGTCGGCAACATCATTGATAAACCCTACCACTTGCCCAATAGCTTCAGCCTTCTGGCCAAGGCTGTTCATGGCATCCTTCAAGGTCAGCGTACGTTCTTTCACTTCATCAATGGAATCTACCGCCACCCGCAATTCCTGAGAACCGGAAATGGCCACACTGCGCGAGCCCTGCGCCTGTTCCGAAGCTGTCCCCGCTCCGGCAGCGATATGCTCCACATTATCGCTGATCAGCGACATCGCGCCGCTTGTCTCGTCAATTCTGAAGCGCTGTTCCTCCACTCCTTGCGCCACGTTTCCCACCATCTGGCACAAGGTATGCACAAGGCCCCAAAAGACGGAAAACAATACCTGCATTTTTTCCGCTATGGCCTGTCGCTGGGATTCTGCCACATCAGTCTGTCTCTGAAGCGCGGAGTGCGCCTTCTTAAGTTCATTCAACTCTTGTTCCGCCTGTTCGGCCAAGGCTCGATCCCGTTCGCGGGAGTCACGCAATTCAACGTGGCCTCGCAACGCCTTTTCCATGGCGCGACCCAGGGGGGCAAAATCGGGCCCAAGATTCCCTGGAACAGATATTACGTCTCCTGTGCCCGAAACCTGCTCCGCCCAAGTGGTGAGATGCGATAAAGGTTTACTGACTCCCGCCTGCACAATGATTATGCAAAACAGCATACAAATCAGAGATCCGACCCGGCACGCCACGGCAAGTTCCTGCAATGGTACAAATATTCCGGCAATCAACAGAACTATGGCAAGCCCTGCAACAGCAAGATGACGCGATTTGACAGACATAGCCGAACTCCTAAATAATAATTATTCCGATTATATAATTGATTACTCAAGTGTCAAGCGTTAAGATTATTAAGGCTCTGTTGTAGAACCGTGTTAATAGCGTTGCGCGTGACGTGTATTTTTACCAAGGCACGGGCGGCAATATCCGTTGCCGCAAAGTCAGCCCGTGTTCCACACGGGCCAGCGGCAGTCGTTAGGCGACGAAGGAGCCTTAC
>CAJTSU010000160.1:7052-8093 GCA_910579055.1 uncultured Mailhella sp. | reverse complement strand
ATCCGCGATGCTGTGGTCGATTTCATGACCCACTCCGGTCAGAACGGGCAGGCGGGATGCAAACAGGGCGTGAGCCACGCGTTCGTCATTGAAGGCCCATAGATCCTGAAGCGAGCCGCCGCCCCGGATCAGGACAATCAGATCGGCCCATCCTTCGGCGTTGGCCTGCTCAATGGCTTCCACCAGCCGGGGCGGGGCTTCCTCACCCTGTACGGGGCTGGGGTAAATGCGAATGGAGGAACCCAGGCCACGATCCGAAGAAATGCGGATAAAGTCACGTACCGCAGCCCCGGTGGGCGCGGTGATCAGGGCCACACGGGCGGGATGTTCCGGCAGGGGGCGTTTGCGGCTCTGATCGAAATAGCCCAGGGCCGCCAGTTTGCGTTTCAGTTCTTCCAGCGCGGCGGCCAGCCGCCCCTGCCCTTCTTCCTGCGCCAGCTCCACGATGAGCTGATAACCCCCGCGCGGGCCGTAGACGGAAAGCCTGCCCGCGCAGATGATTGCCTGCCCGTTTGCCAAGGTGGCGGCAAGGCCTGGGCGCGGCCCTTCCTCCCATACCTCGCCGGTAAGGGGGTCAAAACGCTCCCGTTCGCGTTGCTGCCCGCGGAACCAGACGCAATTCAAGAGATCGTCGCCTTCCTTGAGCGAGAAATAGATATGCCCGGAGGAGGGCCGGGAAAGGTTTGTCGTTTCCCCCCGTACCCATACGAAGGGAAAGCGCTGCTCCACTGTGCGGCGCAGTCTTTCGGTCAGTTCTCGTACGGAAAGAATATTGTCCATGCTTAAAAATGGGGGGCAGATTCCGGGGCGCTGCCCCGGACCCCGTTGGGGGCGATAATCGCCCCCAAACCCCCGTATCGGGGGAAGACATTAAAAGTCTTGGGAAGGGAGGGGGCACGGGGGAGGGGAAGCCTTTCTCCAGAAAGGTTCCCCTCCCCCCGCATAACGTTTTTTAGCGTTGCCAGCTGTCGAGGATGGCCTGCCGGAAAGCGGGGAAGGCCTCGGCAAAGCTGCCGGCGGGCAGGGTGGACTTTTCGCCGG
>CAJTSU010000160.1:0-7036 GCA_910579055.1 uncultured Mailhella sp. | reverse complement strand
GTTTCCACCACACCGCCCGCAAGGCTCTTGCCGCCCACGATGATTTGGGCGGGCAGGCCGATAAGGTCGGCGTCCTTGAACTTGACCCCGGGGCGCTCGTCACGGTCGTCGTACAGTACCTCCACCCCCTGCCCTTCGAGAAAGACATGGATTTCATCAGCTTTGGCGCTGACTTCGGCGTTTTTCGGATCAAGATTGATCAGGTGTACGTCAAAGGGGGCCAGAGGGGGCGGGAACATGATGCCGCCCTCGTCAAAGTTCTGTTCGATGCAGGCCGCCACCACACGGGACACGCCGATGCCGTAGCAGCCCATGATCATGGGCTTTTCCTTGCCGTTTTCGTCCAGGAACACGGCCTTCATGGCTTCGCTGTACCTGGTGCCCAGCTTGAAGATGTGCCCGACCTCAATGCCGCGCTTGAGTTCCACGGGCTTCCCGCAGCAGGGGCAGGGGTCGCCCGCCACGGCATTACGGATATCGGCCCACTCGACGGGCAGGATAACGTCGCGGCCGATGTTCAGGTGCAGGACATGGGCGTCAGCCTTGTTGGCTCCGGCGATCCAGTCGTTGCCGGCCGCAAGTTCGTTGTCGACGTAGAGCCTGTCCACGCCCTGCAACCCCACCGGGCCGGCAAAGCCCACGGGGGCACCCGTCCAGGCCTGCACCTGTTCGGGCGAGGCAAAACGGATATCGTCCGCGCCGGCCAGCTTGCGCAGTTTGATTTCATTGAGTTCGCGGTCACCCCGGATGAGCGCGGCCACGGGTTTGCCGTCTGCGACAAAGAGCAGGGTCTTGATCAGCTTTGCCGGATCGGCCCTGAGGAAGGAACAGACTTCTTCCACCGAATGCCGCCCGGGGGTAGCCACCTCTTCCAGGGCCGGGCACGCGCTTGTGTCGGGAACATACCGGGTGGTCACGGGCGCGCGTTCCACGTTGGCGGCCCATGCGCACTCGGGCCAGCCCGTGCAGGAGGCGATGGTGTCCTCGCCGGTGTCGGCCAGCACCATGAACTCATGGGAGAAATTGCCGCCGATGGCTCCGGTGTCGGCTTCCACCTGGCGGAATCCCAGCGCCATGCCGGAGAAAATCCGGTGGTAGGCGTCGCGCATGGCGGCGTAGCTCTGATCCGCGCCCGCATCGTCGCAGTCAAAGGAGTAGGCGTCCTTCATCATGAATTCACGGCCGCGCATGAGGCCGAAACGGGGGCGCAGCTCGTCGCGGAACTTGGTTTGAATCTGGTAGAGGTTCAGCGGGAGCTGGCGGTAGGAACGCACTTCGCCGCGCAGCAGATCCGTGATCGCCTCTTCATGCGTGGGGCCGAGGCAGTAGTCGCGCTCATTGCGATCCTTGAAGCGCAGCAGCTGATCGCCGAATTTCTCCCAGCGGCCCGTCTCAATCCACAAATCAGCGGGAATGACCATGGGCATGAGCACTTCACAGGCTCCCGCGGCGTTCATTTCCCGGCGCACGATGTTTTTGGCCTTTTCCAGCGCCCGCAGCCCCAGCGGCAGCCAGGTGTAAATGCCGGAGGTGAGCTTGCGGATCATGCCAGCGCGCACCAGCAGCTTGTGGCTGACCACTTCCGCATCGGCGGGGGCTTCTTTCAGGGTGGGAATATAGTAGCGGCTCCAGCGCATGGACTACCTCGAATGAGAATGGGGTTGGAGGATTGGCTCCGGCCGGAAAAGGGCGCGGGGCAAAAACGATCAGGCGTCGCGTTCGGCCGACAGCTTGTCCAGTTCTTCCAGAAACGCAGCCAGCAGGGCTTCCTGCCCGCGCACGCTGCGCAGCACTTCGCCCTTGCGGAAAATCACGCCCCGGTCGCGGCCTCCGGCCAGACCGAGATCGGCCTCGCGGGCTTCCCCGGGGCCGTTGACCACGCAACCCATGACGGCCAGCTTGAGCCCGGCGTGCCGCGCGGCGGGGCTGCGCTGCACATAATCCTCCACGGCGGAGGCCAGGCCGATGAGGTCAATTTCCGTACGGCCGCAGGTAGGGCAGGATACGATCTCCGGCCCGCGTGAACGCAGACCGGCAGCACGCAGAATTTCCCACGCCACACCCGCCTCTTTTACAGGGTCGGCGGTGAGCGAGACACGCAGTGTATCGCCTATGCCGTCAAAAAGCAAAACCCCCAGGCCCACGGCGGATTTCACCGTGCCGCGCATCAGCGTGCCCGCTTCGGTTACTCCGATATGCAGGGGATAATCACTGCGTTGGGCCATAAGACGGTATGCGGCTACGCAGTCCGTCACGGAGGAGGATTTAAGGGATACCTTGATGTCATAAAAGCCGCGATCTTCCAGCAGGCGCACATGATTCAGGGCGCTCTCCACCAGCGCTTCAGGCGTGGGGCCGCCGAAGCGGGCCAGCAGTTCCTTTTCCACCGAACCGCTGTTCACGCCTACCCGGATGATGGCCTGGTGCGCCCTGGCGGCGTCCGCCAGAATATCCACATGCTTTTTGCCGCCGATATTGCCGGGGTTGATGCGCAGGGCGGGCAAGCCCGCTTCCAGAGCGGCCACGGCCAGGCGATAGTCAAAGTGGATATCCGCCACCAGAGGGAGAGGGGAGCGTTCGTTGATGGAGCGCAGCGCCGCGGCCGCGGCGTCGTCCGGCACGGCCAGCCGGGCGATCTCGCACCCGGCGTCGGCCAGAGCCTGGAGCTGACGCAGGGTGGCGTCCACGTCGCGGGTATCGGTGTTGGTCATGCTCTGCACGAGTATGGGGTGCCCGCCGCCCAGAGTCAGGGGGCCAAGCTTCAGAACACGGGTATGATCGCGGTGGGCCATGTTGTCATGCTCTCTTTTGCGCGCGGAGGGTGGCGGCCTCGCGCCGCATCCGCGCCAGCGTTTGCAGGGCGTCCCGCGTATAGACGGCAAGGGCGCACCAGATCAGGGGGAAGGCGACCATATCCGAGCTTTCCAGGCGCTCGCCCAGCAGGGTGACGGCGAAGAGAAAGTTCAGACTGGGGCTGACGTATTGCAGAATGCCGAGCGTCGCCAGGGTGACGCGCTGGGCCGCGTAACCGAAAAGCTGGAGGGGAATGGCCGTGAACAGTGCGGTGCCCATCAGCAGCAGCGGCTGTGAAAGGCCATGCCCGGCCAGCCCTCCGAAATCGTGCGGATGGGCCCAGGCCAGCCAGACCAGGGCAAAAGGCGCCAGAAACACAAGCTCCGCCGTGAGGCCGGGGGCCGCGCCCACGCGCAGGGTTTTCTGAAAAAATCCGTACAGGGCGAAGCTGGCGGCAACAGTCAGCGCCAGCCACGGCACATGGCCGTACACCACAATTTTCCAGCTCACGCCCGCCAGAGCGAGCAGAATGGCCAGAGTCTGGGCGCGGCTCAGACGTTCGCCAAGAAGAAAGCGGCCCATAAGCACGTTGAGCAGGGGGGTGATAAAATAACCGAGACTGGCTTCCACCACGCGGCCGGTGGTCACGCCCCAGAGGAAGAAGCCCCAGTTGACGGAAAGCAGCGCGGCGCAGAGTGCCAGGCGCGGGGCTTCCCTGCGGGAACGCAGAGCGGCCGAAAGCTCCGGCAGGCGCCGGGTGGCGGCGAGCAGCCCGAGCAGCAGAAGCAGGGACCACAACATGCGATGGGCCAGAATGGTCACGGCGGGCAGTGTGGCGAGCAGGTGCCAGTAGAGTACGGCGACGCCCCACAGGGCATGGGCCGAGCAGCCCGCAAGAGTGCCGGAAAAGGAAGGGTTGCGGAACAGGATATTTGATCGGTGAAAAATGGACATGGGACGTCCTCGGCAATTTTTGTAAGAACTTTTTACGCCGCAAAAAATCTGCCGACAAGAACTCAATGATCCGGTCGGCAGATTTTTTGCGGCTTCAATGTTGAGCATGTTGATTTCAACATGTTCCCGCGCTTGCGCGGAGCGAAACTTGTCCCTGCTCTCCTTATCCGCAAGGCTTTTCGCGCTCACGCCCGGCGGCCCGCAGGGCGTACAGGCGCGGCTGGCAGGCAGTTTCAAACGCAAAACGCGCTATCATGGCAGAAATGCGCTAACGGCTGTAAGCCCCGGCATTCATCCGCGCGCTGTGGTATTCGCTGCGTTCCCGGGTAAATTTCAGCACCTTGTCGACCACGGCGGGATCCATCCCCCTGCAGGTTTCCGTTTTCCACTTTTCCGTAAATGGCTGGAGTTTGACGAGCATCTGCGCGTGATCCTCTTCAGACAGGGCATAGAATTCATGCCCTTGTTCCTTCATCCACGCCGTGTCCGCGGCAGCGCCGTCATCCAGGCTCTTGCCGCAGGCCAGAGCCATTTTGAGGCCGCCCTCGGCGGCCAGCCAGTCGCGCATGTCTTGGGGGAGTTCCTCCCATAGCGTTTTATGCACATTAATGGCAAATGTCGTCACGCCCAGATTCATCAGCAGGTGATATCTGGTGGATTCGGAAATTTTGAAGGAACGCACGGGAGCCAGGGGGCAGAACACGCCGTCCGCCATTCCCTTGGACAGGGCCAGATAGGTGTCGGGAGAGGTCATGCGGATGGGATTTCCGCCAAGCGCCTTGACGATTTCAAGTGTGGTCGCGTCCCATACAATAAGCTTTAATCCCTTCATCTGCGCCAGGGTCGTGATCGGTTTGATGGTGTGAAGCTGGTAGGTGGCGGAAGCCCATGCGGTGAAGGGAAGTGAATTTTCCGGGAACTCGGCGCGCACTTCGGGAAATTCGTTGATGAGTTCCTGTGTGACCACTGAGCCTACAGCAGCGCTGGGGCATATTCCAGGAATTTCCACGACGGAAAGCAGATTCATGTTGCCCGGGAACAGGGAGGGACGCACCCTGCCGAAATCGACACGTCCGTCCGTCAGGGCATTCATGCTTTCACCTTCCGGAAAAAGCTCGTTAGTGGCGAAATAATGGAAGCTGAGGCCCTTTTTTCCGGGAAACTTCGCTTCCGCGGCTTTGAAAAACGGCTCCCATACATGAACCACCGTGGGGTGTTTGGGCGTGTAGCCTCCGTTGAAGCTCAGGTTCTGAAAGCCCTTGGCCTGGGCCGTGCCGCTCAGGCCAAGGGATATTCCCATCAGGGACGCCAGGATGATGCCGGAACATTTTTTCAGCATGCGAAACTCCTTTGAGTTTGAAGGTGAGCTGCTTCTTATTTTTACAGGTGATATTTCTATTAAATAAAATAAATCATATAATGCAAGTCAAACAAAAAAAAATATACAGGTGTGCGGGGGGGCTTCACAGTTGAGCAGCGTCGGGAAGAGGGAGCTTCGTGGATAACGGCGTATGCGCGGCTTGCTTTTTGATCCATGTATCCATGAGAAAGCGTCTGAAACGCAGACACTCGGCGGAATGAGGGCTTCCCGGCGCACTGGCCAGAACGATGTGGCGCGGAGGGAGAGCGGGATCCAGAGGGTAGGTCTTCAAGTCGCTCATGTCTTCGGGCAGAACCAGCGTGCAGACAATAGCCGCGCCCAGCTTGAGACGCACGGCTTCCAGCGCCCAGATCGGGCTTTCGACCGTCAGACGTTTTCGTGCGGTCAGGCCCGCCGAGACATAGGCGTCAAGCGCGGGGTTGAGCCAGCCTCCGCTGACATAAACCACCGGAAGAGCGGACAGCAGGTCGAGAGAGGATTTGCCTTCGATATCCCGGACAAGATCACGGTGAACAACCAGCATCAGCGGGGTGGACAGGAGCGGAACAGCCTCAACGGCGGGGGGAAGGTGTTCGCGAAAAAGCAGAGCGAGATCGCCCGCCACCAGCTGGCGGCAAAGCGAATCCCCGTCGCCGGCGCGCAGGCGGAAGGCGGCCTCTGGATACAGAGCCGTATACTCGGCCATGCTTTTCAGCATGTCGGCATGCAGCAGAGTGAGAATGCCGATTCGGACGGGCGACTGATGTTCCTGAAGGTTTTGGATTTCGAGCCGCAGCTGGGCAAATGTTTTTTCCAGGGAAGGAATATGCGCCAGCAAGGTTTGTCCGGCGGGCAGCAGCCGCAATGAACGTCCGGGGTGGCGATCAAAGAGCGCCATGCCGATTTCTTCTTCCAGCTTCTGGATTTGCTGACTGACGGCGGAAGGGGTCAGATTCAGGAAGGCCGCCGCCCGGCGGATGCTGCCTGTTTTGGCCACATAGTAAAAGGGGCGAAAATACTGGATAAGATTTGCATTGATATCATGCATGGCTACCCCGCCCGGAAAAGCGAAATCGTTCAAAAACACACGCGCGATCCACGACAAAACAGTGGATCGCGCGTGTTACAGTTGTTCGTTCAACGATGCCGTTTTATTCCGCCGCGTATGATGCCGGAGCGGCCGGGAAGCCGCTCCGGCCGCTCGTCAGCGGGAGAACGAGCGGCTGTACAGGTCGGCAATGGCCTTGCGGCCTTCCGCTTCAAGAAAGCGTGTTCCTGTGGCGGTGAAATGCGCGTGGGCGATGACCGGGTCCTTTTCCACCATCCAATCTTCCCTGGTCCAGCGAAACCAGTCGTTCCGCTCCTGATCGAAGACCAGCAGGGGCTTGTTGCACAGCTTGGCGAATTCCGCGCCCCAGCCGGTGCCGCCCTTGACGGTGTTGTCTTCCTGGATATTGCCCACAACAATAACTTCCTGCCCGCTGCTGACCTGCCAGCAAATGGACTGGAGCACTTTGCGGAACATGGGAGCCCGGGTGTATTCGCGGCCCATGAGGCGGGAGACGTAGGTCATGCTCACGTCCTTGAGGGCCAGTTCATCGCTGGTCAGCACGCGCACGCCGCGTTTGCGCTCCAGTTGGTGGCCTTCAAAGCTGAAATTGACTTCTTCAATGCCCCACGCTTCGGCCTGTGCGCCGAAAAACTGTTCGGTGCCGGCCGCTCCGCCGCTGAAGAGAACACACTGTTTGGGGTCGAGCATTCTTTCCTCCCGTCCGCCTGCTGGTGGTGAATATGGCGTTGTCTGTACAGGGGGGGCCGCTTCCCGGGGGCGAAGCGGCTTCCTGCCTTAAAAATGTTGTTCGTGTCAGCGGGGCGCGACGCGCGTTTTGCCGTTACCGCGCATGACCATGACCGCCTGGCCGGGGGTAA
>CAJTSU010000159.1:2553-8095 GCA_910579055.1 uncultured Mailhella sp. | reverse complement strand
CTACTCCGTCGGAGCGGCGGAGCCTCGCTCCGCTCGACTCCGAGAGCATTTCAATAACAAAATGCTCTAACATTACAAAATGATGGAAATAAGTGAGAGAAGCAAGACAAAAATGTCAAGTCCTGATTTAACAATCCTGGTTTGCGGCGCTGTTTTTTGCAGATAGAAAAAGATGAGGCGAAAATTGCAGTACAGAGAAGTGGCGGAGCAAGAATAATTAATATGATCATCCTTCCGAGAGAATCGGAATTTAACATGCATCCTTCCTTCTGTCGGGAGACATACCGGATTGGCTGCATGTATGCGCTACAACGCGACCAGACTGAACAGGATCACCAGGGGCAGGGCGGGCAGCAGATTGGTCAGCCTGATTTGCGTCAGATTGAGCAGGTTGATGCCGATGCCCACGACCATGAGCCCGCCGGCGGCCGTAAGTTCATTCATGACTTCCGGCTCGAGCCAGGGCTGAAGAAAGCCCGCGAACAGCACCAGTGCTCCCTGATAGAGGATCAGCGGCACGGCGGCGCAAGCCACGCCCAATCCGTAGGCGGAAGCCAGTGCCACGGCTGCAAAACCGTCCATGATCGATTTGGACATGACGATGGTACGATCGCCGCGCAGCCCCTCGTCAAAAGAACCGAGAATGGCCATGGCTCCGATGCAGAACAGCACCGTGGCGTTGACCAGCCCTTCGGTAAAGCGGGGATTGGCGGATTTGAGCTGCTTTTTGAGCCGATCGCCCAGCTTCAGAAAGCGTTCTTCAAGGTGCAGGGCTTCTCCGCTGATGCCGCCGATGAGAATACTGAAGATCAGAATAACGGGCGCGGCGGTTTTGAAGGCCATTTGCATGCCGATGACCAGCGTGCACAGCCCCAACCCCTGAAAAACAATGGTACGCATTCTTTCCGGCAGGCGCGCGCCGAGCGCGATCCCGAGCAGCGCGCCCGCGACGATGGAGCCCGCGTTGATCAGCGGGCCGAGGGGCATAAACATGGCCCTCTCCTTTGGCTACAAGGTAAGCGCGGTGCCGATGCCCCTGTCGGTGAGCAGTTCCAGCAGAATGCAGTTTTCCACCCGGCCGTCCACAATGGTAACCATGTCCACGCCTTCGGCCAGAGCGGACAGGCAGCATTCGATCTTGGGGATCATGCCGCCGCTGATAGTGCCGTCGCATTGCAGGGCTTTTGCCTGGGCGGCGTTGAGCCCGGTGATGAGTTCTCCGGATTTATCCAGCAGCCCGGCCACGTCGGTGAGCATGAGCAGACGTTTTGCCCGCAGTGCTCCGGCTACGGTTCCGGCCACGGAATCAGCGTTGATGTTGTAGGTGTGGCCCTCGTCGTCCACGCCCACCGGGGCGATGACCGGCACGAAGCCGTCGCGGATCAGGGAGCGGATGAGCGTATCGTTCACCCTGGTCACCTGCCCGACATTGCCAAGATCGATGATCTCCGGCGGGGCGTCTTCCCGTGTGACGACCAGTTCACGCTTGCGGGCCTCCAGCAGCATGCCGTCCTTGCCGGAAAGGCCCACAGCTCGCGCGCCTGCGCGATTCAGCCCGTTGACGATATCCTTGTTGACCGAACCTGCCAGCACCATTTCCACCACATTCATGGTGGCGTCGTCGGTGATGCGCTGGCCCTGGCGGAATTCCGCCTTGATTTCCAGCTTTCCCAGCATGGCGTTGATCTGGGGGCCGCCGCCATGCACGATGACCGGGTGAATGCCCACAAGCTTGAGCAGGGCCACATTGAGGGCGAATGCCTGCTTGAGTGCCTCGTCGGTCATGGCGTGGCCGCCATATTTGATGACGATGATTTGATCGTGGAACTGCCGCAGGTAGGGCAGGCTTTCAATAAGTACGCGGGATTGAATTTGCGCCTGTTCTCTGGCCTTGTCCCGCGGGAGGACGTTTTCCTTCGTTCCGGTTGTCATGTGCGGCTCCTTACAAAGACGTTGCCTAATCAGCCCCGACAAGGTAATTAACAACGGGTTCGCGCGCAAGCGCGCACTTCGCGGGCGCTTTGGACAGCCGCCCGCACGGAGGTTTCCCGGATGCGATCCGGGTTTATTGCAACTCCATAACCCTCTCATTGGAGCAAATATGTTCGTTTCTCTCGCTCATGCCGCCGCGGGCGCTCCCGCGGGCGGAGCCGCCGGGGATCCCACCGGCGGCGTCCTGGGCATGCTCATGCCCCTTGTTCTCATGTTCGCGGTGTTCTACTTCCTGCTGATCCGGCCGCAGCAGAAGCGCGCCAAGCAGCACCGCGCCATGCTGGACGCCCTGCAAAAGGGCGACTATGTCATCACTTCCGGGGGGCTCCTGGGCCGCATTCTGGAAGTGGAAAACAATATTTTCACCATCGACCTTGGTGACAGCAAGGTGCGCGTGCCTCGCGGCTACATCACCGGCACCTATGATCCCAAGGAACTGAACAAGATCGAACCCAGTTCCGAAAACAACAAGTAGGCTCCGGTGTTCCGGCGGAAACCGGCCGGGCGTGGCGGCATTCTCGCCGCGTGCCGGCCCGTTCCGTCGAGTCCGAGCCTGTTCTCGGTTGCTGGCGGGCAGGCTTGCCGTTCACCGGGGGGCGCGCCTTTTCAGGAGCGTGCGTCGGGAGGTCCCCCGGAGTCCGGAAAAATCGGTTTTAATACGCAAAGGAATTTTTAATGAAAGCTCTGCGTTGGCGCCTCGCCTTCTCTCTCGTCGTGTTTCTGGCCGCGCTGTGGTATGCGCTGCCCAATCTGCCGCAGGTGGGGCAGACCGCTCTGGCGCGCTTCTTCCCGCAGGCGCGCATCAATCTGGGCCTGGATCTCAAGGGCGGAATGAACCTGACCCTTGGCGTGGATGTGGAAAAAGCCATCCAGAACAATCTGGTGTCTTCCGGGCAGGACATGCGCGAGCGTGCCCTGGAAGACAAGATCAGCATGCTCAAACCGCGCCTCAATGCGGAAAACCTGCTGGAAGTGGTGCTTCCCAGGCCGGAACAGGCCGGCGCCTTTGAGGAAATGCTGCGCAGATATTACCCCGACCTTGCGGTGATGTCTTCTTCAAACAGCAGTCTCGGACGGGTGTACCAGATTGCTCTTTCCGCCCCGGCCCGCAAGCAGGCTGAAGAAATGACTCTGGATCAGGTGGTGCGCACCATCCGCAACCGTATTGACCAGTTCGGCGTGGCAGAACCCGACATCCGCAAGCAATCGGGCAATCAGGTTCAGGTGCAGCTGCCCGGCCTGACCGACCCCGAGCGCGCCATCCAGATTGTGGGGCAGACTGCCCACCTGGAATTTCATCTGGTGCGGGACGACGTTGATCCCTCCAGCCTGATGCTGCCCGCCGGAACTGCGCTTTTCCCCTATGTGGAAAAGGACGGCACGGGCGGCAATACACTGGCGCTTGATTCGCAGCCGCTCATGAGCGGCGAGAATATTACCAATGCCCGCCCCCAGTATGACCAGAACGGGCAGATCCATGTCGCCCTGGAATTCAATTCGCGCGGCGGCAGTATCTTCGAGCGCATCACCGGGGAAAACCTTGGCCGTCGCATGGCCATTGTTCTGGACGGCAAGGTTTATTCCGCTCCGGTCATCCAGAGCCGCATTTCCGGCGGCAAGGCCGTGATAACCGGCAGATTCACCCTGAACGAAGCGCAGGATCTGGCCGTGGTGCTGCGCGCCGGTTCCCTGCCCGCGCCGGTCACTGTGCTGGAAGAGCGCACCGTCGGCCCCTCGCTGGGGCAGGAGTCCATTGAAAGCGGCATTCTCGCCGCTCTGGTGGGCGCGCTGGCCGTGGTCATTGTCATGCCGCTGTATTACGCCATATCCGGCCTGATTGCCGACATCATGCTCTGTTTCACCATGACCCTTCTCATGGCGGGGATGACCGCCTTCGGCGCGACTCTGACCCTGCCCGGCATCGCGGGCATCGTGCTGACCATCGGCATGGCTGTTGACGCCAGCGTGCTTATTTACGAGCGCATCCGGGAAGAACTCAAACACGGTCTCAGCCCGCGGGATGCCGTGGAAGCGGGCTTCAGCCGGGCCAGCATCTCGATCACCGACTCCAACCTCACCACGATGATTGCGGCGGCCATTCTGTATCAGTTCGGCACCGGCCCCATCCGTGGATTTGCCGTGACGCTTTCTCTCGGCATCATGGCTTCCATGTTCACCGCCATTTTCGTCTCCCGCGCCGTGTTCGAGTTCTGGATCCAGCGCAACGGCGGCAAACGCATAAGCGTGTAACGGAGTACCCATGGCTCTCGCTATTCTGAAAAATACGACAAATATTGATTTTGTGGGGGTACGGCGTTACGCCTACGCCTTTTCCCTTGTGGTCATGCTGCTTGGCCTGGTGGCCGTCGTCATAAACGGCGGTCTGCGCTATGGTGTGGACTTCGCCGGCGGCGTGATGGTACAGGTTCGTTTTGCTCAGCCCGTGGAGGACGAAGCGGTCAAAAAGGCCGTGGCGGATATCGACATGCCGGGCCTGACCGTGCAGCAGGTGGGCAACAATTCCCTCAGTTACCTTCTGCGCTTTTCCGTCAACGCGGAAGGCGCGACGGAAAACCTGCGCAACGATGTAAACGATGCGCTGAAGCTGAGCATGCCGGACAATCCTGCCCGCATCGAACGGCTGGAAATGGTCGGCCCCAGGGTGGGCGGCGAGCTGCGCAACATGGCCGTGGAAGCCCTGTTTTATTCCGTGCTGCTGATTACGGTGTACATTTCCGGCCGTTTTGAACACAGCTGGATGCTGGCCGGGGCCATGGCCGTGCTGATGTGGGGCGTGGTCTACGGCGCGGGCTGGCTGGCCGAAATGATCGGCTGGACGGGCTACAACCGCCTGTGGGGCGTGGCCGTGGCCATGGTCATTACCGTATACCTGACCTGGAGACTCAAGCTCAACTTCGCGCTCGGGGCCATTATCTCCCTGCTGCACGACGTGTTCACCACGCTGGGGCTGCTCATGGTGCTGGGGCGGGAAATCGACCTCAACATCATCGCCGCGCTGCTGACGCTGGTGGGGTACTCGCTCAACGATACCATTATTGTGTACGACCGCATCCGCGAAAACCTGAAAGCCATTGCCGAGGGCGGGCCCCGGCCGACCATGGATCAGGTGATTAACCGCAGCCTCAATCAGACTCTGGCCCGCACCATCCTGACATCAGGCACAACCCTGGTGACTTGCCTCAGCCTGTATGTGCTGGGCGGCAGTGTGATCCACGATTTCTCGCTGACGCTGCTGCTGGGCATCCTGTTCGGCACCTATTCATCTATCTATGTGGCAAGCCCCGTGCTGCGCGCCTTTGGCAGCGTGGATCTGTACTGCTCGGCGCAGAAGAGAAGCGACGATTACGAGCGCCCCGGCGAACACGGCATCGTGTAGACGGGGCGTATGCCGCGTGAACGACAAAGGGCCGGGAGCAATCCCGGCCCCAGACTGATGACACCCCCCCGTTTCGCGGGACATTTGACCGCTCCCTCTCAATGACGCTCGATCGGCCCTGCCGATACCCGCTCTTGCTTGCGGTTTGCGCGG
>CAJTSU010000159.1:0-2500 GCA_910579055.1 uncultured Mailhella sp. | reverse complement strand
GGGGGGGGGCGTCGCTCCCGGCGTCGAGCAAGGCGGGACTCATCTCCGCTCTCTTTATCCATAACGCATTTTGCGCCGGCGGCTGAGAGGGCCGCCGGCATCTTATCCGGTATCGCGTAAACCGGCAGATCGGAACAGGGAGACTTGCCGGCGGATGTTTTCAGCAGCAGAAAGCTTCTGAGGAGTGCGGGGCGGATGTTTTCAATCTCAAAGCTCTTTCGGGGAAGCGGCCGGTTCAGCGCCGGTTTCACGGCATGCGCGACAGCAGCACTCCCAGACCGCAGAATCCGGTTACTCCGGCAACGATGAGGCCCGCTCCGACAAAACCTGCGATCCAGTACAGGGGGTGCCACACATAACTGCCCAGAACACCAAGCAATACCAAAGCTCCCGCGATGATCTGGATCTGCCTGAACAGGGGGAAGGGGGCGCTGCCGCGTTCCACGGGCAAGCCTGCCGTTTCCCATGCAGACATGCCTCCTTCAATCTGAAAGGCCTTTCCGCTCCCGGCAAGGCGTTCCAGACGTTCAGCGGCCTTGGCTGTGCGGTTTCCCGAATGGCAGAAAAAGACCAGAGGCTTGTCCGGCGCGCTGGTATCTTTCAGATCCTGCGTGGCAATGGCCGAAAGCGGTATGAGGCGCGCTCCGGGGATGAATTTTTCCGCGTATTCCGAGCTTTCACGGATGTCGATGAGGCGAACCTCTCCGTTTTTGAACATTTCAAGGGCGCGTTGGGGAGAGAGTGCGGGAAGCATGGAATTTCCTCCGTTGGATGGTGGAAGCGGGGTGAGCGCATTGTGGGAGTGTTGACACTATTTCGCATAGTTTCCCTGAAAACATAAATGCCTTGTGCTTTGTGTCAACATGTCCCGGCCAGGTTACTGTCCGAGCAGGGTCATGACGCGCATGCGGTGGATGAGCAGCCCATTCTTGTCGATATCGGGCAGTTCCGCGCCGGGCCGCAGAGAGGTTATCACAGCCCGTCCGAGCACGAAGCGGCCGGGCCAGCCTCCGGTGGCAGGTGAAGGCTTCGTGCGCAGACCCCATATGTTGTGGAAAAATGCCGGGCGTCCGTCATGAGAGCCGACGTACAGGCCGATATGGCCGGGCAGCTGGAGCAGGGTAAGGAAGGGAACGCCTTCAGCCAGAACGCGGCGTTCCTTTTCTTCCGGTGAAAGATTCTGGAGATCGATTTTCATTCCCGCCCCGGCTTGTGCGGAAGAATTGCGGGGCAGCCAGATACCGAAGGGCGCGAACAGATCGCGCAGGGTGGAGGAACAGTCGCGATCCCCATACAGACCGCCCCATCCGTAGGCTTGCCCCATCATACGATCGCCCAGTTCAGCCACGCGTCCGGGAGTCAGAGGCTGGGGCATGGATCGGAACACGGAAGCGCTTGTCCGTGCACGCGCGATGCGCGCGTTTCCGTTCTCATCCCGTACCGGAACAAGGACACGCGTTGTTCCGTCCGTGCTCTCCTGAGGGAGAACGGCGCCGATGTCGGCATGGGCCAGAAAACGCCCGCTTTCATCTTTCAGAGGCACGTTATCATCATGGCAGACCGCAAGGGGCGCGTTCCGCCATATCTTGCGGAAATCTTCATCCGTTCCGGCCACGTCAGCGGCGGGAACCCATCCGCAGGCCACGCCGCTTTCCGCGTAGAACCATGCGCCGTCGAGACTGGCGTGCAGCAGAACCAACGGCGTACCTACATGCAGGGAGGTCTGCTGCGCTTCATCAAAGGGGAAAGATTGTCCCGGCGCGTCAGGGTTGACCAGCTGCGGGCGTTCCGTAGGTAGCAGGCGCAAATTGGTTCTGCGCACTGTAACCGCGGCCATGCGCAGGGAAGGCATGGCTCCGGCATTGGCGTTTTCCCGCATGGCGGCCCAGCGGGCGTCGCTCCAGGGCTGGATGTTTTCCGCAAAGCCGCGCCGGGCGCCGCTGCTGTTCAGGGCGGCGCGCATGTACTCTACATTGCCCTTGCCGGGTTTGTTCTGATTCCAGGCGGCGAAAAAGCGTTTTTTGTACAGCTCGGCAAATTCAAGGCCGCGCCCGCTCGGCATCAGCAGCCTGTCACTGCCGGAGCGCGCGGCAAAGGTCGCAAGACTCTGGGGAAATGTGCTCAGATCACTGACAGTAGCCGCTTTGTAGACAAGCTGCGGGCGTGGAGTGTGTGTACCGCCGCAGCCAGTGAGGGCAAGCGCGAGAACAAGTACGAGAACTGGAGCCAGAAGTGCGGAACTCGGGTGGTGATGTATGGTTTTCATGAAAGGAGTATAGCGCAGATTTTTTGTATTTCCAATGAGTCGATGACGGATGGCCTCGATCGCCTTTCCGCGAGGGCTTGTCCGGCGAGTTCGCCGTATGATGAAATACCGCTGAACAGGAGCGTGTTCGATGCAGGTAATGTCTTTTTTCAGTACATGTACTAAATGCATACATTCCGGTTAAGGAACCGCTGATTTATTCGTAGAATAAATCAGCTCCATGCCCAAAGAGGC
>CAJTSU010000158.1 GCA_910579055.1 uncultured Mailhella sp. | reverse complement strand
AGTCCCGCAAGGCTTTTTGAACCTTGCGGGACTTGATTGGATTCTTACTTGGTGCGAAGGGGAGAACAGACTATGAATTCATCTATTTATTTTTATTGAAATAAAAAAATATTAAAAATTTTATACCAACGTCCGTACCAACAAACTGGAATTATTACCGGAGTTCTGGTCTGACCACCTTGTTCAGAGTCTTGCGCTTGCAGGCTTTGCCTCTCTTGCCGCCTCAAATTCCGCCTGCTATGATGGGGAACAAGCACAAGGAGCCTTAATGCCCTATACTCCCATATCCATAAACCGTGAAGCCCTGACCATTATGGATGTTCCCTTCCCTTCGCTGGAAGCTTGGGAAAGTGCGGCGGCGGCCATCGGTTCAAATATGTTCGAGGGCTATGAACCAACTAGACGGGGCATTGAGCTCATCCGCGACTATACGACCGGCAAAATCAGCTTTGATGCGTTTATCCGGGCGGCGATGGATAAAGCGTATGTCAAATAGCTATACCTACGTTGACACTGATTATATTTACACTGATCCACAGACAGGTGTCTTGCGTAATATTGGGAACATTACTGATAACGAAGCATTGCAATTTGCAGAAGCAGGGGCTACGGCGCGACGTTCACAAGAGTTATGGATGAATCCTATCCAGGTCACCGGTTCTGAGACACTTTTTTCCATTCATCATTATTTATTTCAGGATATTTATGAATGGGCCGGACAAAAGCGAACGGTGGAGATAAGCAAGGGCGGAAAACAGTTTTTCCCTCTCTATCGTTTCAATACGGCGCTTTCTTATATTGACAAATTGATTGCTGAATATAAGCGGTTGGAGCAGCTTCATAAGAAACTGTTATCCCGCAAACTGGCTGAAATTTTGGATGCCGTCAATTACCTGCATCCGTTCAGAGAAGGAAACGGGCGTACCCAGCGCGAATTCTTACGCCTGCTGGCTTTAGAAAAAGGCTGGAAGCTCAATTTGAACCCGCCCGATAATATGTCAGTGTATGAACGATACATGGAAGGAACAATCTCCGGTGACATTGATTTGCTGGATGAACTGATTTTTGAATGCCTGAGTCGAGAGTGAACACGCAGGCTATGCTGACTTTTTCCTTTTACCCACCTATTCCGAATGACGTAAAAGAAAGTTAGTGCTGACTTGACAACCTGTTGATAGTACGATCATAAAGTATAGACAACAAATACCGCAACTTTGGAAGCCCTATTTGCCGATTCGGTCAGCCCTGCCATTCCTTGGGCTGACATTGAAGGCGTGTTCCGGGGATACGGTGGGCTCATCAAAGAAGGGCGAGGCTCGCGTGTCTGGTTCATCTGGGAAAAATAGGTAGCCCTGCTCACCGTCCTCACCCACAGCCCAATACTGATCGATTTGATATTAGAATTTCACAAAAGTTACATCAGAAGATTGCAGAAAAGCTGCCGACACCGGGGTAAATTTGAACAGTTGAGTAACTGATGAGCTTGCAAATGCAGTTCAATAATAAAATCTTACCCAAATGGAATGCCCTATTTGCTTGCCAGAATAAGACAAGATGATGTGGATTTCCGAATGATATTGAGGATGGGTCTGAAGCCCTCCCTTCCAGAAGAGACAATCAGTTCTTGATTTGTACGGCAAAAAACCGTGTATATTTTTCAGGAGGCCTCTATGTCTCAAAATTCTGAATTATCCATGTTTCTGCTCGAGATACCATTGACCGGGCTGCCGCCCTGCAAGGCCGGACTCGCACGGATTCTCTCATTGAAGCTGCCCTGGAAAAAGCGGAGCGGGTCATTGTCGAACAAATCCTGATTCGTCTGACCCTACGACCAAGAGCTATTGACCAAGGCGCTGACTGAAGAAAATGTATCCGGTCAAACCGGTTTCTCAAATCCCTGACAGTGGGTATGGTGAGCGGGGGACTTAGTCATGAAGCTGCTTTTTGGGGTTTTATCCTCATTTGACTGAGCGGCATTACTGCAAAACCACCCACAAACGGGGCGGTTTTGCTAAGGGAAAGCTATTAATCTAGGTTATCATTTCGTCTATTTCAAGTAACAGCCTAAAATGGTTTATTAAAATTATATCCACAATTAAATATATAATTAATAAATTCAAAACCTTTGTCTTCAATTTTATAATTTCCATTTGGCAAAATTGAAATTAATTTCCATAAAATAAGAAATTCCACAAATTGAGCCGGTTGCAAATTTTGAAACCATTGTAAATTTGTATATAATGATTTATACTGATTGAGATAAGTTTCAATAGCATTAGGAGTAATTTCATTTTTAATATTTCGATGTATATTTAATAAATTTATTTGGCTTCCATATATATGTTGATATATTTTTTCAAATTCGAGATATTTTATTACAGTATTTTTATCGACTTTATCATAATTTAATATTAATATATCTTTAGCAGTTTTATATTCCTCATGGTCTTTATTATTGCATGGTTTGCTATTTGATAGCCCATCTGATGATGGGTTTGAATTGTTTTGGATAGAATCAATACTTTGCTGTTGAATATCTGAATCAAAAGAAAATCCTATTGCATGTATATTTTTAATTTTTGATATAAAATCAATAAGGCTATCTTTAAAAATAAAAAGCACAAAAAAAGCAAATATCTGCCAACTCATACTTGTAATAGTATTTATAAGATATTTTAAAAATTCACATACAATTTCTATTATGGATTCCATTTTGCTTTCCTCTTTTTAATAAGGAGATCTTTTATCAATCTCATCCGATTTGATAAGTAAAAAGCTCATTCGCATCATCTCTGCCTGTTTCATCGCCGTTTCCGTAGCCAGTTGCCACATATCCGAGCCGTATTTGCACAAGGTGCATTTGATGACAACCTAGAATTTAGTGTACACTTTCCTTCATATTCCAGTCAATGGACGCGTCAGGGCAAAATCATGTCAGGTTGAATGGCTTAAGTTTTGAACTTCCGACCTCCTTTTCTGAAACTTCGAATGGGTCAAAAAGAGGAATTTTCCCTGTTGCTCAAAAAATCAAACTTTGTCACTCCCCCAGCATTTGTAGCCCCAGGACTGACGCATCTAATTTTTAACCTATTGATATTGTAGGTGTTTGTCTTTGCTGTCGTCAAAAACATTGAAACTTCCTGTCAAGAAAAACAATATGTTACGTTTTTAGATGCGTCAGCCCTGTTTGTAGCCCCTTGATTTGTACGGCAAAAAAACGTTCTTAATATGTTTTTCAGGAGGCCGCCATGTCTCAAAATTCCGAATTATCCATGTCCCGCATTGATGCCAGAATTCCCCTGACCGTTCGCGAGACCATTGGCCGGGCCGCTGCCCTGCAAGGCCGGACTCGCACGGATTTTCTCATTGAAGCTGCGCTGGAAAAAGCTGAACGGGTCATTGCCGAACAAACCCTGATTCGTCTGACCCTGCGCGACCAGGAATTGTTGGCCAAGGCGCTGACTGCTGACTGACGAAAACGTATCCGAGCCAAGCCGGTTTCTCAAGTCCCTGACCAGCGAGTACGGTGAACGGGTGGCTCAGGCATGAAGCTGCTTTTTGGGCTGTTATCTTCTGCTATGGATAAAAGCGGCTTTACCTGTGGAGAGGCCGCTCTGGATACATACCTGCAAAAACTTGCCAGCCAGGATATGAAGCGCGGTTTTGCCACGGCCATAGTTGCCAGGGCGGAAACAGCTCCGAATAAAATCATCGGTTATTACACCTTGTCCGCGGCATCTGTCCTTCTTGATAACGTGCCGGAGGAAATGGCTCGCAAGATGCCGCGTTATCCGAATATTTCTGCTGTTCGCCTTGACAGATTGGCGGTTGCATCAAGCATCCAAGGCCAGCATATTGGCAGCCTCATGGTTGTGGATGTCTTGCGCCGTTCTTGCGCCAATGAACTTGCGTGGGCCTTGTTTCTGGTGGATGCCAAAAACGAACGAGTTGTCGCTTTCTATGAAAAATTCCTGTTTCAGCGTTTTTCGGATAACGCGCTTCATCTTTGGATGCACAGAAAGCAGGTAAAAGCATTTTGTACAGGAGAAGATAAGACAAAATGATATATAGAAACGCGAATTCAAATAATCTGTTTTTATTTTATACAACATGCCGTTCCTGTATCTTCATTTAGATAACTTATACAGGAACGGCAAGATTTTGAAATTAATACCTGGAAGAAACGTGGCTTCTATGGCTGTAATGACTCGAATGACTTGAATGGCTGTAATGGGCGGCCACAAGCATTTCGTCAGATGCCTTGTTCATAATATCGGAAAAATAGGAATTGTCCTGTTTCGCCTCGCTCTGCTGAATCTGGGTATCAGCAGACTTCTGGACTGGTTGTTCAATGGACCCCAGCGAAAACACGCCCATTGCCATGAACAGTAAATAAACGATTCTTCTCATGCCAAACCTCCTCTGAGTTAGTGAAAGGGAGTTATATCTTCCACAGGTATCCTCTCTGAAGTGGCAAAAAAGCCGCTGCATTCGGATTTTTGCGAACATTCGCAACATTCCTGTGGGAAGACATTTTTCCACGTTGAGATTGACTGCCTTGCAAGGTGTCTTACCCGTTCATCCGCCATGCACAGTGGAATATTGTAAAGTGATACAGGCAGGCAGGCGCGTTCAAGCAAAAGCGCGGCATCCGCAAGACGATCCTTGTACCGGACAGGATTGACCATTATGAGGTCGGAGTTTTTGACGGCATTACCATGTAACTCCATAGCCATAAAAGCATAATGATCACAAAATGGCATGTAATTGTAGATATGACGCGCCATTTGTGGCAATCGCTTATAATTAAGCTTCGTGACTACATGTCTGATCTCGATTTTTATTCCTTTACGGGCAAGATTGTATATGCCTGTTTCCGTTTTTTCAAAGCTACCCGCCTTGTTCACGATGGCATCGTGCAATCTTGGATTGTCACCATGCAGGGAAACGCAAAAGATCACATTGGGTGTGGCGATTTCGGCAACGCGTTCCACGAAATCCATATCGGCAAACGTCCGCCCATTTGTGAGGACAGAAATATAGGATTCTGGATGCTGTGTCACGCACTGGGCCAAAAATCCAATAAACTTGTCTTTTGCCAGCGTCGGTTCGCCGCCTGTCAGGCAAATATCGGAAATCCTGTGCCCTTGCAGGAGCTTAAGGATGTTCCTTGCCTCACCGTAAGCCAGATTATCGAAATCTCTGGGCGGTTGTGGGCACATCAGGCATGACACGTTACACTTGCCGGTCAGGAAAAATGAATTGTGCGGCGAATCGACCTCCCATACGAAATCAAACTTTCCGCTGTCATCCAGTACTAGGATATCACCATCGTTTATTATGGAAATATCTGCCTGCGTAATTGCGCATGGTTGGAAAATGCCCTTGCCTTTGCCGGAAAAAACACATCCGGCATAGCCGAGGGAATGAAAGCCCGCCTTTTCGCCAACATAGATATGTTTGTGGCGCAAAGATGCTGGGACAGGTTTTGTGGTGGCAATGCCAACAATTCTGTCAAATTTACTGTTAGGAATTCCTTTGCCCTGTTTCATGTCCTGCCAATCCCGGATTGTTCATTATCCAGCTCCAGATTATTGATTTCCGCTTGTCGTCGGCGTTCCGCAATATCCGCAAAAGTCCTTCAAAAATTCTTTTATGCTTCATGCAAAATGGGGTTCCCGCCATATTCCGGCTTTCCCTGCCGCTTTCTAGGTAATTTCGCACCGGATCTGTTCCGCAGTAAGCCTGGTAAGCGCACCAGCCGCAAGGAACTGTCGTTTCAACACAGGCTGCGGAAATTATTTCCCGCAGCTTTTTGCCGCCAAAAATATCCTTGAAAGTTCCCTCATTAACATTACCCAGGCAAAAATGCCTATCGCCCATGCGAGCAAGCATCCGGGCCTCGTCGGATGGAAAAACTGATCCGTCAAAATCGTAAATCGCCCCGGCTATTCCCACGCCGCTTGGAGATTGCAAGTCCACAAACCCCGTGGGCATGAATGTTAGCATCCTCGTAAAGAGCAGCGTTGCAAAATATTCAGGGAAATAAATCTGTTCATTCAGCTTAAGGATATATTCAAGGGCTTCCAGATACTTTTCGGTAAAATCCTGCATGGGATAGCCTATGAGCCGGACATTCTCGACGGCGAAACCGTAAGGATTGAGGGAGCGAATGAATATCCCGTCCATACCGAGTCTTACATATTCGTCAATGACTTCGTCCAGCTTGTTCAGGGATTCTGCCGAGGTTGTCATGAGCGCAGAAACCCTGTCGCCCACAATTTCTCTTGCCTTTTTAAAATTGCGGATAAAAGAATCATATGTTCCCTTGTCGAAACGAGTTCTGCGGAATTTGTCATGGATATTTCGTGGTCCGTCAAGGGATGTTGAAATAGCAATTTTATGCTCCTTGCAGAAATAAAGCTGATCTTCTGTTATGGATATCAGGTTTGAACATATGACGAATTCAACCTTTTTCCCAAGTTCAGCAGACCGTTTTTCTGCACTTTCCACAGTGGCGACGATTGCGGGCCAGTTTATAGTCGGCTCCCCTCCCTGAAATTCTATTTTGGGAAAATCGGTGGGAGCGGAAAGGATGAAATCGACTATTTTTTTCGCCGTCTCAACGGACATGTCGTACTTTATGGAATCCTCATCGGCACTGGATACTTGGCAATAGCCGCATCTCTGATTGCACCTCAAAGTGATGACCATCATGTGCAAGCTTGTGAAATCGCGCAGATATTCCTTACGGGAGCGGTATCTGGCAGCAAGTTTGCGAATAGCCTGATCAACATCTCCTGTGGTAAGAAACAGATCACTTTCAAGATTGTCAAAAACAGGCGAATTTTCAGAAAGGTTGTGCCTTATGAAATCTTCAAAGTCTTTTTGTTCCAAAAAGGTAAAGACTCCGGCTTCATTCACCAGGAGAAAGGAATCGTCAAACGGAGTAAAGTTGAATGGCAGAATGGTATACATTTACAGCTTCTTGAGCGGAGAAAAAGCCTCCGCGACAATTGTTTGCCTGATTTCCCCAAATTCCTTGTTCAAGTCCAGCCAAGTTTGGTGATCAATAAGCTTGTTCATAAAATCGCGCAAATCAGCTTCCATTAATCGCCTGTTCTCGTCTTTCGGGGAAATTTTAATAATGATTGCTTCGGGATTGCTTCTGGCATCGTATGAAACATGGTAAAGGCAAGAAACCTCGGCGGACACATCCAAAATGCATTTTCCCGTAAAGAACTGCTTTTCGGCAGTGATTACGCCCAAATTTCCATCACCCTCAAATTTAAACGGAACGGACATCACCTTTCATCCATTTCAAAAATTCTGTTTTCACCGCTTTCAGGATCAAAAACCTCAATTTCTACCGCGCCGGGAATACGCTGGATGCTTTCGACTTCAACATCCTTGTATTGACCATCATCATAGTCATAAATTTCAATTGTCCTACCTCTCCTGACAAGGTTCCCCTTTTCTATTTCTATGAAATTTCCCTTATCGTAATCATAGCCATTCCACGCCATGCAGGGTGTGGCGAAAAGCATTGCTGCAATAAATAAAAGCTTAATCATCGCAGTCACCTACGTCCGGATGTGGCCTGTTTCAGCACAAGCTTGCTATATCTGATGTAAGGCAGGCCCTTTCCCTTCACCTTGCTTTTTATCTCCTTAGGATCAATCAGCCTCCATTAAAGCGCTGTTCGCGAAAAACCGTTTTTTCCGGCCAGCAAGACGCAAGACAAACATTGGGCGAAGCAGTATTGAACATACCACAAGATCAATGTTGGCCTTGCAACGCCGCCGGACGCAAAAAGGCAGCTTTGCAGCAGACGGGGTAAAATGAGGGCTGACCTTAAGGGCTTCTTCCAAGAGCCTGGGGAAGAGACCAGTATGCCACCCCGCCTATTCCCCAAAAATTGTACTTTGAGGGAAAGAGGGGCAAAGGGAAAATTTGTTGCCCAGCGAGGTTTGACAGGGACTATTTTTTTACCTAAAAGAAAGAAAGCGGATTTTCCCAAAAAGTACACCTTGTTAGACAATATCGACGCTGGCTTCGCGAATCCTTCCGGCTTTCCGGTAAAAGGTGCTTGATGGCATCCTGCATCTTCTGGCGGCCTCCA
>CAJTSU010000157.1 GCA_910579055.1 uncultured Mailhella sp. | reverse complement strand
CCGCTGGAGAGAAAGAGCAGACGCCAGGAATGGGATTTGCGCAGATTGCCCTCGCGGCTGGAGCGGCCCTTGCCCTGACCGTTGGCCAGCATGTAAGCACATTCGGCCAAGATACGCCCGTTGACCTGTCCGACTTCATCCAGAACCAGCACATTGTCGTTGTGCAGGACAGCGATGTTCTCAAGGCCGTTGTCCGTGGCGCGCCAGCTTCGGACGTGTTCCGGGCCGCCCCAGACGGACGCGGCAATCTGGAGGGCCGTTGTCTTGCCCGAAGAACTACCGCCCTCAAAGCTGAATCCGCCGCCCTCCAAACCGGCCAGACGCAGCAGCGGCCCGGCAAAGGCCGCACACAGGGCAAAACTGAGGCGGGAATTGCCGACGGCAAGTACGGCGATTTCCCGCCAACCTTCCAGAGTTCCGGCGGTTCGGTACAGATCGCCGTGATGCGCGGATTGCAGAACCACGCTTTCGGAGGTGTTGCCGTACA
Organism: uncultured Mailhella sp.; assembly: GCA_910579055.1. Lineage (GTDB taxonomy): Bacteria > Desulfobacterota > Desulfovibrionia > Desulfovibrionales > Desulfovibrionaceae > Mailhella. Next base: position 7,730 of record CAJTSU010000157.1, on the reverse strand, counting down.
CGGCATCCGGCAGGATGTAGGCGGTATTGTCCCAGCCGGTGCGGGGCACACAGCGGATACGGCGAGTGGGCCGAACGGCGGACAGAAAATCCACCAGTTTTTTTCTGGCAACGGGATTGCCGAACCAGCCGCCGGAAGCCAGGGCGCTGTACCAGTCCGCGCCCTGCCGAAAGAGCAGTTCAATGGGCATGGGCCAGGTATGCTTCTTGCCGTCCGGATCAGCCCATTCGAGCATGAGGCCCCATTCGTTGCCCTCGCTGTCGCGGGTCATGCCTTTCACGGAGAGCGGAGGCCCGATGCGGACTTCATTCATCTCGCCGTCCGGTTTGGTTTCCAGCTTGTACAGTCCGGCGCGTTTGCCTTCCGGCACAAGAAAGAAACCTTCCGGCATGGGGCAATCGGCATCCTGTTTCCGTGCCGCTTCCACAACGGCGCGAACGGCCTCAAGGGAACGCAGGCGGTGCAGATCGTTGAAATCCTTCGCCTTGCCTTCATGGGCCGGGCAGACGGCCAGCTTGCCGCCCACAGCCTGCGCCGCTCTGGAAGCAGCTTCCTTGCCGGGATTCCACGGCGTACCGTCGGGCTTGACGGTTTCGCAATCATTATCCGCGCAAAGAAGGATTTCCCGATCCGGATACCGGGCACGGGCTGTGCGGGCCACGGCTTCCAGATTTCCGGCGTTGAAAGCAATCAGCACGGCGTATCCGGTGGCCAGATGCAGGCTTGCCCCTGTGGCGTAGCCTTCGGCAATAAGCAACGGGCCGTCCTTGGTTCCGTTTTTGGCAGGAATGGAGAAAAAGCCGCCGGACGTTTTGCCGCCCCTGAGAAAGAACTTGTCAGTGCCTTCGGCGGCCTTTTCCGGCAGAATAAATTGCAGGCTCTGGATTTTGCCGGTCTGGTTCAGTACGGGAACAATGAGCCGCCCGTCCTCCATCTGTCGCAGGCCGATGGCCGGGACTTCCTTTCGTTCCAGATAGGGATGGTTGTCCTCGGCGGTTCGGGAACAGTTCCAGATGCTCGCGGCCAGCTTTGCGGCAGCCTTCCAGCGGCGCTCCTGTTCGGCCTTTGTGTCGGCTTTGGCGGCGGCAAGGCGCTCGTGCAGAGCCTTGTGCTGGGCGGCGCTGAATTCCCTTTCCGGCCTGGCCGTCCACGTTCCCTCGTCGCCGGTGCGCCAGTTTTTCCACCAGATGGAGGCCGGAGCGTCCAGAAACGCCTTGTACGCGCCGTCCTTGCGATGGGGCCTGTCTGTAGTGCCACAGCGGTGCAGGAGGCCATCGGCCAGAACGGCCTCGACCTCCAGCCCAGCTGCACGCAGACACTCGGCAAAGCTGTGCAGAATGTCAGCGTTCATGACGCGCCTCCAGAATCGGTAGACGGCAATTGAACGTTATGAAAAAGATGAGGGATCATCACTGGTTCCTGTAACGGCGATCGCGCCTGGCGCTTTCCAGCGTTTCTATGGAGCGGGACGCGAAGAACTCATCAAGATCCGCCTTGTCGTACAGGACACGGGTTCCAAGTTTGGAGTAGCGCGGTCCTTTATGCTTGCAGCGCCAGACTTCAAGTGTGTTGGGCTGGATGCCGAGGTAGGCGGCGGCTTCACGGGTGTTGAGCTTTTGTTTGGGAGTCATGGTTGTATCCTTCTTTCGTGGGGTTGCCCGCGTGAATTCGTGCCGGGCGGTGTTTGAAGGAAGGATATCAGCCTTGAAAGAGAATAAAATTCCCGGCGCTGTGCCAGAGAAAAGAAAAAATCTCCGAGTTCTGTCAATCTCGGAGATTTTTTCGTTTATTAAATAATTTCAGGTTATTAAAAAATGCCGAGTTGTGTGATGTGCCGCAAAAAATATTTCACAGAGCTGAAAGATTTGAGCGGAAATTCAGCTTTCCCTGTCGCGTCCTGGACGTGTTTGAACATACTCACCCAAGGCAAGACGAATTTCTTCCATCGCCCAGCCTTCCAGATCAAAGGGAGTGTTGTTTTTGATTTTTTGGGACGTATGAAGCGCGTTCCGAACAGCGGGCTTGAGTTCCGGGAAAGCTTCGAGTTCCCGCAAAAATTCTTCCTGAATTTTGGTGCGGGTATACTTGGTTCCAGGCTTGGCCTCGGCAATGAGTCGATTCACCAGAGGATAGAAAATACGCCGGACAGGCAGTTTGATGTTTCCCCGGCTTTCCAAGCTCTTTTCTCTGCCGGAAAGGGTTCGCTTTTTATTTTGGTATTCAACTTTTTCAGCGAGCAATACTTGATTTTGCTCCATGAGTTCATTCATTCTTCCCTGTTGCACCGAGAATGCGCCTTGCATATTGGTGATGGTCTTTTCCAGATCGCTGATACGTGCGGAATAGGCAGAGAGTGCCTCCTGTCCATATTTTTCCAGAAGATATTCATAATCAGCGGCATCAATACACAGACGTTGTTGGCCGATATACATGCTGAAAATATTCGCATCGCTAAGATTTGAATCATACGCAAAGGCATACAGACGTACAGGGATATTATATTGTTCCATTTCAAGAAATGGTTCGGATGCTATAAAAATGGGAACTCCCTGCTTGCGAACAAAGTCTATTCTATCTTCAGGAGTATGTATGCCAATATGCTGCATAGCCTGCTTAAATTCAACAACCTTGGGAAGAGTAACAGGTCTTGACCATTGGAGTTTTGCGGCCTGTCTGATAATAAGCAAACCGATAATTCCGCAAAAAGTTCCAATAAAAATGAGATTGAGGAAAAATATTCCCTCACGCGATTCAATGAGAATGGTAAAAGCATTGACAGCCTGCTCAGAAATAGAGCCTTGTGCATTTACTTCATGGACGATATTCAGAAAAGTTTTTTTATCCAACCAATCGAGAATAAGTGCTGTAACAGTAATACTGATAATGTATATACAAAATACAATGCATTTTTGTGCTATGCCACGCTGAAAAATAGTTAACTTTGTTGATGAAGGGAGCATAAGTTATTCCTATTTATCTATATCCAGTTCTTTTTCAATCTCTTCAGCGCTGGACAGACTTGTTTTGAGTTCTTCAGGGAGGCCCGTGTCAGAGCATATTCTGAAACAGCCAAATGGCACGAGGCCAACCATGCTCTATGGCTTGCAGGCCGTACCAGAGGCGCTCGTTTTCCGTCTTGAGTTTGTTGGTAAGCACCATGATATGGCCCAAGGCAATTTTGCAGCAGCTTGCTGCAAAATTGTAAATTTGTCGTGCAGGGTTTCAATTATCGTTCTGGCAGGGAAATGGCACCTGCCCGGAACTGGCCAGCCACGCGGCAAAGGAATGACGCAGGCCATTATCAGGTTCACCTACCGGTGAGTATTGTCGTTGGCGATTCTTCTTCCCGCCGCTGTCAATCTATATCGTTGCAAGGGGCTACGGGGAGCATCCGGTTTCGTTCTCTCAACAAGAGCGGCTTCCAGGGCGGGTGACAGATAATTTTTGCGAAATGTGGGGGCGTGACGCAGCCCCAGTTCGGCCATCAGTTCCGTCGCGCTCTTTTCTCCTTGCCCAAGGACATCCAGCAAACGTCGTACTTGATCGTTTGCTTGGTCGCCTACTTGATCGCTTCGGATATCGGCCACGGCATCGCCCAGGGCTGTGAGCATAAACTCCACAAAGGCCGTTGCTTCTCCCTGGGCGTCGGCACGGCCGAGGCTGTCATAATATTCGGCTTGCCGATTGCGGACAATGGTTTCCACCGGCAAGTAGGCGAAGAGGGAATTCCATTTGCTGAGGATAAGCGTCTGCCAAAGACGCCCCATTCGACCATTCCCGTCCGCAAACGGATGGATGAATTCAAATTCGTAGTGAAAGACGCAACTTGAAACCAGTGGATGCTCATCCGTCTTTTCCAGCCAGCCAAGAAGTTTTTTCAGGTGTTCATGTACCAGGTGAGCGGGCGGGGCCATGTGTACGACCCTGTTGCCCTGAAAAACGCCTACGCCGCCAGTGCGAAGACTGCCGGGCTTTTCCACAAGATCGCGCATGAGTATCGCGTGAGCCGACAGCATGTCATCCAGTTTGTGCGGCTGCCATGTATCCAGTTTTTCGTAGGCGGACACAGCGCCGTGTACTTCCTGAATGTCACGGGGCGGACCTATGACTGCTTTTCCGTTAATGATGTCGGTCACCTGTTCCAGACTGAGCGTATTGTTTTCAATGGCGAGAGAGGCATGGATGGTACGAATGCGATTTTCCCGCCGCAGATGCGGAGACAGAAGCTCCACGGCAAGTCCCCTGACGGCGGCAAGTGCGGCAAGCTGTTCACTGATGCCTGCCACACGCTTGAGAATGGCGCTGGTGATGGTGTATGGCGGATACGTCATGCGGCGTATTCCTCCCTGTTCAGATAAATATCAAGGCAAGTTACAGCAAGGTGCATTTGATGCGGGTACAGGAGTTGGTTGCAAGGATGGTTCATGCGTCCTTTTCCCGGACAGACCGTTTCGTTCTACGAATCTTTAGCGTATCCGGCTCGTCTTGAGAAGACGGCGCTTCGGGAGTGTTTTGTATAGCCCCAAATAGGGCGCCTGCCACACCGGAAGCCTTCTTCAGCGCGTCATCATGCAAATGGGCGTAGCGTTGGGTCATCTGTGGACTGGAATGAGTCAACAATTTTTGCAGCTCGTACATGGAAACCTGCCCGGAACTGGCCAGCCACGAGGCAAAGGAATGGCGCAGGCCATGCAGAGGACGGAACGATTCGGGCAACCCGGCCTTCTCTTTCACACGCCTGAGCATATCCGTAATATTGCCCCTCGGCTTGTCGTCATATCGACCGGGAAAAACGTAGGGACTTTTGGTCTGCGGCAGGGCGGTCAAAATGGCGCGAGCCTGGTCATTCATGGGGATGGTTTCCGTTTTGCCTTTCTTGGCGACCGTACCGCGCAATGTGATGAATCCCCGTTCAAAATCAAGGTCTTCCCATTGAAGGTTAAGAAGGGCGCTGCGGCGCATCCCGGTGAACAGAGCCAGACGCACAAGGGAAGCCAGCGTCTGATCCGACTCTTCGTCCAACGCCTTCAGCAGATTTTGGACTTGTTCCGGGGTAAGATTCTCCGTGACCTTGTTGTCCACTGTGGGCATGGTGATGCGGAGAGTGCCGGGAATGGAATCGACATAGCCTTTCTGCAAGGCGAAATTCAGGATGCGCTTGACCAATGTCAGAACGTGCTTGACTGTTTGCGGCGATTTGCCCGCTTTTTCCAGTTTGGCGCGTAACTTGTCTATGTCGTGGATGGTCAGTTCGGGAATGCTTTTCGTCCCCAGAGAAGGAGCGATATGAAGGTTGAAGCGGATACGGTCATCCTTGATGGAGCGATTGGAACTTTTGGCTTCCTCGAACAGGCTCCACAGCCTGTTGAAACTGTATCGTGATTCTTCAGCCATCTTTGCGGCGCGAACAGCAGCGCGTTTTTCCTCATTGGAGGCGTCTTTGCCTTCCATGCGTAAACCACGGATGCTGGAGGCCTTGGCGGCGGTCATATTATCGCGGTATTGTCCTCCGACTTTCTCCTCGATGAGCTTTCCCTGTTTACGGTATCGAACATAATAGACCTTTTCCACCCCATGCCCTGTGGAACGGGGGACTTCAACAAAATACACGCCTGCATAGCCTACGACCAACTGTCTTTTTCTGCTTGCCATATTGCCCTTGACCTCTTTGGGTGTGATATGCCCCACATATACAGGATAGGATGGGCATTAATTCCTTGATAACAACGAAAATAGCCGCTTTCATCTGCCCCACACTATGCCCCACAAACGGCATAAAGTCCAATCGAAGTCGGCGGCTTTTTAGCAGAGAAAAAGTAAAATAACTATGTGAAATATATATGATAGTAAAAGTGGGGCAAGATCTGTCAAAATGGCTGTCACGGCCTTTCACGCCGTCAACGGGGGTTCGAATCCCCTTGGGGACGCCATAATTGGGTATCAATAGGAACGGCAAGGTACAACAAAGCCTTGCCGTTCTTGCTTTTTATGAGCGTGTTGTGTTCCCCGCGTCCAACAAAATCCAAGGGAAGCCAACTTTTTTGTGGGTATATTTCTGGGTATCTGTGTTATGGTGGCCCCGATACCCACATGGATAATATGCTGAAGTTACAAGATTTTTGTCCATCAGGGTATCCTTTCATCCAGTCAAGACCAAGGAGTACCCATGCCGCTCACCGATACCCACATCAAAACTATCAAGTACACCGGCAAGCCCAAAAAGTATTTTGACGGCGGAGGGCTGTTTCTTTTCGTATCCGCCACCGGCAGCAAGCTGTGGAGGATGGCCTACCGCTTCGAGCAGAAAGAAAAACTCCTCAGCTTTGGCGAGTACCCTGCCGTGTCGCTCAAAGACGCCAGAGAACGGCGTGAAGAGGCGAAAAAGATGCTGGCCAAGGGTATTGACCCATCCATGCACAAAAAGGCTGTCAAGGCCGCGCAGCTTTCCGAAATGAACGACACCTTTCAGAATATCGCCCTGGAATGGCACCAGACCCGGACAGAGGAGTTTTCCGACAAGCACCGGGGAACCATCATGTTCCGTTTGGAAACCTACCTGTTCCCGGCCATCGGCAAGGCGCACATCGCCAAGTTGGAGCCGCAGGATATTCTGGCTGTCATCCGTCCCATTGAGCAGAAAGGCTTGTTTGAAACCGCCCGCCGCCTGTTGCAGATAGTCAGCCAGGTATTCCGCTATGCCGTTGTCACAGGCCGCGCCAGGCACAACATAGCGGCTGATTTGAGCGGGGCCTTGCGTCCTCGCAAGGTCACGCACCGGGCAGCGGTCAAGGGCACACAGAAAGTCGGTCAGCTTCTACGCGACATAGACAGCTACGAGGGCTATTTCCCCATCGTCTGCGCTTTACGGCTGGCTCCTCTGGTCTTTGTGCGTCCCACCGAACTCCGTGCTGCTCAGTGGCGCGAGTTTGACCTTGAGGGCCGGGAATGGCGCATCCCTGCCGAGCGCATGAAAATGAAACAGATGCACATTGTTCCTCTCGCAACACAGGCAATCGCCATTCTTGGGGAGCTGCATCCCTTTTCCGGCGGCGGCAAATACCTTTTCCCGTCCATCAGGACGGAAACCAGGCCGATTTCCGATGCTACCCTGCTCAACGCCTTGCGCCGCATGGGATACGCCAAGGATGAAATGTGTACTCACGGCTTTCGCTCCATTGCTTCTACCCTGCTCAACGAACTTGGATACAACAAAGATTGGATCGAGCGGCAACTCGCGCACGGTGAACGTGACGAGGTGCGGGCAGCATACAACTACGCGGAATACTTGCCGGAACGTAAGAGGATGATGCAAGAGTGGGCCGACTATCTTTCGGCCTTGCGCGATAACCCTGCGACATCATAATGAGGAGGGAATATGTCGGAATATCAGCTTGATACAATGGAATCTGCTCATGCCGAGGCAAATGAAATGGAGGAAGATGCTCAAGTCACAGTCAAGGACACCGGCTGGACCGAGGAAGAAAAAGACCGCATGAAGCAGTTCGGCTACGATGGCCTTGATATGGTCAGGGCGTGGTATAGCTGATCGGGCAAGGAAAACTGACCCTGACCCGCCAGGGCGGCACGGATTTTCGTAGCGCGGCACTTTTTTGGGTGCCGCTCACAAAAACCGCGTCGCCCTTTGCCGTTTCATAGCCTCAAAAATTTATCTCCAATACTGATCATCTATTTTATATTTAAACACATCCTGCTTGCGCAAAACAGGCCTG
>CAJTSU010000156.1:5998-8261 GCA_910579055.1 uncultured Mailhella sp. | reverse complement strand
TACGCTCGCGCCTCCGGCGGTCAAGGTTATGTTCAACACGGTTCCACAACACAGCCGCCTGAAATTGATGCTTGAGCTTGGAAAGAAAGCCGTGTATGAGATGCGGATGCGCGGCAACCCCGTTAATGATGTTTCCTGCCGCGTGCGGCCCGCAATGGCGATTCCCTTACCCTCGGATTCGGCGGCGGCAGGCAATGAAATGATGCAACGGGGGAATGTGTCTTTATGCCTCGCGCAGGGCTTGACTTGCGTGGAAAAGAGGGCTAGAAGACTCTTTCCCTTTTTTTCGGAGGTCTTAATGTACGCTATTATTGAAGCGGGCGGGAAGCAGTTCCGCGTCCAGGAAGGCAATAAACTCGTGGTGGATCGTATGGCTGTTGAAGCCGGCGAGGAAGTGACCTTTGACCGCGTGCTCATGCTCGGCGGCGAATCCGTGAAGATCGGCGCTCCCATGGTGGAAGGCGCGAAGGTTGTCGCCAAGGTGATTGAACATTTCCGCGGTGAAAAGATCCGCGTCTTCAAGAAGCGCCGCCGCCAGGGCTCCATGCGTACGCAGGGCCACCGTCAGGATTATACGGCGCTGACCGTTACCGCCATTAGCGCGTAAGCGGCGCTACGGGAACCTATTCGGCATACAGCCCCCCCTCCACAGCGAAGGCTTTGGCCGGGAAAGCAGCAACGCCGCTGAGCGGCGGGAAATTTGAAGGAGTTCTATCATGGCTCATAAAAAAGCAGGCGGCAGCTCCCGCAACGGCCGCGACAGCGCCGGTCAGCGGCGCGGGGTGAAGCGCTTCGGCGGTCAGCATGTGCTCGCGGGCAATATCATCGTACGTCAGCTCGGTACGCGGGTTTTTCCCGGTGAAAACGTGGGCATGGGCCGCGACTACACCCTGTTCGCCAAGATGGACGGCGTGGTCAAGTTTGAGAGCTTTGTGCGCAAGCGCAAGGTGCACAAGCGCGTGCACATTGTACCTGCCGTTACCGAAGCTGCCGCGTAAGTTTTTTCGCGGAACGGACGTCAAGAGGGAAGAAGCCGCAAGGCTTCTTCCCTCTTCCGTGTTGTCTCCTGTTGTGCGGCGCCGGATTCAGAGCTTCCTGTACAGCCCGCTCCGGGGAAGATGTGGCTGGACGGGCGCATGGCACCTGCGCTGGGCTCGAACTTGCAAGGCGTTTTCACTCAAGCGTTTTGCATGTGAAAATATCCTGCCGGTCAGACCCCATGTTCCGGCTCGCAGGCTTCACGCCCGCGCTGAAGCTTGACGCCGCAAGGGAATTGCGGCGCGGCCAATCACAAGCTGCTCTGAAAGGAGAACATGCCCCGGCCTGGCGCACGGGGAAAGGATACGTATGAGATTTGTGGATGAAGCCGTTATTACGGTGAAGGCGGGTAAGGGCGGCAACGGCTGCATGAGCTTCCGCCGCGAGAAATATGTGCCCAAGGGTGGCCCGGACGGCGGTAACGGCGGAGAGGGTGGAAGCGTGTACGGACGAGGAACCAACAAGCTTCTCAGCTTATACGATTTTCGCCTCAAGCGTCTGTACGAGGCGCAGAACGGGCAGGGCGGCATGGGCAGTCAGTGCGACGGCCGCAAGGGTGAGGATCTGGTGCTGGAACTGCCGCTCGGCACGCAGCTTTATGAACGCACGGAAGAAGGCGAAGTATTGTTCGCCGATCTGTCCGATCCCGAAGAGCTGGTGCTGCTGGCCAGGGGCGGACGCGGCGGCAAGGGGAACGAGCACTTCAAGTCATCCACCATGCGTGCCCCGCGTTTTGCTCAGAAAGGCGAACCCGGCGAGGAACGCAGCTTTCGGCTGGAACTCAAGATTCTGGCGGATGCGGGGCTGCTGGGGTTGCCCAATGCGGGCAAGTCCACCTTTCTTTCCCGTGTGTCCGCCGCGCGTCCGAAAATCGCGGATTATCCCTTTACCACGCTGACGCCCAATCTCGGAGTTCTCATTGATGAGTACGATCCGGATCACCGCATGGTCATCGCGGACATTCCGGGGCTGATCGAAGGCGCACACACCGGGCAGGGCTTGGGTGACCGTTTTCTGCGCCATGTGGAGCGCACCCGTTTTCTCGTGCATATTCTGAGTATTGAGGATGTGCAGCTGGATGGCGGCAACCCCTGGGCGGGGTTTGATCTGATCAACGATGAACTGGCGCAATTTGATCCCGATCTGGCCGAACGGCGGCAGGTTGAGGTAATTAACAAGATTGACCTGCGCACACTGGAAGAGGTGGACGCGGTGAAGGAGCGCG
>CAJTSU010000156.1:0-5983 GCA_910579055.1 uncultured Mailhella sp. | reverse complement strand
CCGCCGCATTTTCTTCATTTCCGCCAGGGAAGGCGAAGGATTGGAAGCTCTGGTGGCGGAACTGTGGAAACTCCAGGACGAACTGGAGCGGCATGAGCCTCTTGTGCGTTTTGCGGACGAGGAAGAAGAAGTCGAGGAGTTCCCGGAAATTGAAGTGGAGTGGGTACGCGAATGACTTGTCAGTATTCCCGTGAAGAACGGCTTGAACGCCTGGCAAAGGCGCGTTCTCTGGTCGTCAAGGTGGGCAGTGCGGTGCTGACGACGCCGGAGGGCCTGAACATGCCCGTGCTCCGCAATCTGGCGGAACAGTTGTCCGCGTTCGCCCATGAGGGACGCCGGGTCACACTGGTCAGCTCCGGGGCTGTGGCCGCCGGGCGGGCCGTGCTTTCCTTCGGAGAGCATCGCGTGGAAGGTGTGCCCGGCAAGCAGGGGGCCGCCGCCGTGGGGCAGGGCCGTTTGATGCGGGAATACGAGGATGCTTTTGCCGCATGTGGGCTGCTTTGCGCGCAGGTTTTGCTGACGCGGGATGACCTGCGCAGCCGCGAGCGCTTTATGAACGCCCGCAATACCTTCATCCAGCTCCTGGACTGGGGAGTGATCCCGGTGGTCAATGAAAATGACACCGTGGTTGTGCAGGAGCTCAGGTTCGGTGATAATGATGCTCTGGCCAGCCTGCTGCTCAATCCGGTGGAAGGGGATATGTTTGTCAATCTCACTTCCACGGGCGGAGTGTTGGCGGAAAATCCGTTGACCAGCCCGAACCCCGCCTCCATTCCCCTGCTGGAGAGTATTGACGATATCCGGGCGCTGGATTTGGACGCCCTGTGCGGCGGCAAGACCAGCGTGGGCACGGGCGGCATGTATTCCAAATTACTGTCCGCCCGGCGAGCGGCGCAGCTTGGTGTGCCGACTCTGATCCTGCCGGGCAGGGAAAAGGATATTTTGCGCCGGGCTTTTGGTGGAGAAATTGTCGGCACCTGGGTATGCCCGGAAGAGCATCCCGTTTCCCGCCGCAAATACTGGATGGCCTATCAGTCCGACCCGCGCGGAGCTGTGCGGGTGGACGCCGGTGCGGCACGCGCCCTGCTTGAGCAGGGACGCAGCCTTCTGCCCGGCGGCATTACCGCCGTGGACGGTGACTTCTGCCCCGGCGACCTGCTGCGTATCTTCGCGGACAGCGAGGATGGCGTGAACTGCCTGATCGGCGTCGGTATTTCCAATTACAGCGCGGAAGAGTTGCGCCGGATCAAGGGGCTGAAACGCCTGGAAGTCGCGGCCATTCTTGGTGATGCCCATTATCCGGAAGTTATCCACCGCGACAATCTCCTGCTCGACGCGGCGGTATGAGCATTGTCACATAACCTGTGGATCGGCGCGCGTCACCGATACTCTCAAAATATCCCTGACCGCCGCGGGCTCGCTACGCTCGCGCCTCCGGCGGTCAGGGAAGAGAGCTTTTAATCCGGGCGTCCCTGCGGGGGCTTATCCGCAGCGGCTGTACCCGCAATTCTGACAGATGTGGCATCCTTCCTGAAAGGTCATTTCCGCGCCGCATTCGGGGCAGGAAGGATGCTGGAAATCCATGTCCGGATGCGCAGGTGTTGAGGCGGTTCCCTTGAGATAGCGGTTTTCCAGCACCCAGGCAATGGCGTCCGGGATCGAGAGCAGCATGCCTTTTTTCTGGAAAACGGGGTGCTCGCCGCCTATGCCCTTGAGCTGGGCCACCACGTCGCGCACGGCCACGCCGGAACGGAAGCACAGCGACACCAGGCGGCCTATGGCTTCCGCCTTGGCCGTGATCGAACGTCCGGACTTGCCGATGGTGGCGAACACTTCAAAGGGTCTGCCGTTCAGTTCATTGACAGTGAGGTACAATACGCCCAGCCCGGTCTGGATTTTCTGGGTGAACCCCATGACAATGTCCGGGCGCTGGCGCACCTGGGTCACGGGGGCGGACTGCGTGTTCCCGTCTTGGGAGGCGCTTGTGCCGGTAGTGAGCACCTGCACGGATTTGCAGCCGTCACGGTATACGGTGACCCCCTTGCAATCCAGTTCACAGGCCAGGCGGTAAATGTGCTTGATATCCTCTACCGTGGCGCTGTGCGGCAGGTTTACGGTTTTGGATACGGCATTGTCCGTGTATTTCTGAAAGGCAGCCTGCATACGCAGATGATCTTCCGCTGAAATATCCATGGCGGTGACGAATACCCGGCGCATGTCTTCGGGCAGGAAATCCATGGACTGGATGGAACCGCACTCCGCCACGGCTTCCATGAGTTCGGAGCTGTGCATATTGGCGTTCTTGAGGGCTTGCTCAAAATAGGGGTTGACCTCGACCAGACGTTCTCCGTCCATGACGTTGCGCGCGAAACACAGCGCGAAAAGCGGTTCAACGCCGGAAGAACAGGCTGCGACGATAGACAGCGTGCCCGTAGGCGCAATGGTGGTCACAGTGGCATTACGCAGGGGCGGAGTGCCCTGCCTGGCAAACACGGAATTTGCAAAGGCCGGGAAGGGGCCGCGTTCTTCTGCAAGGCGGGCGGAGGCGGCGCGGCCTTCCTTTTGAATGAAGCCCATGATTTTTTCGGCCAGTTCCAGAGCGATGCGGCTGTTGTAGGCCACGTCGAGCTGGAAGAGCATGTCCGCCCAGCCCATGACGCCGAGCCCGATTTTGCGGTTGGCGCGTACCTTGTCCGCAATGCGATCCAGCGGAAAGCGCGAGGCGTCGATGACGTCGTCAAGAAAACGCACGGCCAGGTGGATGACGCGGCGCAGTCCTTCCCAGTCCACGTTTTTTGCGGGGGCATCGGCGGAATGGCGGGGGCTGAGTACGAAACGGGCCAGATTGATGGAGCCCAGGTTGCAGGCTTCATAGGGAAGAAGAGGCTGCTCCCCGCAAGGATTGGTGGATTCGATCTCGCCCTGCGCGGGAGTGGGATTGTCGCGGTTGATGCGATCCAGGAAGACAATGCCGGGGTCGCCGCTGGCCCACGCCTTGTGTGCCAGCAGGTCAAAAACTTCGCGGGCGTTGAGGCTGCCCTGGGGCTGCCCGGTGACGGGATTGATCAGCGGGTAATCCTCACCGGCGTTCGCCGCCTGCATGAAGGCTTCGGTCAACCCCACGGAAAGATTGAAATTGTTGAATTCCCCTTCTTTTTCCTTGGCCTTGATGAAATCCAGAATGTCCGGATGATCAATGCGCAGAATGCCCATGTTCGCGCCGCGCCGCGTGCCGCCCTGCTTGATTTGCTCTGTGGCGGTATTGAAGATGCGCAGGAAGGAAACCGGGCCGGAGGCCACACCGCCCGTAGTGCCCACGCGGGAATCCCTGGGGCGCAGACGGGAGAAGGAAAAGCCCGTGCCGCCGCCGGATTTGTGGATCATGGCGGCGAATTTCACGGCATCGAAAATTTCTTCAATGGAATCGCCCACAGGCAGTACAAAACAGGCGGAGAGCTGCCCCAGGTCGCACCCGGCGTTCATCAGCGTAGGAGAATTGGGCAGAAACAGCCCTTGACTGAGCAACGCATAAAATTCGCGGGCCAGTTCGTCGGGCTGCCAGGGGGACTTTTCGTATTTCACTTCTTCCTGAGCAATACTCGAGCAGACGCGCCAGAACAACCCCGCCGCATCTTCTTCGGGCTTGCCTTCGGCGTCTTTGCGGTAGTAACGCTTGGAAAGCACAAGTTCGGCGTTGGAGGTCAGAAGTGGAGTGGGCAAATCGGAAGGCATATCCATCATCATGATTCTCTTCCCGGCGTGAAGGCAAGCTGCGGATGCGTGCCGCTCACAACCGTGGGTTGCGGTGAAAAAAAGCCGCGAAGATAAGGATACGCTGATTAAAGCGTTTCCTGCGGTCTTGTTCCGTCAAGCCGCCAAGGCGGCTTAGACGGCGCAAACGCCGCGAAGCGGGGTTTTCCATCAGTCTGAGGAAAAATTTACTTTTCCCATTAAATGAGCGACTTGGCGTGCATTTCCCCAAAAGGCTTTTGCCTCTTGGGGCATGGGGCTGAGGTATGCGCAGCATAAATCAGCGGTTCTATAAGAAAGAAAACAGGTCGTTCTCGGCAGGCTTCAATATACCCTGCCCCTCTTGAAAAGGCCAGTTGGGGCAAAGTCGCTTTTTTTCTGTGTATTTATTATAACCTATTGAAAATAAATATTTTTATGGGTAAAATTTTTCCACGGCAGTTTTTTTGAAAAAACTGGAAATTTTGATTTTTTCATATAATTTCACTGGGATATAATATCAGCGGAGGAAGTCACAGCTTTCTCTTTTTTCTAGGCGAAAAATTTTTTTTCATGTAAGGATTGTTCCCGAAAGGAGCTTTGCATGCGTTGTTTTCGTCGATCCCGGATTCCTGAAGATCGCGCCCTCAAAGAGAGCGGTCAGTCGCCTGTGACCTTCGGGGCGCTCGTGCGAGGCTGGCTGGCGCGGAAGGGGCAGGACCCCCGCCGGGAGCATCTTGAACAGTTGTGGAAGAACTGGGGCATGGTCATGGGAGCGGAGCTTTCCGCTCTGGCCCGCCCGCTTGGGCATCGCGAGGGGCGTTTGCTGATAGGGGGGGAAGATAACCTTGTTCTGCAGGAACTCAGTTATTACGCCCCGGAGATGCTGGAGCGCGCCAATGCGTTCATGGACGGGGAATTTTTCAACCGGGTGGAGCTGTATCTGCTGGAAGGCCGCACTCCCCTGGACGAAAGGGTGAACCGGGTGCTTCCCGTCCCCCGGCGGGAGCTTGTTCGGCCTCAGCACCTGGGAACTCTGGTGGGCAGGCTGGACCCTGCCAGCCCCGTGGGGCGCTGTTATCAGGCGTATCTGCGCATGTTTGAATCGGAAAAGTAGTCAATTTTAACGTAAAAAGGAATTGCCTCATGATCGGACATTATTCCATAGGCAACATGATCGCGTTTGGCGTGCTCGTGGTTATCGCCCTGGTGATCGACCTGCTCGCGCACCGGCAGGACAAGCCCATCTCCATGAAAAGCGCGGCACTGTGGTCCGTTTTCTGGATTGCCCTGGCTCTTGCCTTCTGCGCGTACATTTATGAAACCCACAGTTCGGGCGATGCCTTCCTGTTCCTCACCGGCTACCTGCTGGAGAAATCGCTTTCTGTTGATAACCTGTTCGTGATGATGGCCATTTTCGCCAACTTCGGCATTCCGGGCAAGTTCCAGCATCGGGTGTTGTATTACGGCATTCTCGGCGCGCTGGTGTTCCGCATGATTTTTGTGGCCGCGGGCGCGTCTCTGCTGGCCGTGTTCGGACACTGGGCGCTGCTGGGCTTCGGGCTGTTCGTCTTGTGGAGCGCCTGGAAAATGGCGCAGGCTGTCAGCAAGGGCGAATCCGAGATTTCCGATTACTCTGATCACTGGTCAGTACGTACGGCCCGCAAGCTCATGCCCGTGCATGACCGCCTGGAAGGGCACAATTTTTTCACGCGGGAAAACGGCAAGCTCATGGCCACCCCGTTGCTGCTCTGCCTTTTTTCCATTGAACTGGCCGACGTGATGTTCGCCTTTGACTCCGTGCCCGCGATCTTCGCCATTACGCCGGAACCCTTTCTTGTCTACACTTCCAACATTTTCGCCATACTTGGCCTGCGCTCCCTGTACTTCCTGCTTGCGGCGGCAAAGAATGCGCTGTGCCATCTGGACAAGGCCGTGGTCGCCATTCTGGCCTTCATCGGCCTGAAGATGCTCATCGACGTGGCGGGCATCTACCACATGCCCCCGGCGCTGAACCTGGGCGTGGTGCTTGGCCTGCTGCTCTGCGGCGTGGTTGCTTCCTTCATCCGGCCGAAAAAGGAGCCCGCGGAACCCGCTGTCGGGAACGCCGGAAGCGGGGCTGTTGAAAACGAGGCCGGGAAGGGCGCGGAATAACGCAGGAATTTCCATGAGATCTTCGCAATTATTAAAGGCTCTGTTCCTGAATAGTGTTGAAACTAACCTTGACCGCCGGAGGCGCGAGCGTGGCGAGCTA
>CAJTSU010000155.1 GCA_910579055.1 uncultured Mailhella sp. | reverse complement strand
CCCGTGTGGAACACGGGCGCTCTTAAGCGGATTTGCGGAAGCAAATCCAAGACGCTTTTCGCCCGTGTGAAACACGGGCGGCCTTTGCGGCAACGAATGTTGCCGCTGAAACCGGGGCAGGTGAACGACCTCCGATTGTTGTATCAACCGTAAACTTGAACAGCCCCTTTCTGAAAGGTATCCGGAGCATGTATGATTCTTGGTTTGGGTATGGATCTGGCCTCGCTTCCCCGCATAGGGAAGAGTCTTGAACGTTTCGGCGAGCATTTTTGCCGCCGGGTGTTGAGCGGGGCGGAACTTGCGCTTTTGCCCGAAGCGGCGGGCGCGCGCGTGGCTTACGTTGCCGGGCGCTTCGCGGCCAAGGAGGCGGCGGTGAAGGCCCTGGGAACCGGCTTTGCCGAAGGTATTTCCATGCTGGAGGTGGAGGTGCTGCGCCGGCCCTCGGGGCAGCCTGAGCTGCGTCTTTCCGGATCGGCGGCGCGCCGGGCCGAAGCGCTGGGCGTGAAATCCATGCACCTTTCCCTGAGCCATGAGCGCGAAGTCGCGGGGGCCGTGGTGGTGTTGGAGGGCTGAGCAAGGAGGTTTGTCATGTTTGCAGCCGTACCCGCTCCGGCGGAAATGGCCCGTTGGGATGCGCTGGCTCAGGAGTGGGGCCTGCCGGAAGATGTGCTGATGGAAAATGCGGCCCGTGAGGCGCTGTTCGCGTTGTGCGGGCTTCTTGAGGCACGGGGGATGCCCTTGCGTGGCGCGCGCGTGCTGCTGCTCATGGGGAGCGGAAACAACGGCGGCGACGCGGCCTGCCTGGCCCGGCACCTTCAGGACGGGGGCGCGCTGCCCCTGGTGCTGTATACGCGCCCGCCCGGGCGCATGCGCGGCGCTGCCGGACGTTTCGCACGTCTGGCGCGCAAGCTTGGCGTGCCGTTCCGCCGTCTTCCCGAATCGGGAAGCCTGTGTTCCGCAGTATCCTCTTTTGCTCCCGACATCATTGTGGACGGTCTGCTGGGCACCGGTTTTCATGGCGAACTGCGGATGCGGGAGTTGAACCTTGTGCGGAGCATCAATTCTTTACGCCGCGCCGTTCTGATCTTTTCCCTTGATATTCCGTCCGGTCTGGATGGTTTGAACGGGCTTCCCCGGCCTGCGGCCGTGCGCGCTCACGCCACAGTGACCTTTCAGGCCGCCAAGCCGGGGCTGCTTGTTCCCGGCGCGCGGGAATTCACCGGAGATCTGCTGGTGCGCCCCATAGGCATGCCGCTTCGGGTTATGGAAAGGGTTCCCGCATCGTTTATCATGTGGCCCGCGTCTTTTGTTATGCGGCCCGGGTCTTTTATTATCCAGAAGGAAGGGGCGGACTTTTCCGGAGACGCGCCGCTTCTGAACAGCCCGCGGAGCGGGCCCCGGCACAAGGGTGAAGCCGGGCGTGTGCTGGTTGTGGGCGGCTCCGTGGATATGACCGGCGCGCCGCGTCTGGCCGCGCTGGGCGCGCTGCGCGCAGGGGCCGGACTGCTGGCCGTGGCCGCTCCGGAAGGGGCCTTGCCGCCCATTCGCGCGGGGCTGCCCGAGGCTGTTACGCATGCTCTGCCCGCCGGGCAGGGCGGACGGGAATGGCATGCCGGGCAGCTGAGCGCGTTGTACGACGCTCTTGCCGCCTGCCGCAGGCGGGGAGCTGTGGTGGTCGGCCCCGGCATGGGGCGGAACAACGGCGCGGAGGAATTTTTGCGGGCATTGCTGGACATTCCGGGGCGTCCTCCTGTGGTGCTGGATGCCGACGCCCTGTTTGCTCTGGCGGCAGAGCCGGAACTGCTTGGCTTTCTGACCGCGCGCGACGTGTTGACTCCGCACCCCGGCGAAGCGGCCGCGCTGTTGGGCATGACGGCCGCAGAGGTGCAGGCGGATCGTTTCGCTGCGCATGCCCGGTTGAGGGCGCTGGCTCCGGCTTGCTGGGTACTCAAGGGGGAGGGCACATTGAGCGGCGTGGCGGACGGGCCGGTCTGTCTTTCGCCGTGGTCGATGCCGCAGCTGGCCATAGGCGGTTCCGGCGACGTACTGGCCGGAATTGCGGGCGCGTTGCTGGCGTCTGGCCGGGATGCGGCACTGGCCGCCGCGCTGGGCGTGGAAATTCATGCCCGGGCGGGGGCGGCGCTGGCGAAACAGTGGCCGGAGCGGGGCAACGGGCCGCGCGAGATCGCGGATGCCGTGTCCGGAGTTCTGGCCGGAATGAACCTGCCGCGCCCCGGCCAGGGTGTGGAGACGTTATGCCCGGCCTACGCATTGCGGGCCTGAACACGGCGCGTCGAAATCCGGCCTGCCGTGCCTTGTTCCGCCCTCAACCATCATTCAACCTTATGGAGTTCGCATATGGCCTGGCTGCTGGACAATGCCGAAGAAACGGAAACTCTGGGCCGGATTATCGGCGGGCTGCTGAGCGGAGCCGGGGGGATGCCCTGGGGGAAAATCCGCGCCCTGTATCTGCGCGGCACGCTGGGCAGCGGCAAGACCACGCTGACGCGCGGCCTTGTGGCGGCCCTGCCGGGAGGGGAAGACGCTGAGGTGGCCAGCCCCAGCTTTACCTTATGCAACATCTACCCTACCCGCCCGGCGCTGCTGCATGCCGACTTGTACCGTATGGGCGACAACGGCGCGGCTGCGTTGGGAGCGCTGCCCGAAGACATGGAAGATTCCATGAACGACGGCGCTCTGCTGGTGCTGGAATGGCCGGAATATCTCGCTCCCGCGCTGTGGGAAGAAGACAGGCTGGAAATTGAGCTGCGCTCTGTGCCCGGCGGGGCCTGTACGGAAAATCTGGACATTCCGGGGCAGTCGTGCGAAATGAAGCGGTCAGCGGTGATAACGGCGCACGGCGCAGCGGGGGCGGCCCTGCTGGAAGCCTTGCAGCCCTTGCTTTCATCGCGCTTCGCCGTGTGCGAGGCATGAGCCTTATCCTGTCTTCCCTTTCAGGGAGGAAGTTTAGCGGGGATCAAACGACATGCGGATTCTGGTGCAGAAATTCGGCGGCAGTTCTGTCGCCGATCTGGAATGCATGAAAAAGGTACGTGGCAAGGTACGGGAAGCTTTGGCCGAGGGCTACAAGCTCGTCGTCGTGCTTTCCGCGCGCTCGGGCCGGACCAACGCCTTGCTGGAAATGGCCTATCAATGGTCGGACGAACCGGATCCGGCCGAAATGGACGTGCTGCTGACCACGGGTGAACAGGAATCCGTGGCGCTGTTTTCCATGTTGCTTCAGGACGACGGCATCAAGGCTCGTTCCTTACTGGGATTTCAACTGCCCGTGCTGACGGATGGGGATTTCGGCAGCGCGCGCATTCAGTCCATTGACGCCGCCATGCTTCGGCGCGAGATGGAAAAATATGACGTATTGGTAATGGCCGGTTTTCAGGGTTGTACGGCGGAAGGCCGTCTGACCACTTTGGGCCGGGGCGGTTCCGACACCTCGGCGGTGGCGGTGGCCGCCGCGCTGGGCAGTGTGGAATGCCACATTTTCACCGACGTGGACGGGGTATATACCACTGACCCCCGCCTGTGCGGGGAAGCTCGCAAGATCGAGCGCATCAGCTATGAGGAAATGCTGGAAATGTCTTCCATGGGGGCAAAGGTACTGCAAATCCGCTCCGTGGAATTCGCCAAGAAATACAAGGTTCCCGTGCGTGTTCGCTCCACGTTCAGCAGCGACCCCGGCACGCTGGTCACACAGGAGGATGACATGATGGAGTCGGTGCTCGTTTCGGGCATTGCGTATGACAAGGACCAGGCCCGCGTGACCTTGTGCGGCATTCCCGACAAGCCCGGCATTTCCGCCGCAATTTTCGTGCCGCTGGCCGAAAAGGGCGTGCTGGTGGACATGATCGTCCAGAAGGCCAGCCGCGAGGGCATCACCGACATGACGTTCACCGTGTCCCGCAAGGATGTGAAGCGCGCCAGCTCCATTGTGGAAGAGGTGCGCCATGCCATTGGCGGGGAATGTGTGGAAACCGACCTGAACGTGGCCAAGGTTTCGGTCATCGGAGTCGGCATGCGCAACCACAGCGGCGTTGCCGCCCGGGCTTTCGCCGCTCTGCACCAGGCTGACATCAATATCAACATGATCAGCACTTCCGAAATCAAGATCTCCTGCCTTATCGACGAGCGTGAAGTGGAAAAGGCGGTGCAAACCCTGCACAGGGAGTTTAACCTCCGTCTCTCCTCTGTGGAAGAGCAGTAGGGCATTTCACCCTTGAAATGCCCCGAAAATCGCGAGCAGGCCGCGGCTTTGCCGATCGATTTTCATGCCTCCCATCAAGCCGTTTGGGCGGCGTGGACGGCGCAAACACCGCGAAGCGGGGTTTGTCATCAGCCTGATTGAATACGAAGTATTCAATGTTACATAGTATGAGGGGGGACGCCATGAGCAGGGAATACGCGCTTTACGATACCACTCTGCGCGACGGAGCGCAGTGTGAGGACATGCAGCTCACCACGCCGGACAAAGTCAAGATTGCCCTGCGCCTGGATGAGCTGGGCATGGACTACATCGAGGGCGGCTGGCCCGGAGCGAACCCCGTGGACAGTGAGTTTTTCCACGAGATCGCCGCCTATGAACTGAAAAGGGCAAAGATTGCGGCCTTCGGCAGTACACATCACCCGTCGCATGCGGCGGAGAACGATCCCACGCTCATGGCGCTCCTTTCCTGCGGGGCAAGGGTTCTGACCATCTTCGGCAAGTCCAGCGAACGCCATGCCAAAGACGCGTTGCGCCTTGACCCCGCGCGCAATCTCAACATCATTCGGGATTCCGTGGCTTTTTTGCGTTCCCGCGCGGAAGAGGTCTTTTTTGACGCCGAGCATTTTTTCGATGGCTGGAAGGAAAACCGGGATTATACCCTGGCCGCCCTGAAACGCGCTCACGAAGCGGGAGCCTCCGCCCTGGTGCTGTGCGACACCAACGGCGGCAATCTGCCGGAAGAGATCGCCGCCGTTACGGCGGAGGTTGTCCGTGAATTGCCGGACGCCGTTGTGGGCATTCACGCTCATAACGACTGCGAATTGGGCGTGGCCAATGCCATAGCCGCTGTGCGCTCCGGGGCGCGGCATATTCAGGGCACCATGAACGGCGTGGGCGAGCGTTGCGGCAACGCCAACCTGTGTTCCGTCATTCCTGTGCTGGAACTCAAGATGGGGCTGCACTGCCTGCCCGAAGGTTCATTGACCCAGCTGACCGCCGCTTCCCGTTATGTTTCGGAAGTGGCGAACATGACCCCGTTCAGCCGCCAGCCCTTTGTGGGGCGGTCGGCCTTTGCGCACAAGGGCGGCGTGCACGTCAGCGCGGTCAACCGCGATTCCACACTGTACGAGCACATCAGGCCGGAGAGTGTGGGCAATGGCCAGCGCATTCTGATCACCGAACTGGGAGGCCGCAGCAATATCGTTTCTCTGGCCCGGCGTTTCGGCTTTCATCTCGACAAGGACGAGCCGGTGGTCAAGGGCCTGTTCAATGAGCTGAAGAAGAAGGCCAGTCAGGGCTATGACTACGCCGCGGCCGAGGCCAGCGTGGAACTTTTGCTGCTGCGCAAGCTGGCCCGGCGGGGAGTGCGCGAGTTTTTCCGGCTGCACAAGTTGCGTGTGCTGGAAACCAAGGACAATACAGGTGCGCCGCTGGCCGAGGCCACGGTGATGGTGGAAGTTGAAGGCGTGGTCGAACATACTGCCGCCACCGGGCAGGGGCCGGTCAATGCGCTGGATAACGCCCTGCGCAAGGCGCTGTTGCCGTTTTACCCCCGCCTTGCTGAAATGCGTCTGCGTGACTTCAAGGTGCGTGTGCTGACAGCAAGTTCAGACGGTGAGGGAGAGGACGCCACGGGCACGGCGGCCGTTACCCGTGTGCTGATCGAGAGCGCGGACAGTGACGGTGCGTGGGTGACGGTCGGCGTTTCCTACGACATTATTGAAGCAAGCTGGCAGGCTCTGGCGGATTCCGTGGTGTACAAGCTGTACCGCGACGAATGGGCCTTGCACGGAGCCGAATAGTACACCGCAAGACCGCCCGCCAGCCGGGCCGCAAGCCGTGAACAGGAAAAGACCCTGGTGTGGGCTGTGTTGATGGTGCTGCGCGAGACGTGTATGTTACCACGGCACGGGCGGCGACATCCGTTGCCGCAAAGATCAGCCCATGTTTCACACGGGCGAGCGGCAGTCGTTAGGCGACGAAGGAGCCTTACGAATGGCCTCAGCTCCCAGTTCTTCCTCAAGTTCCTTGAGCTGCCGGGAAAGCGTCGGCTGCGTCACATGCAAAAAATTTGCCGCCCCGGTCATGCTTCCCTCTCTGGCAACCGCCAGAAAATACCGCAGTACCCGTAACTCCATAGCGCTGGTTCTTCTTGGTTAGACCAATCGTATGATGCTCAATTCGCGCTGAACTGCAACCTGGATGATGGAAGATGTGAAGAGACGGCTTTCCTTGAGTTATGTGCTCTGGGCAAAGGGGCAAAACTTGCGCAAATTTTATGCCGGATATCCTGTAAGGCTATTCCCGGTAAGTAAACATATTTCAGGTGTTTTTTTTCTGCCGGTGAGCATTCATTTTTCCACTCCCAACACAAACCAGTACGGCGCAAAGCTGTTCTCCACCAACGCACAAACCTGCCGTACAAAGGGCTCATATTCTCCATGTACGGCCGCGGCGTCCAGATTGGCATAGTATGCGCTGCGCTCTTCCACAGGGATAATGACAACGGGAAAGCCGGCCCGCAGAAGTTCAAGGTTCATAAGCAGTCTGGCTGTCCTGCCGTTGCCGTCCACAAAGGGGTGGATATTCACAAAGTCCGCATGTACACGGGCGGCACGTTCCACGGGGTGCAGGTTGAATGCCTCGTCCGCACGCCACTGACAAAAACCTTCCATGTGCTCCCTCACATGGAGAAAATCCGGCGGAGTGAAGCCGGCGCCGCTGATAAGCACGTTTTGCTGCCGGTAGCGTCCGGCATTTTTCGTATCCACCCCCCGCAGCACAATCCGGTGCAAATCCTTGATGTCAGCTTCAGTCAGGGGGTCGGGTTGCCCGGCCAGGGCAATCAGGCAGTCAATGGCTTCCCGATGGTTGATAGCTTCCAGATGTTCGCGCATGCTCTTGCCGCCAATGGTCACGCCCTCTTCCAACACCACCTTGGTTTCCGAGATGGTCAGGCTGTTCCCCTCAATGGCATTGGAATGGTAGGTGTAGCGCACCACCATATCCGCATGCAGATTTTTTACCGCTTCCGGCGGCAAGGGGCGGAATGTGTCCAGCCGTGTCTTGTAACTGTCCAGCCTGGCGTATTCGTGCGTCAGATCTGATAGGGGGCCGTGATGCCCCGGTGTTCGGCTGTTGAACATAACCCGGCTCCTTGGGTATTTGTCTGGCTCTGTTATGGCGTGGTGTTGAAATAACCTTGACTGCCGGAGGCACGCGCGTCAGCTCGTATGGAGGCCGATCCGGGCCTGGATACATGCCTTTGCGGCAACGAATGTTGCCGCCCGTGCCGCAGTAAAAATACACGTCACGCACAGTGTTATCAACATGGTTCTATGATTGCGCCGTTCCGGTTTCCGGACTGCTGCAATGGCGTTGAGCCTGGTTTTGTCCAGGTTGCCCGGCCAGAAAAACGGGCAGGGCGACATCGTGGCGGTGGAGTGCTCAAGCCCTGCAACATATGTTGCTTTCGCGTGCGGTATTTGCACGGCCTTTCGGGAAGGAACGCCGGTCTTGAAATTTTTTCGCGTTGGGGCATGGTGTGCGCCGTACACACTTTTATCGGGGCAATGTTATGTTTCTGAATCTTCCCGTTCCGCTCGTCACGGTGTTGCTGCTTATCGGTTCCAATTGCTTCATGACCTATGCCTGGTACGGGCATTTGCGGCATCAGGCCATGCCCGTTATGGCCGCCGTCATTATCAGCTGGGCCGTGGCCTTTTTTGAATACTGCCTGCAAGTGCCAGCCAACCGTGTAGGTTACGGGTATTTCAGCGCGGCGGAACTCAAGACCATTCAGGAAGTCATTTCGCTGACCGTGTTCGGCGTCTTCTCCACGCTGTACCTCGGAGAGAGTCTGACCTGGAATCATCTGATCGGGTTCGGGCTGATTGTGGCCGGAGCCTTTTTCGTGTTCAAGGCGTAGGGCGTGAGAAAGCTCCCTCGCGGCCCCTTTCCCACACAAAAAAGCCTTTGTTCCAGAATAGTGTTGAAACTCTCCTTGGCCGCCGGAGGCACACGCGTTAGCGCGTATGGAGCGACGCC
>CAJTSU010000154.1 GCA_910579055.1 uncultured Mailhella sp. | reverse complement strand
CTGCGTCATGCCTGCGGCGGCCTTGCGCAGCGCCCTTTGCGCGGCGGGATTGAACAGATTGGCATCGCGCAGACTCTCTGTCTCCTCACCCCGGAACAGCCCGCGTGAAGGAAGAATCAACTTGCCTATCTCATACTGCTGGGCAAGCCGTTTCGTTCGCAGTCCTTCCAGATGCGACACCAGTTGTTTCAATTCCTTTACGTCCGCCGCCATACGCTATCCCATCCCGCCGAGCAGGCTGTTCCCCGTGCTGGACACGCTTCCCGTTGTGCCGAGCGGAGAGGTCAATATCGTCCCGCCCATTTGACGACGCCGCCGCATCTTGCGCTGCTCCTCGTCGCGCACGGCGGAGCTTTCCGCTTCCTGCTCCTGCTCGCGGGGAGCTTCCTCCGCCTCATAGGTAATGACGGAAGGCGCGGGAGATGATTTGCCCCCGCCGAATAAACTTCCAACGGCTTTCACCACACCGCCCATGATTCACCTCATGTCTTTTCTGTTCAGCAGCGCCAGAGCCATGTCCGCACAGCGCGCCGGATTGTGTTTTGCGGGCATCGGGCAGGCCAGAGGCAGACGCTCCGGCCACAGGTCAAAACCCAGCGCATCCATGAACGGATACAGATGCCGGTACCGGGCCGGGAACGCCGCAAGCAGAGCCTCCAGCGGCCATGTCCGAAAAATCCAGCGCACCGCCTCGCGCCCCAGCCGTACACTGTCCTCCCGCCAATCCCGAAACATAACGAAATGCACCGTGCCGCACCGTCCGGAAGGGATAACCCACAGCGCCCCGGCCACATCGCCGCATCGATCATCATCAAAGGCCACGCCCATCAGCGTATGGGAAGGCGAAACCAGTTCCAGCCAGTCATACAGCGTCGGCCGCGCACAGTTCCACAACACCGTCCGCGTCACCCCCTCGGCGTCCATCTTCTCCCACGGCATCCGGCGCAGTTCCGGCGTATCAGCCACAGCAAAACGGTACTCAGAAGGCATCCTTGTCCCTCCATCCGTACAGCAGTCCGTGCCCGTCGCGCCCCATGTTGTCCGCCCGCTCCCACTGAACATCCGGCAGAGCCACCGGGGCCGCAAAGGTCAGGGCCAGCGCATCCGCTATATCCGGCGACGCGCCCAGGCGTTCCTTGATTTTATCCTTGGGTTCCAGCGCGATTTTCCCCGCCGCGTCGTACCAGTACAGCGGCGTGGACAGTTCGGCCTTGAGCCGCCCCGCGTGCGCGCCATCCCCCGACAGGCATCCCCCGGCCTTCAGCCATTCGCGCAGGCCGTACCACATCTCGGAACGCCGGTTCACAAAACGCGCCTCCTGAAGAGCTTTTCCCCCGAAGGGCACTTCAATCACCTCATGCCCGAGATGCCGCAGGCGGTCGATGACGCCCTGTCCCTGCCCGGCGTCGATGAACACGGCATGGGGGCGATGTTCCGCCACGGCCGCCGCCACGCGGTCGGCCAGCTCCATGTTGTCCAGATTGCGCAGCACCACGGGCGGAAACGCCTGCAAGCCCTGCCTCCGGAAGATGACGGAGGAATCCGAACCGAAACGCGCCACGTCCACGCCGAGAATCACGGGCATCCCCCGCACGTCGGCATAGTCAACGCGCCGGGCGCAGGCTTCCGTCACAAGGTCGATGGGAATCAGCACATCGTCGGCGGACGCGGAAAAGTCGCACAGCATCTCCTGCCGCCAGGCGCTTTCCGAAAGCTCCCGCCGCAGGCGCTCCACTTCTTCACGCGGCAGAGCGTCGGTTTCGTCCACGCGAAAGATCAGGCTTGTCCACAGTGTATTTTCCTCGGCTTCCAGCCTGCGGGCGCGCTCATACAGTTCGGAAAACAGATTGACACCCTTCGGTGTGCCGATGAACAAGGTCCAGCCCTGCCGGTCGGCCAGCGCGGGCTGGATGATTTCTTCCCATACCTCGCGCTTCATCTGCGCCACTTCGTCCAGCACCACGCCGTCGAAATACAGGCCGCGCAAAGCGTCGGGGTTGTCCGCCCCGAAAATCCGCATCTTCGCGCCGCCTGGCAGGGTCACGGAAAGCTCGCTCTCGTTCACCGCCCGGCCCGGCAAGGGCGCGGAATAATGTTTGAGATAATCCCAGGCCACGGCCTTGGCCTGATTGCGGAAGGGAGCAACGTAGGCGAAGGAGCCGCGCTCCCGCCTGCACAAAAGCGCCTGCTTCAAAAGATGGTTCACGGCCAGCACGGTCTTGCCGAAGCGCCGATGCGCCACCAGCACGGCAAAGCGATGCGCTTCCAGCGCCTCGTGCACACCGGGATAGCGCGGCTTGTAGGGAATGGTGATCACTTCTGCCATGTCAGCACCACGCCTCCGGAAATTTCAGTTTCGTTCTTGTCCTGTATGCCCCAGGCCTTACGCTCGCCTTCCTGCCGGATTTTCAGTGTCTCGGCGGTAATCTTCGCCAGCTTGACCGCATCGGCATCCTGTTCTGTCACCGCGTCCTCAATGAGGATCCGGATCTTATTCCATTCCTCCCGATGCCGCCGGATAATAGCGCTCTTGCCCTCGCTTTCGTTCCTGTTTTTTACGGGAAGCCGCGCACTGTATTCTCCGGCGGGATCGGAAGTCTGTCTGCCGACCCTGTCATCCTCTCTGGAATCACTTCCAAACGCATTCCGCTTCCAGCCCTCACGTTTGGCCCGCCGCGAAATAGCCGCCCGGCTCACCCCGTGCTTGCGTGAGAGCCCGGTCTGTGTCATCCCGGCCTCATATTCCATGCGAATATTTTCCCAGTCGTAACGCGTTCTCATGTCACACCTGCCAGTAACGCCGGATCACGGCCGCCAACGCCGCGCCCGCAGCACCCGCTCCGGCCACCCATCCGCCGACCCAAATCTGGCGTCCCTCCAGCGCGGCGAGGCGTTTGCCATGATCTCTGATTTGCGAAACCACAGACGCAGCAATCAGTTCCTTGACCTCGTCCATTTTGGCTTCCAGCCGGGTCAAACGCTTTTCGATTTCAAGCTCACGCTGATGATCTTCCATCTTAAAACCTCAATCCCAACAGGACATTTGACCGCTCACGGTTCCTATCCGTGTTCGCGGGGGCAGGCCCCGACGAATCCTCGCCGTTCGCTCCAGGATCGCTCCAGCTCGCGGCTCCGTCGGATAAGGTAAAAGAATATCTTTTCACTTCAGAACCCCAATCCCAACATTCCCAGCAGGATACGGGAGACTTCGCCCAACACGGAGGGCGGCAGCCGCACCTCCGGCCAGTAGGTGGAAATCACGGGCCGAACCGCCACCTCCCAGGCAAAGGCCAGAGACAGCACCCAGCCAAGAAAGGATCGCCACAGCCGCAGGCGCGAGGCGGGCGCGCCCGACAGTTCCGCCTGGTTAATGGCCGATTGATTTTCCGCCACCTTGCTCCGGTCGGGCAGAAGGCGGTTCGTGATCCTGTCCAGCAGCGTGCCAAGCACCGGAATGGCGGAGAGAAAGCTCATCGAGTTACCCTCTGTTCCGCGGATCCGCCTGCGGGCTGACCGCCCTGCCACTGCCCCGTCAGCATCTGTTCCGCCAGTTCGCTCGCCCGCCGTCCCACCTGTCCGGCCCATTTCGAGGCCAGCATGCCGTCACGGGCGTCCTTCCAGCGCTGCTCCCGCACGGCCTGAAGCGTGCGGCGGAAACCGAGCAGACCCGCCATGCCCATATTGAAGGCCATGTTCAGCAGCACGGCCTGACGCGGCGCATTGAGCCTGCGCCACCACGGCATTTTCTTATCCAGCGCGGCGGCAAAAACGGCCGCATCGGCAATCAGGATTTTCCGCGCCCGCGCCTCGGAAATGACGGAAAACGCATTCAGTCCCTTGACGGGATTGGCGTCCAGATTATGCCCGTACCCGATGGTCAGCGCCCCGGCGGGACAGCGATAGGCGACATGCGAACCATCCGGCGCGCGTTTCGTGCCTTCGTGCCGCATGAGCTGTTTCAGGAAACTCTCATTCTGCTCAATCAGCTGAGCCATAAAAAAACTCCCGACGTTTGCCGGGAGTGTAGCGCATATCAGGGGAGGGGAATCAAGCCCCGCATGTCACACTGTGTGATATTGATTTGCGAAAAAATCTGGATTGAAAAGGCGGTCAGCTTCAGCTATAAGGCGGCACGGGCAAATCCTGTCCCTCATGGGAGGTGATGCCTATGGAGCAGTTCTTGCTAGACCTCCTCTGCCAAGTCTTGGCAGGAGTTCTAGTCGTTCTCATTGTCCGCCATTGGCTGGATTAAATGAGTTTGCCGCCCAGCGTAGAGGATACTGAGCGGCGATAAAAACGGCGATACGCCTAAACCGTATCTGAGGGACTTGCCCAAGGGGTGATGGGTGTTGCTGCATCCATTGCCCCGCCTGTAAGTAAAATAGCCACTCCATCCCGAAGCGTCAAGTCTTCGTATCAAGCGGATTTCTTGCCTTGCCCACGCGCCGGAGCTTCGTATCCCACTCCGTCCCGCACTTCGGGCAGCGGTAGCCGATGCGGATGCCGAACCCGTCATGCCGGGCATGTCGGTTATACCGCTTTCCCCGCTCCCCACACTTCGGACAGCGGCGCGGATCATCACGCTCCATGCTCATGCTTCCCCCATCTCCCGCACGCAGACTTCCCAGCGTCCGACCTCACCGTATGCCTTCTGGCAAATCAGCCTCACCACCTGCCTGTCGTCGTACCAGTATTGCAGGCGGGTCATGGCATCCTTGAGCTGCTTGGCGAGATTGTCCAAATCGGGCTTGTGCGTGTGATACTGCTGACCGCGCAGCATGGCCGCCCGGCGGGACTTGCTCACACTTTTCGGCGTGGGGAACACCGCCCGGAACTCCAGCGATACCGCTCCGGCCATGGGCGAGAGCGGCGCATACCGCGCCAGCAGGGCGTCCAGCGTGCGCTCGTTGGCCTTCTGGCTGGCGCTCTTGTAGGCCACACTCAAACCGTTCCGCGTGGCGTGCCGCGCTCTCTGCTGGGCAGAGGGGACGCAAGGCAAAGTAAATGACAACATATTTTCCCTCCCGCATATCTGGCCGCACATCTGGCAGGCCATGGGGCCGCCAATAAGCGCGTCCCCGCAATTATTGCATCCTTGCTGTGCCATGCCACCCCATCCGCGCCCTGATTTCCGCGAGCCTGTCCAGACAGCGCCGCCGCTCCGCATCTTCGTCCGGCAAGCTCTCCGGCAGAGCGTATCGCTGTTCCCGCACCATGATATCCGCCGCTACCTGCCCGGCGTAATCACGCATCACAGCGACATTCGGGAAATACCGTTCTTCCCGGCGCGCTCGTTTGGCCGCCTCCACAAGCACGTCCACAGGGTAGCCCGCCAGGTCCTCCGCCCAGTCCTCTGCCAGCAATACCAGCGTTGCATCGTCATATCCCGCCAACGGGTAATGCGCCGCCAAACCCGTGAGCAGTTGCAGCATCCGTCGTGGATCGTGGGTCGTCATAGGCATGTTGTGCGTCATGTTCCGCCTCTCGTTCCTTGCGCCGCTGTTCCAGCAGCCATATAGCTCTGCGTTCCCGCTCCTGTGCCTGTTTCTGCGCCTGGGTCGTCGCCCGTGGTCTGTCTGCCGTCAGTACGGCTGGAGCGGCGCGCGTCAGCTTGGCCCGGTCTTCCTCCACAGCCTGGAAAACTCAGCTTTGGAGAGCCGCATAGTGCGACTTGTAGGCATCGCGCCCCTTGGCCTCGATATGCAGGTCGAGCTTGCGGATAGCGGCGCGGGTGTCTTCATCGCCGTACCGTTCCCGCAGCTTTGCCAGTTCCTCCGCCGTGAGCTTGACGCGGTGGTTTTCGCCGTAAGCGGTTTTCGGATGCGGAGCGGGTTTGGGCTTTCTCTTTGCGGGGGCGTCATCCCCCTTAGGGGGGGGATACAGGGGGGGTAATATCTTCTTTATCTATATCTTGATCTTTTAAACGCGCGCGAGGGCCGGAGTTCCTCCGGAGCAACTCCGGAGTTTCTGGCCTTCTTCCTGGACCATTCATCACGGTATTTCAACAGGTTAGGGATGGAAACCATCACTTGATTTTCTGAAAATTCCACATCAAAAATTCTGTTTTTCTGAAAAATTCTGGCGAAATTTTCAAATTCTTTGGCGGAAAAACCAAAGAAATTTCCCCATTTTTTCGGAGAAAAACTGACAGAGTATTCTCCATTTTCGTCCATTTTTTCCGCCACAACTTCCAATATCCGCCACCAGAAACCATAGCCTTCCATCCCCAGTTCATCGACCACGGCAGACAGCTTTTCGTCATTGAAAGAGCAGGTCATATGCTTAAACCATCGCATCATGTTTCCCCTTCAGTCTTCTCCCGGCATCTTCCGCGCATACGCACAGCAGCGGCAGAGGGTCATCGCTCTACGGCCTCGCTGCACTTCTCGCAGCTTGTACGGTATATCCAGTTCCAGCCCGTCTTGATGCAGGGCCGCAGGTGCGGATACCTTTCCCGGTCTTCCCGCAGCTGCTCCCACGTCGTGCGCCCGGCCAGCTCCGGCGAAGGCAGACGGTGACGACAGTCAAGCGTCATCGTTCCCCGCCTGCTTTTCTTTGGCCTTGGAAGCGGCGCTTCGGCAGTGGTGCGAACAATATTTCTGATGCCCGTGTCTTATCGCGAATGTCTTCCCGCACGCGGGGCAAACGCGTTCCTCCGGCGAGTTTGAGGATGCGCGCCTGTTCCCGCCCATCCTCTCACAGCCCAAGCACTCCTCGCGCTCTCCGCAGGGCAGACGCGGAGCGCGCAGGCTCATGTGCAGGCAGAAATCCCAGCCGCTGGTGTCCACGGCGGGAGCCGCCCGATTGACCGGATGCTCAACTGTCCGCTGACGGGTGATGTCTTGCGTCAGGTTACGTTCCTTGCGCAACGCTTCCAGTTCGGCGCGGAGCTGATCAAGTTCCTTTCTGGCCTCTTTCAACTCATGGCTTTCCGTGCGCTTCAGGAGCTCGATTTCCTCTTCCAGATCCGCCACACGCTTTTTGAGAGCGGTGATCCTATCCTTGAACCGGGCATGGTACGCAGCCTTTTGCTGCCTCCTCCGCTGCCCGCGACACTCGGAAGAACAGAAGAACTGATACAGAGTCACCGCCTCAAAGGGCTTCCCGCAAAAAAGGCATGACCGTTGGCCGTAGGTTGTGCTTGTGTTCATGCCATGGCCTCCGGGGAAACACCGCCCATGAACTTATTGACGAAGTAAATTTGCCCCTTGCCTGTAACTTTCGTGGTCAGGGTCAGACGCACGGAGCCGTCAGGATTATTGATGGCCCGTTCCTTGACCTCAAACAGACCCATGTCCAGGCTCTTTTGCGTGGGAAAATTTCTTCGGGAACCGGAAGAGACGAGATATCCACGCCCGCGCATCCACTCGAACAGGCGATTCTGACCGATATTCACGCCGTTCTGACGGATGAGCGCGGCAAGCTGTCCTACCAGAATGGACGACGAAGACGACGCCACGGAATCGGCAAAGAGGGCTTTGGGCTTCATTTCGCTCACCGCGCCCTCAAGCTCCGTATTCCGGCTTTCAAGGCGTTTGATGGTGTCCTGAGCGACCAGCACGGCGCGGGCCATGATGACTTCCGGCGTGTCGTCCGGCTTGTCGATCAGGTAGCCGCCCGTCCTGCGGATGGAGGGTGCCACATCCCCAGCAATCCATTTCTGATAGGGAAGCGCGGCAGGCTTGTCCGAACGGCCAAGGAAGAAATACACGCCTGGCTCGGAAAGCGTAGCAACTTCTTGTGTTCCTCCGGGGGTGACAACGGATGTCACCCCTTTCCATTCGTCCGGGACATGAGCAATACGGCTGCCGCTCCATGTGTAGCCAAGAGCTTCTGCCACATCCCTTGCCACAAACCACGGTTCGCCGTCCTTCATGATCACCCGGACGGAACCGAACTCCGCCTTTTCAAAAATCTTCAGGTCATTCATTTCTGTATCTCCTGCTTCGCCAGTTCCCGCCGATACTGCTCCACAGTTTCGTCGATATCCTTATGCGTAGCGGCGGCTTTCGCCTGTACAACCATCAGACTCTCGCCATTCCGAACGGCTGCATGAAACTTTGTAAGCATATTGTTGTCGTCCAGCATCTCCTCCCGCGTATCAGGATGATCCGGAATAGCCTCACGCGGGATGGCCCGAAAACCAAGTTCCGCCGCCATCAGAAGAAAAGCACTGTGGTCGCCGGTTTCCCGCATGATAAACAGCGCCTGCTCAAGTCCAAGCTTCGCCGTTCCCCTGTCTCCCCACGGATTTACTGATCATCTATTTTATATTTAAACACATCCTGCTTGCGCAAAACAGGCC
>CAJTSU010000153.1 GCA_910579055.1 uncultured Mailhella sp. | reverse complement strand
CGCTCGCGCCTCCGGCGGTCAAGGATAATTTCAACACAATTCTACAACAGAGCGTTCAATATATTCACACCGGATTTAAACATGCTCCGGGGGTCGCGCTCACCTCGTTCAATGTTCTGCGGATGGCATCCAGCACCACACTTTCAGAAGAACGCAACTTGCGGGGATAGATCAGCCAAATCCTGCCCGGCATGGGAAAATCCTCCACATCCATGCCGCGCAGGTTGCGGCCCCAGTCTCCCGGCGCGCGCAGTACGCTGCGCGGCAGCACCGCTGCTATGCCGATCTCCATGGAGATAAGCCGCAAAAGATTCTCCTGCTCCGGAATATGGATACTACCCTCCGGAGAAAAATACTTGCAGATATCCCGGTACACGAAAAACTGATCCCGCTGTGGATTCCAGACCACGCGCAGTTCCGCCAAGTGCCGCAATGTAAGGCTCGGCAATGCGGCAAAAGGGTGCTTCCTGTTCAGCACCACCACGCATCCGTCCTCCGGCCCGACCAATGCCTCCATGTCGTTCTGAGCGAGCTGTACGCGGTATGAACTTTCTACCCGTTCATTCACGCAGGTAATCAGGCCAAGCGTCCGTTTGTCCACAACCGTGCGAAATACCTGTTCCACAAAGGATTCATGCAAATCAAAATAAATGTGCGGGTAATCCTTCTTGATCTGAATAACGACCTGCGGCACCAGCCAGCGCATCAGGGTAGTGGAGGCTCCCAACTTCACCATGACCGTATCGCGTTCCCCCCGTGAACCGGCGAGCGAACGCCACCTGTGCACCATATCTCCCAGCTGTACCGCATCGTTATAAACAACTTCTCCATTCGGCGTGGGCGATACTCCGGCAGGGCAACGGTTGAGCAAGGGATACCCCAGCTCCTTTTCCAGGGAAGCCACGCCCGCGCACAGCGTCTGCGGGCTGACATCCAGGCGCCGCGCCGCCCGATTCAACGATTTGCATTCCACGGCATGCACGAAATACTCAAGATGGCGAAACTGCATTGCCAGCCTCCTTCCCGCCCGGCATCCAACGCGCGATGAGATAACGGCGCGGTATCAAAAAAAAATTTATACTCCTATCAGACCATGATCAATAGAGGACATGTCGCCATCTCGCCTATAACAACCATACAGGCCGAATACGTCATGCCGGCATCTGTTTTCCCCATACCAAGCAAAGGAGAGCGTCATGTCCAAGCCATTGTATCTGGAAAAGTATCCCCATCTGTTTCAGCCCCTGACCGTGGGCAAAAAAAACATCGTATATAAAAACCGCATCATGGTCGGCCCCATGCAGGCGTCCGGAGCCTACTCCAGCGATACCCACGGCGTCATCAACGACTACGGTGTGGATTACTACACCGACTTCGCGCGCGGTGGATTCGCCTCCTGCGCCATTCCCATTGAAGTTCCGGCTCACAGCGCCCATATCGGCACACTGAATCTGGACGAAGCGTCCAAGGGCTTCACCTTCATGCACTTCGCCCAGCGCTCCATCCATGCTTTCGGTTGCCGCACGGCCTGCGAAATCTATCATCCCGGCATCTGCGCCTTACCCGAAGTGTGCCCGCCCATGGGGCCCAGCGCATTCATGTACAACGGCCGCATGGTGCATGAAATGACCGAAGAAGACATGGAAGCAGTTGCCCAAATGTACGTCATGGCCGCCCGTCAGGCCCGGCGCTGTCTGTTTGATGCCATTATGCTCCATTACGGGCACGGCTGGCTGATGAACAATTTCCTCTCGCCGCTCAGCAACAAGCGCGCCGACTGCTACGGTGGCTCGGTGGAAAACCGGGTACGCTTCCCGCTCATGGTCATCAAGCGCATTCGGGAAGTGGTGGGCGACGACATGATCATCGAAATCCGCATGAACGGTTCGGATCGCGCCGAGGGCGGCATCACCCCCGACGATGCCGCGCGTCAGGCTCTGCTCATGGAAGAATATGTGGACATGATCCACCTCTCCTGCGGCACACGCCTTGACGCCCATGCCCGCCCCAAGATGCACCCCACCTGCTTCGTGACCCCCGGCCACAACATTGACGGAGCGGAGGCGCTCAAAAAGGCCGGTTTCAAAAAGCCCGTGGGCGTCATCGGCTCGGTGCACAGCGCGGAAATGGCCGAACGCTTCATTGCTGAGGGGCGCTGTGATTATGTGCTCATGGCCCGCCAGGCCGTGGCCGACCCCGATTGGGTCAACAAGGTGCGCGAAAACCGGGAAGAGGATATCCGTCCCTGCATCCATTGCGACTATTGTGTGGACGGCGGCCGGCGCAACCCCCTGACCACGGAAGTGACCATACTCAACGACGCCACCTTTGAAACCAAATGTTCCGTCAACCCGCTGGTCGGGCAGGGCAGCGCCTGGGCCCGCGCCTTCCGCTTCACCGGCAAAAAATCCGTCGCCGTTATCGGTGGAGGCATCGCGGGCATGCAGGCCGCCGTCACCGCCGCCGAAAAGGGGCACGACGTAACGCTTTTCGAGCAGAAGGACGCACTCGGCGGACAAACCGGGTTCTACCCGCAGCACCTGTGGTTCAAGAAAGAAGTTGCGGCGTTCCGCGACTACCTGATTACCCGGATCCGCAAGTGCGGCGTAAAGGTGGTACTCGGTCTGCGCATGACGCCGGAACTGATCGCCAGGGCCAACTTTGACGCGGTCATTGTGGCCGTAGGCGCGAAACAGGCCGTGCCGCCCATTCCGGGTGTGGACAAGGCTCTTGTGGTCATGGCCTGGGATGTGTTCGGCCATGAAGAAAAGCTCGGCAAAAAAATCGTCGTCATCGGGGGCGGCGTGGTGGGCTGCGAATTGTCCATTGCTCTCGGAGAACGCGGACATGACGTGACTGTGGTGGAAATAACTCCCCACTACGCCGCCACAGCGGAAATTGCCGACCGCATGAGCCTTGAGGAGCACATGGAACAACATAACGTCACGCTGCTGGTGAACACGCAGTGTATGGAGATTACGGATTCCGGCGTAGTCGTTCGCGGCAAAGACGGTTCCATGCGCGCCATAACGGCGGACAGCGTGATCCTTGCCGCCGGTTCCGTCCCTCTGGCGGAAGAACGGGACGCCTTCTCCGGCACGGCGTTCGATGTGATCAATGTCGGAGACTGCACCGGCCCTGCCAATATCCGCAACGCCACCGACACCGGCTGGTGCGCGGGCAATGTCATCTGACGGAACAACGCCAACACACAAGCGGGGCAACTTTTCCGGGACGTTGCCCCGCCTGTTCTGACTCCAAGGCTCTTGTAACCTAGTTGAGACTGCCCCTGACCGCCGGAGGCACAAAGGTGTTAGGAGAGCGTTTCCTTTCTTGCGTACTTTCCTTGTTCAGTCTTCCATAAACACAGGGGGAACATGGCCGATGGTCGCAACCATGACGGCCTTGATGGTATGGACACGGTTTTCCGCCTCGTCAAACACCACGGACGCGGGCGACTCGAATACCTCTTCCGTCACTTCCAGCGCATCAAGACCGAATTTCTGATAAATGCTTTCCCCCACACTCGTGTCGCGGTTATGGAACGCAGGCAGGCAGTGCAGGAATTTGCAATCGGGGTTCCCCGTCAATTCCATGGTTCGCGCGTTGACCTGATAGGGCAGGAGCAAGTCAATGCGCTCCTTCCATACCTCGTCCGGTTCGCCCATGGAAACCCATACATCCGTGTACAAAAAGTCGCAGCCCTTCACGCCCTCGGCCACATTATCGGTGCAGACGATCTCCGCGCCCGTGGCGGCGGCCGCCTCCCGCGCCATCCGCTGCACTTCCGCTGAAGTCTGGAGCGCGGCGGGAGCGATGGACCGGAACTTCATCCCCATCCTGGCCGCGCCCATCATCAGGGAATTGCCCATGTTGTAGCGGGCATCGCCAAGGTAGGCGAAGGTCATTTCAGAAAGCGGCCTGGCGCAGTGCTCGCGCATGGTGAGAAAATCCGCCAGTATCTGCGTGGGATGCGCCTCATTGGTCAGGCCGTTCCACACCGGCACGGAGGAGTAACGGGCCAGCTCCTCAACCACACACTGCCCATGCCCCCGGTACTCGATGCCGTCGAACATGCGGGAAAGCACACGGGCGGTATCAGCCATCGACTCCTTCTTTCCGATTTGCGACCCTGCGCCGAGCACGGTGCAATGCGCGCCCTGATCATACGCCGCTGTTTCAAAAGAGCAGCGGGTACGCGTGGAATCCTTTTCAAAAATCAGGGCGATGCGCCGCCCGTCCAGCAGGCGGGGTTCCGTGCCATGCCCGCGGGCCGTTTTGAGGCGCGCCGCAAGATTCAGCAGAAAGCCCAGTTCCTCGGGGCTGTAATCGGCAATTTTCAGAAAATGTCGGCCGGTCAGCTGGATCATGAAAGACTCCTGAAGGTCACATGGAAAGGGGGGAAAGAGGGCGGATCATGCCTACTTCGTCACATTTGTAGTATTTCGGGCACTTGCTGCATTCCGCCCAGACTACGGGCGGCAGTTGATCGCGCGGAATAACCGCAAAATCCAGACTCCGAAAAAAACCTTCGGCCAGGGTAAAGGTAAAGGCGCGCCGCACCTCCAGCCGCCTGGCGTCATCCAGCAGAGCCTCCACCATGGCCCGACCCAACCCGTTCTTCTGCAACGCGGGATGCACCGCCACGGATCGCACTTCCGCCAGATCCTCCCACAGCACATGCAGACCACCGCAAGCCACCACCCGCTCGGTGCCGTCGGGGGCAGGCATGGTCATGACCCGGTAATCCTGAATGCTCTGATACAAATAGAGCGGGCCGCGGGCCAGCATAATGCCCTTGGCAGCGAATTCGTTAATCAGGGCGGACATGCCGTCCACGTCACGGATGGAGGCCTTGCGCGGGGCGGAAATATCCCGTAAGCGGCTCATATCCGGAGCAGCGGGAGGGCATTTCCGCGGTTGTTCGCCAACGGCGGAAGCCGCGCCGGACACGACCGGGCGGGGCAGAGAAGAAGGGGACGTCATGACAAATCCTTGCAGACAGTGATACGAGAAGGACGCAGATTAATCCAGCAAAGGGGCGCTTGGCAAGCTTGTTTCCCCGCTTCCGCAAACGACATTGATTAAGCGCGAAGAAATCATTAATATTAAAGGAACCACTGGTTTATTCATCCCCAAAGAGGCAAAAGCCTCTTTGGGGATGCCCGCCAAGCCGCTCAATAAAGCAGCGACTGATT
The DNA here is from genome assembly GCA_910579055.1 of uncultured Mailhella sp. Lineage (GTDB taxonomy): Bacteria > Desulfobacterota > Desulfovibrionia > Desulfovibrionales > Desulfovibrionaceae > Mailhella. Next base: position 3,124 of record CAJTSU010000153.1, on the reverse strand, counting down.
TTTGTGCCTTCCGTCAGGCCGCTTTGCGGTTTAGACGGCGCCAAACATCGCAAAACGGGGTTTGTCATCATTCTGAAGGAAACGCTGATTAATGCAGTTTATTCGGGATAAGATTTGCACAAATATAAGCTTTGAGAAATTTTGGCTTCAGGTGTAACTTGAAATAAATTGGAGTGAGTTTTGCCCATGAGGCGGAAAGATTTCTTTTTCCGGTTGCTTGCGGGAAGTTTTTTCATCCCGGCGCTGCTCTGGCTCATGTTGTTCTGCGAAGAGCGCCGCGATCTGGAGAAGGCGGCAATCGTCGTTCTGACCATCCTGCTGCTTGCAGCCTTTCTTGCCTGGGCGCGCGAAGCCTGTCAAAAGCGCCAGTTCGAAGGGGAAACGCTGCTGAAAAACATGCTTGCCGCCAGCCCTTCGGGCGTCGTCGTGCTCAAAGACGACAAGGTGATCTGGCTCAACCGGAAAGCCGGGGACATTGTCAGACTGCGGGCGGGAGACAGCCCGGAGACGTATGCCGACCTCGATCTGCGCAAGATTGCGCGGGAGCGCATGGACGGCTGTACGCTGGAAGTTCAATCCCCCACAGGTGAAACGCGCGAGGCGCATTTTGCGGCGCAAACTCTCCATCTTGGAGGCGGCGAATACTGCGTGATCTGGATAACGGATCTGACCGAAAACAACAATCTGCTTGCCGCTCTGGAAACGGCCCGCAATGCGGCAGACGCGGCGCAAGCGTTCCGGAGCGAGTTCCTGGCCCGCCTGAATCACGAAATACGCACTCCCCTGAACGCCATTATGGGGATGAGCTACCTTTTTTCACAAACCAGCATGACCGAACAACAGCGCGACTATATCAGCAAGTTGCAGCATGGGGCACAAACGCTGCTCGACATGATCAACCAGATGCTGGACTTTTCCTGTGTCGCGCAAGATGCTCTTGAACTGAAGGAAGCCACGTTCCTGCTGCCTTCTCTGGTGGAAGGTCTGATCGCCGCCAATGCCTTCAAGGCGGAAAAAAAGAACCTTGAATTCGTGATCCGCGTGGATCCGAACATTCCCGAAGCCCTGACGGGCGACCTTGAGCGTCTGACCCAGACCCTGCACTCGCTGGTGGACAACGCCATCCGTTTTACCGAGGAGGGCGAGGTGTATTTCGAGGCTCGCCTTGAGCAGCCTTTGAACCCCGACACGAAGGACGTGGTTGTTCATTTTGAAATTCGTGACACGGGAATGGGCATGACTCCGGAAACCCTTGCGCGCAGCTTCCAGCCGTTCGGCCAGGGAGACGGATCCAATACCCGCGAACATGGGGGATTGGGGCTGGGGCTTCCGCTTGCGCAGCGTGTCTGCCGCCTTATGGGCGGAGAACTGCGCGTTGAAAGCGGGCGGGGCAAGGGTACCACCGCCTCCTGTGTACTGCGCCTGAAACAGGGGAACAGTGCCCCCCGCCAACGCCCCTCCTTGTGCGAAGCGGGAAACATCAGGGTACTTGTGGCGGACGATAACGCCTCTTCCCTGGCCGTGCTGCGAGAACAACTGGAGCTTCTTGGTTTCCATGTGACGACGGCAGCGTCCGGCAGTGAAGCGCTGACTGCGCTGCAAAACTTCACCGCCGCAGGCGCAACGCCCGATCTGTTCATGGCTGACCAGCACATGCCCGGCATGAGCGGACTGGAATGCATATGCCGGGCACGAGGCATTTTGCCCTCCGCCTGTACTGTGCCAATGGTGCTGATGGTTGACCAGACCCGCAGGCCGGATGAGGAAGCTCTCACCCGCGCAGGCATTGCCGCCTGCCTGGTCAAACCCTTCTTGCTGTCCGCGCTGAGGGAAACTCTGGCTCCCCTGCTGCTGCGAAAACCCCAGAAAGAAACGCCGGCCCCCTTACGCGTTCTGCTGGTGGAGGACAATGAAATCAACCAGGAAATCGCCCTGTCGCTGCTGGAGGAGCAGAACGTAACCATTGATGTGGCGCAGAACGGCCTGGAAGCGGTGGACATGGTTCGGGAAGCAGGCATCGGAGCGTATGCTCTGGTGCTCATGGACGTTCAGATGCCGGTCATGGATGGACTGGAAGCAACGTCCCGCATACGCGGCATGGGCTACACGTTCTCCGATTTGCCCATCGTCGCCATGACGGCGCAGGGGCAGGAAGAGGACAAACGTCAATGTTTCGCCGCCGGCATGAATGACCACATGATCAAGCCGCTTGATCCGGAACGTTTAAACGCTGTTCTGCTCCGCTGGCTCGGCGTCGGTGCAAACAAGGCCTCCCACGACAGACAGAACAGCGTGGTATTTGAAAAACGCGCTTCAGATCTGGTTTCCGCCGCCATGCAGGCTATCGCGTCCGAGCACAAAACCTCCGGCGCGCTGATTCCCGCAACGGGTCTGGAAAACGTGGGAGGCAATGAAGCGCTGTATATAAAACTGTTGCGGAAGTTTTCCGAGTCATACACGCGCCTGGACAACGATATCGACGACGCCTTGCGGCAAGGCGATACGGAATTGGCCATCCGGCTGGTGCATACGGTCAAAAGTGTTTCGGCCAGTCTGGGGCTGGCCGACTTTTCAAGCATTTCGGCCGAAGTGGAAAGAGAGCTGAAAGCCGGAGCGCTGGATGACACCATGAGCGCGGCCTTTAGCGCCGGGCTGCATGAAAGCCGGCGCGCGGTAGAGGAATATCTGACCATCCGTGACATGAAATCCGCTTTGGGCGCACAAAGCCCGACATCCGGAATTTCCGGCGAAGGTGATGATTTCGGAAAGCAAAACAACCGGCCCGCACCTGTTCATACCCGCCATGCCTTTGCGCTGGTTCAAGAAATTCTGGACAATCTGGAGCTGGACTGGGGGGTGATCATGAACAATATGGACGAACTGGCTCAGATGATGAACGGAAGCGCCTGTGAAGCGCAGATGAGCGCCCTGAGCCATGCGACGGAAAACTTCGATGTTCCCCAGACGCGCGCCGCCGCGCAGCATCTGCTGGCGGAGCTGGAACTTCTGACCGAACTGGATGAACCGGCTTCTTCTCCAGAATAGTGTTGAACGCTCTGTTGTAGAACCGTGTTGAAACTATCCTTGACCGCCGGAGGCGTAAGCGAGCCGGCCGTGGATACAT
>CAJTSU010000152.1 GCA_910579055.1 uncultured Mailhella sp. | reverse complement strand
ATGCGGCGGGGGGTCGTCGCTCCATAGCTCGCTACGCTCGCGCCTCCGGCGGTCAGGGATATGTTCAACACTATTCTCCAGCAAAGCGGCTATGCTACTTCTTATTCAAAGGAGAAAGCAGGTCAAATTCCCGCATTTTCTTGTACAGCTTGTTGCGGGAAATACCCAGGACACGGGCGGCAAGAGTTTTGTTGTATTTTGTGCCGGAGAGCGCGGCCAAAAGCGCCTTGCGTTCCGCCTGGGCGCTGGCTTGATTCATGTTCAGATTGTCGGGATGCGGCTCCTTCGGTTCCGGTTCAGGCTGTTCGTTGCGCAGTTCGCGGAAAAAGCGCTCCGGGAGATGGCGGACGGAAAGAACGTGTTCATCTTCTTCCAGGCAGAACAAGGCATAGGTCAACACGTTTTTCAACTCGCGGATGTTGCCGTGCCAGGGGTACAGCCCAAAGGCGCGGTACAGCTCGTTGGAAATCCGGATTTCCCTGGCACGCCGGGGCCCGGCATGCAATTCGATAAAATGACGGGCCAGCAGGGGAATGTCGCCCAGACGTTCCCGCAGGGGAGGTATGGTCAGTTCCAGAATATTCAGCCGATGGTACAAATCTTCCCGGAACGTTCCTTCTTCCACGCACTGCTCCAGATTTCTGTTGGTCGCGGCAATAAGCCGGAAATCCGAATGAAGCTGCCCCCGGTGAGCCAGCTTCTGAATTTCTCCGCTTTCCAGAACGCGCAGCAACTTGGCCTGCATGGACAGGGGCAGTTCCCCTATTTCATCCAGAAAAATGGTGCCGGTATCGGCCAGCTCAAACTTGCCCTTGATTCCGCCGGACTTCGCTCCGGTGAACGCCCCGCTTTCGTAACCGAACAGTTCCGCCTCCATGAGATCCTGCGGAAGCGCCGCGCAGTTGACCGTGACAAAAGGCTTGCTTGCCCGCCTGCTGGCAGAATGCAAAGCCTGGGCCACCAGCTCCTTGCCCGTGCCGCTCTCGCCGAGCAGCAAAATCGGTTCGCTGCTTACGGCAAAACGACTGCCCTTGTTTTTCAGAGCCATGATCGGGGAGCTTTCCCCAATGATACTATCAAAGGTATACAGGCTTCCGGTTTTCTTGCGTACTTTCTGCTCGAAATAGTTGCTCTTTTCTTCCAGCTCATCAATGGTTTCCAGAAGCTTGCGCATTCTTTCCGCCCCAATGCCGGGAGAAATGCTCTCCACAACCACCCCGAACAGCTTGCCCTTGCTGTCCAGCAGGGGATAGCGGAATGAGATGCCCTGCGCATTGGTGGTGGTCAGACTGGTGCAGAAGGTCGGTTTGCGTGTGCGGATGGTGGTCATCACGCCCCGTTCGCCGGTAAGAAAGTACTCGGAAATATGTTTGCCCCGGATATCGGAGGGCAGGTTGAACATATCCAGAAACGCCCGGTTACAGTAAAGAAACGCGCCCGTGGCCGACATGACGGCAATGCCCGTGTGCAACATTTCAAAGACTTTGGCGTAATCGCTTACGGCCAGGGATTCCAGCGCCGCCGCAGTGTTGAGTGTATCTTGAGGCATGAAAATATCCCGCGTTACGGATGTATCTTTTCCGATCCTTTCGTGCCGAACATAACAGACAGAGCGGAAAATGAAAAATACTTGTTATCAGGAATAAATCCTGTATTTACAGCATATCTTCCCCACACGCGACGCGCCCGCCGGTATGGGAGCCGCTCGGAAGCGGCCGGGTAACAGGCAGAACAAGGCTCCACTCCGAGAAAAGCCGCGGCAGTTTACAAAAATGGAAAAATCAAGCTGCTTGCCTGTTCACACATTGCAAGCCTGCCCTGCCTCTGGCACAATAGGGAACCGACCGCGTTTCCACCGGAATTTGGCCGGAATTTGGCCGGAATGCGGCAAAACAAGCTGAAAAAGGGGAAAGAGAATGGATCGTCTGCCCATCCGGCGCGCGCTCCTGAGCGTAACCCACAAGGACGGCCTGGCGGAATTCGCCCGCTTCCTGCACGACAAGGGCGTGGAGCTGGTTTCCACCGGCGGAACCATGAAATTCCTGAAGGAACAGGGCCTGCCTGTCACGGCGGTGAGCGACGTCACCGGCTTCCCGGAAATTCTGGGCGGCCGCGTCAAGACGCTGCATCCCAAAATTCACGGCGGCATCCTGGCTGACAAGGACAAAACCGAGCACCTTGCCACCCTGAAGGAACATGACATAACACCTTTTGATCTGGTATGCGTGAATCTTTACGATTTCGCCTCCGCATTGGAGAAGAAACTCCCGCTCCGCGACATGGTGGAGGAAATCGACATCGGCGGCCCCTGCCTGCTGCGCGCCTCGGCCAAGAACTTCCACAGCATCCTCGTGGTGCCCGATCCGAAGTACTATGACGAAGCCCGTACCCAGATTGAAACAGGCGGCGTGGATCTCGCCTTCCGCAAACGCATGGCGGCGCTCACCTTTGCGGCCACCTCGCGCTACGACGACATGATCTCCCAATACCTCAGCAAATAAGGATTTGGCCATAGCAGCTAAAGTGGAAGGCCGCACTTCCGGCCTCAAAACGAGTGAAATGAAGGCGCTGACCCGTCTGGGCCAGCGCCGCTATTCTCCCGCGGGCGGGTACAGCACGGATCAGGCCAGAGAACTGGCCGCACTCTCCCGCCTGCTCTCCCGGCAAATCGGTCTGGTCATCGACCGGCAGGGCCGGGTGGAACTCATTATCGTGGGCGATGCCTCGTCCATTCTCATCCCCGAACTGCCGCGTTCCCGCACCGGGGCAGGCCGTTTGCGCGGCCTGCGTCTGCTGCATACCCACCTCACGCCGGACGGCCTTTCTCATGAAGACCTTATGGATCTTCTTTTTCTGCGGCTGGACGGCATCGGCGTGCTGACCGTGGACGAATTCGGCGCGCCTCAGCGCTTTCAGAGCGCGCATCTGCTGCCTGCCGGGCTGGAAGAACGCACGGCCGCGCCCGATCGCTCTTCTGAAGACGCCTGCCGGGTAACGCCCTTTGTGCCCTGGGATCAGGTGGAAACGGATTTTGCGGCCGAAACGGCGGCGCTGGAAGAGGAATGGAGCCGTTTGCGCGACGGCGCAACCACGGCTTCCGGAGCTACGCGCGCCGTGCTGGTATCCGTCTCCCCCGCTCCGCGTCCGGTGCAGGAAGCCTTTCTTGACGAGCTGGCCGAACTGGCCCGCACCGCCGGAGTGGACGTGACCGGGCGGCTCTTGCAGCGCGTAACCGGGGTCAATCCACGCCAGATACTCGGGCAGACCAAGCTGGCGGAACTGGAAGTGCTCGCCCTGCGCGGCCAGGCCTCGCTGGTGGTGTTTGACGGAGAACTGGCCCCTGCCCAGTTACACAACCTCACGGAACTCACCGAGCGCAAGGTGCTGGATCGCACCCAGCTTATTCTTGATATTTTCGCCCAGCACGCCAGCACACGAGCGGGCAAGCTCCAGGTGGAACTGGCTCAGCTCAAATACACCCTGCCGCGTCTGGCCGGGCGCAACGCGGGCAAGAGCCGGGCTATGGACCGCCTTATGGGCGGCATAGGCGGGCGCGGCCCCGGCGAAACCAAGCTGGAAACGGATCGCCGCCGCATCCGTGACCGCATGACCCGCATTCGCAAGGAACTGGACGACCTGCGCCGCCAGCGGGCCAATACCCGCGCCCGGCGCGAACGCCAGGGCCTGCCCGTGGCTGCGCTGGTGGGCTATACCAACGCGGGAAAATCCACACTGCTTAACGCCCTGACCCGCTCGGACGTCCTTTCCGAAAACAGGCTTTTTGCCACTCTGGACCCCACCACCCGCCGTCTGCGCTTTCCCAGGGAACGTGAACTGGTGCTGGCCGACACTGTGGGCTTTATCCGCAACCTGCCGAAAGAACTGATTGAAGCCTTCCGCGCCACGCTGGAGGAACTGGAATCCGCCGACGTCCTTCTCCATGTGGCGGATGCCTCGCACCCCGAATTTGACCGCCAGATGGAATCGGTGGAAAGCATTCTGGCCGATCTGGAGCTTTCCGGTATCCCCCGCCTGCTGGTGCTCAATAAATGGGACGCCGCGGACGCGGACACCCGCGCCGCGCTACAGGCCGCCTTTCCGGACGCTCTGCCGGTTTCCGCCCTCACAGGCGCGGGACTGGATCGTTTTTCACGCGAACTTGAAAAGCGGCTGTTTGACGGAGAAAGCGGGGCTGCTGGAGCGCAACAGATTGCGCAGTAACGTTGTGTTCAACAGAACGATACACAATGCTCCGCGCGCCAGAACATGGAAGGGGGGGGCAAAGGGGGCTGCCGCTCCGCGCCGCGGAGGTCAAATCTACTCCACCAGATGCCCAAGCCTGCTCCAGCGCGGGCCGCTGCCCTTCTCCCACGACCAGTAGATGCGCCAGGCCTTGCCGTGAATCTTTTCCCGCTTCACGGTACCCCAGGCGCGGGAATCCTCGGAATTATCGCGGTTATCGCCCATGACGAAATATTCATCCTCCGGCACGATAAGCGGCCCGATATTATCCAGGCGTCCGATCAAATTCGGGTGAGTATGCTGGATATAGCTTTCCCGCACAGGATTTCCGTTGCGGTACAGCTGTTTGTTCCTGACCTCAATCACGTCGCCGGGCACGCCCACGATGCGCTTGATATAGTCCACGCTCTCGTCACCGGGGAACTTGAAGACGATGATGTCTCCGCGCTGCGGATCTTCGCCCCGGAACAGATACTTGTCCGTGAAGGGAATCTTCACTCCATAGAGGAACTTGTTCACCAGCAGATAGTCCCCGATCTGAATGGTGTTCAGCATGGAGCCGGAAGGAATGGTAAAGGCCTGGAACAGAAAGGCCCGGATGGCCAGCGCGAGCACCAGCGCAACGGCCAGCGCTTCGATGAAATCGACTATGGACGACTTGGAATATTCAGATTTACTTTTCATAATGGTAGGCGGAGAAAGCGGAATGGCCCGCTGCGGGTAAAAGTGTGAAAGAGGAAGTTATACATCTAGCAGATTGTCGCGTTGCGCGCAATGTGGGCGCAAATGCCCGAACTTTGCCGCTTCCCACGCTTGTTGCCTTTTTTGCGGCACGAGGCGTTTCTTGCGCAGGACGGGCAAGTGTGGCAGGAAAAGGAGCAGAAGCACGGGTATGGGGCGCCTTCCCTGCGGGGGAATGCCGCCGCCGCTCTGCCCGCGCACAGCTTTTTTCGAGGTAGATATGGCGCTTCCCCTGGGTTTCAGACTGGCCGCCGCCGCGGCGGATTTTCGCAACAAGGGCAAAACCCGTGACGATCTGGCACTTGTGATCAGTGAACGGCCCGCCGTGGCCGCCGGCGTGTTCACCACCAACCTGTTCCGGGCCGCGCCCGTACTTGTGGCGCAGGAAAATCTCGCCCGCTCCCCCGAAGCTGTGCGCGGTATTCTGATCAACTCCGGACAGGCCAATGCCTGCACCGGGGCGGTAGGGCTTGCTCATTGCCGCGAAACGCTGGATATGGCGGCGGAGGCCTCCGGAGTGGACGCCGCCGCCCTTTTGCCCGCGTCTACCGGAGTCATCGGCGCGTTAATGGATATGGCCAGGTGGCGCGCGGCCATGCCGGAGCTTGCGGCGTCTTTGGGGCATGTGGATCTTGAGCGCTTCGCCCGGGCGATCATGACCACAGACGCGTTTCCCAAGCTGGCGGAGGCCGAGCTGACTCTGGACGGAGGCACGGTGCGCCTTGCCGGAGCAGCCAAGGGCGCGGGCATGATCTGCCCCAACATGGCGACGATGATTTCCCTGGTGTTGTGCGACGCCGACGTGGATGCCGCCGCATGGCGGGAGATGTTCCGCCGCGCGGCAGATGCCACCTTCAACCGCGTTTCCGTGGACGGCGACACTTCCACCAATGATTCCCTGTTCGGTCTGGCCAACGGCGCTTCCGGCATCAGGGTAACGGAAGAGGAACTGCCCCTGCTGGAAGAGGCTCTGACCGGCATTCTCGGCGATCTGGCCTATATGCTGGTGAAGGACGGCGAAGGCGCAACCAAGGTCATGCACATCCGCGTGACCGGCGCGGCCAGTGACGCAGACGCCGAACTCGTGGCCCGGGCGGTGGGGCATTCCCAACTGGTGAAAACCGCCATGTTCGGCAAGGACCCGAACTGGGGCCGCATTGTGGCCGCCGCCGGGCGCTCCGGAGCAAGCTTCGATCCGGACAGGCTGCGCGTGACCCTGTGCGGCGTGACGCTCTTCCACAATGGCCGCCCCACCACGGAAGACTTTGACACGCTGCTGCGGGAGCCGCTGGACGGCACGGATGTGACGCTGGACATCAGCCTCGGCGACGGGCAGGGCACGGCGCGCCTGCTTGCCTCTGACCTCTCTCATGCCTATGTATCTTTAAACGCGGACTATCGTTCCTGATTACGGAGGTTCCCCGTGCCCATGCTCATCGGCGTGCTGACGGTGGAATACGCCCTGCACGGCAACGATTCCCTCAAGGGAAAACGGCGCGTGGCCAACAGCCTCAAGCAGAAGGTACGCAATACCTTCAATGTGGCCGTGGCCGAAGCGGGCACGGAAGATTCCCTTGTCCGCCTGCGGCTCAAGGTTGTTTCCATCAGCAACAGCGAACGCCACCTTCAGTCTCGTATGGACAAGTGCCTGGCCATGATGGAAGCGGTCTGCGCCGAGGAAATGACCTGGAGCGATCTGGAAATAATGGACGCGGATTGAATATGAACAGTTACGGGGCATCTCCCCAGGAGGAGTATATATGTCTGATTCCCCCTCTTCAATCGGCATTGTGCCGGAAGAAGTGCTTGCGGCGCTGAAAAAGCATGACCGTATCCTGATTACGGCGCACGCCAATCCCGACGGCGACGCCGTGGGGGCGAGTGTGGCCCTGGGCTGGGCCTTGCGCACGCTGGGCAAGGAGGTGCTGCTGCATAACGAAACGGGTTTTCCTGATTATCTGAGCTGGCTGCGTCTTCCCAGCCCGGTGCTGCGGGATATTTCAGAACTTCCGGGAAAACCGGGGCTGGTTGTCGCGTTGGACAGCGGCGACGCCGCGCGTCTGGGCGAGGGCATTCAGAACTTGCTGGGTGAAGTGCCGGTGGTGAACATCGACCATCATCCGGGCAATCCGGAATACGGCAGCGGGTTGCCCCCGCCATGTCCGCTACGGGCGAAATGATCGGCCATCTCGCCGAAGCACTGGAACTGCCGCTGGAAGGCGCTCTGGCGGAGGCCGTATATGTGGCTCTGGTGTCGGACACCGGCTCCTTTGCCTACGGCAATACCCGGCCTTCCACCCTGCGCATGGCGGCCCGACTGCTGGAAGGCGGGCTGGACATCGCCGGCGTCCGCGCCAGGCTGGACAACAACTGGTCTGAAGGCAAACTGCGTCTGTGGGGCCGCCTGATGAGCGAAGCCCGTATCCTCGACGGCGGCAAGCTCGGCGTGACGCTGATTACTCGCGCCATATTGGACGAATACGGCGCGCTCAAGGAAGATGCCGAAGGTTTTGTGGAGCAGCTGCGCAGGATAAAGGACGTGCGCGTGGCTCTTTTATTGCGCGAAGTGGAAAAGGACGGCAAGAGTATGACCAGAATCAGTCTGCGTTCCAGCGGCGCGGACGACGTGCGCAAGGTCGCCGCTCAGTTTGGCGGAGGCGGGCACAGAAACGCCGCCGGCGCCACTGTGGACCTGCCGCCGGAGAAGGCGCTCATTGCCGTTCAGCCCTATATTCGCCATGTCTGGAACTGACGCTTCCAGACAAGGAACGCCCGCCATGAGCCCTGCCCTTATTCCTCACGATCACGGCCAGCCCACGGAAAACGTGCTGGAACACATGCCTTCCGCGGATGCCTTTGTAGATGCGGCGGCCACCTTTCAGCAGATAGGGGACGGCTCGCGCCTGCGCATCCTGTGGCTGCTCTGCCATTGTGAAGAGTGCGTATGTGATATCGCCGCCGCCGTGGGCATGAGCCCGGCGGCGGTATCACATCATCTGAAGACGCTGAAGCTGCACGGGCTGCTCCGTTCCCGCCGGGAGGGGAAGGAAATACATTATACCCTGGCGGACAATGAAAAAGCCCGCCTGCTGCACAGATTAATCGACGATTACTTCCAGTTGGAATGTCCGACAAGATAGATTCGAGTTGTTCCCGGCGTACGGGAATCAAGAGCAACGCGACGCCCCCCCCGCCGCATGGTCATGCGGCATGAAGGGGCGCACGGAGTGCGAGCGCGGCGTTTTCCGCGCAAAACGCAAGCGAGAGCGAATAACTGGCAGCCAAAGACGTGAGTATTCTTATTCGTGGCTGACAGGTCTGCCAATTCGTGATGGAAAAGATGCGGTTATTGTAAATTGGATAAACATCAAAATTTCTCTGCCCGGCGGCCGAACTACATATAATGCGAGCTTTATAACCGATCTCCATCCTGATGCGGGCAATATAGTTGAATTGGCAGCCTGTGCACGTGCCCGCTGAAAAATAGAAAATGAGACATTTAGAGCGTTTTGTGATTGAAACTATCTGCCAGCCAGACCCTATGTTCTGACCC
>CAJTSU010000151.1 GCA_910579055.1 uncultured Mailhella sp. | reverse complement strand
TACTCGTTTCCCCCTCAAGGGGGAGGTCTCAAACCACAAAGGAATTTTTGATCAAAGCAGAAGAGCTAAAAAACAAATTGAAACGAGACGTTATGCCAATCAACAGGCAAGACGCCAAAGAAGAAGACCGCAGAATTACGGTACGGTGCAGGTTTCGGAAAATAGCGGCACCGAACAGTTGCGGCGGCAGGCGGAAGCGTTTCTGCAGCCTGCTTATTTCTGAGGAGGCAGGATCAACGGCGCAGAAGGTGCCGCCGGTGAAGCTGGATCAGAAGGAGGCATGATCATCGGCCCGGACGCCGCCGGACGCACAGGTTGCTCCGCGCGGGGAGAGGCGGGCGGCATGGCGTCCCGTGCGGGCATGGTCATGCTCTTCATGGAGGCAGGCACATCCATGCCGTGATTGGACATGAAGGCCGTCCATTCACTCTCGCAGAGCTGACCGTCGCCGTTGGAATCCATCATCTCGAATCCCTTGCGGGAAATGTTGGGGCTGACCGCATGAAACTCTTCCCAGCTCACTTGCCCGTCGCCATTGCCGTCCAGCGCGTGGAAGCGAGCAATGGCAGGGTCGGCTGCCACCGCTCCGGATACGGGAGTGAGCAGCGCTCCAGCACAGACCAGTCCTCCGAAAAACCGAAAAAGTAGGGACATGGAAATCTCCTTGTACGTAATGTGGTGCTCCCGCGGCGCAACATGCGGGCGGCAAAGCATGCTTCATAATGACGTTCCCGGAGCCGCTATGCAAGCATGCATCCCTGCGGATGCAGAGCCAAGGCATTATCATCCGCAGCCCCGGCCGACAAGAACCGCAAAGCGGCCTTTGCCTCTTTGGGAAAGGTACGCTTTTTCTACACATGGCACGCTTTCTGCATAAGCACCCGCAACATGTGCCGTGCAGTTCGCACCAAAAGGACGCTGTGCGCCGCACATCCCCGAGAACACAAGGTTCGGGGGGGAATGAGGACGCCTGAACGCAGTGTATTCACTGTCGAAACTTCGACAGCGGGCATGAGCAGAGGCAAAGAAGGAGTCAGGAAGATGGCAGTCAATATAACGGCCCCAAAACTGAATTATGAGCGCTTCGCCCGCCAGGGCGACGTGATGCTGGGCGCGGGCGTCATCATCATCCTGATGGTCATGCTCATTCCCATGCCCACATTTTTTCTTGATATCATGCTCTGCTTCAGTATTTCGCTGGCCCTGCTCATCCTGCTGACAAGCATGTTCATGACCTCGCCTCTGGAATTTTCCATTTTCCCCTCCCTGCTGCTGGTCACGACCCTGTTGCGCCTGGCGCTCAACGTGGCGTCCACCCGTCTGATCCTGCTCAATGGCGATCAGGGGCCGTCGGCCGCAGGCGAAGTCATCCAGTCCTTTGCTGAATTCGTGGTCGGCGGCAGTTATGTCGTCGGCGCGGTTATCTTCATGATTCTGTTCATTCTCAACAAGGTGGTCATCACCACAGGCACCACCCGTATCGCCGAAGTAGCGGCCCGCTTCACCCTTGACGCCATGCCCGGCAAACAGATGGCCATTGAAGCCGACCTTAACGCCGGACTCATTGATGAAGAGGAAGCAACCCTGCGCCGCAACAACCTGCGCCGTGAAGCGGATTTTTACGGCGCCATGGACGGCGCTGGCAAATTTGTGCAGGGGGATGTGACCGCCGGTCTGTTCATCACCTTCATCAACCTCATCGGCGGCATCCTCATCGGCGTCATCCAGAAAGGCATGAGCTGGGATCAGGCTCTGACCACGTTTTCTCTGCTGACCATCGGCGATGGCCTGGTTTCCACCATTCCTTCCATTATCATTTCCGTCGCGGCGGGCATGATTGTTTCCCGCGCTGCGGCTGAAGCGAAGATGGGCGAAGAATTCCTGGCCCAGCTCTCCTACAACTCCCGCGTTCTGCGCATGGTGGCCATGGTGCTGTTCATCTTCGGCCTTGTGCCCGGCCTGCCCTTGCTGCCGTTCTGGATTTTCGCGGGGCTCATCTTTATCGTCTCCCGCGATATGGCCGACAAGGAAAAAAGCGAGGAAGACAGTTTCGAAGGCAAAGCTGCCGCCGGAACGAAATCCGGTTCCAAGGGCGAACCCGCGAGCGCCGATACGCCGGAGGAAGTTCAGAACCTTCTCCCCCTCGATACGCTGGAACTGGAAGTGGGTTACGGTCTTATCCCTCTGGTGGACGAGGCTCAAAACGGCAACCTGCTCTCGCGCATCCGTTCCATCAGGCGGCAGTTCGCCCTGGACATGGGCGTGGTGCTTCCCGCTCTGCACCTGCGGGACAACCTTCAGCTTCGCCCCGGCCAGTATGCCCTGTTGATCAAGGGCAACCCTGTGGCCAGCGCGGAAATTCTGGTAGATCACTTTCTGGCTATGGACCCCGGCAATGTGACCACGAAGATAGAGGGCATCGAAACACGGGAACCCGCCTTCAATCTGCCCGCGCTGTGGATTCCCGAATCCCGCTGCGAAAATGCCCAGGTGGCGGGCTATACCGTGGTAGACCCTTCCACGGTCATCGCCACCCACCTTACCGAAGTGTTCCGCCGTCACCTTGGCGATTTCCTCGGCAGGCAGGAAGTTCAGGCTCTGCTCGACACCCTGGCAAAAACATCGCCCAAGGCCGTGGAGGACCTGGTGCCCAATACCCTGTCGCTGGGCTCCGTGCAGAAGGTGCTCCAGAACCTGGTGCGCGAAAACGTCACCATCCGCGACATGCTTACCATTGTGGAAACGCTGGACGACTATGGCGCGGCCATCAAGAACCCCGATGTTCTTACCGAGTATGTGCGCGAAAAGCTTGCAAGAAGCATCGTCAAGCCGTACATGGATGCAGAGGGAACGCTTGCCATCGTCACCCTGGATCCCCAGGCCGATCGTACCATCCAGGAATCCTTGCGCCAGACGGATGGAGGTTCGTATCTGTCCATGAATCCTCTTTCGGCCCAACATCTGGTGAACAACATCAACAAGGCCGTGGAAAACGCCGTCATGGCCAGCGGACAGCCCGTTGTGCTCACTACTCCCGTAGTTCGTCCGCATGTGGCTCAGCTTGTGGCGCGCTTCCTGCCCAACGTGCCTGTGATTTCACAGGCGGAAATCCCCGCGGACGTCCGACTTCAGGCCGTGGGTAATGTAGGTATCGAATAATGCAGGTTAAAACTTTCACCGGCCCCAGCACACAGGACGTTCTGGCTCAGGTTAAGGCCGAACTTGGCTCCGATGCCATTATCCTCGCCAGCCGGGAACTGAACGGGAACGGTTTGCGCCTGTTCGAAATCACGGCCGGGGTCGAACGCCCTGCGGGAGGTTTCGGCTTTCCCGGAAGCAGCGCAGACGCGTCAACCGTGCCCCCGGGTTGGGAGGAATGGCACCAGGAATGGTCACGCATCAAAGGACACCTTTACGCATTGATGCAGCCCTGTATTCCCTGGGAGAAGCTTCCGCCCCGGCATCGGATGGTGTTGGAATACCTCCAGCGTGAAGGCGTGGAAAACGATGTCGTTCTGGAGCTGTATCGGGCTCTTTCGGAAAGCGTGACCGGAACCTCCATGCTCGCCGCGCTGGCTCATCTTGTGCCGGTGCAAAGCTTTACGGAAGAGTTGTGGCCCCAGCGGCTGCATTTTGTGGCCGGCCCCTTCGGCGTGGGCAAGACCAGCGCAGCTCTGCGCCTGGGCCTGGCGTTACGCCATGCCCGCCCGGATATTTCCGTAGCCTATCTCAACGCAGACTGCATGCGCGGCAACGGCAGGCTGGTACTGCGCCACTGGGCGGAACTTTCCGACTTCGGCTATTATGAAACACCGGATGCCGCCACCATGCTGGCCGGAATCAACGCCTGCAAAAATTACGATGTTGTTTTTGTGGACATGCCCGGTCTTGGCCGGGAAGAGAGCCTGCGCGACCGAATGTGCCTGATGGGGCTCTCAGCATGGCTGGAAGGCGAAAAAGCCCCCAGTTCTGCGGCGCTGCACCTTGTCATGCCGCCGCACTATGGAGATCAGCAGATTTCCTCATTTCTCAGACGCTACCAGGTTCCACTGCCCGGCAGTCTGATCTGGAGCAAACTTGACGAAGCGTTAAGTTTCGGTACGCTGGTCAACGTGGCTGTGCGTTCCGGGCTTCCCATTTCGGCTATTTCCTTCGGCCCTGAACTTCAGGCCAGTCTCCTCCCGGCGGAGGAAAGCATCATCTGGCGCCTGTTGCTTAAACGTCAGCTTCCCGGCCCTTCCCACTCCGGCGGAGCCGCGTCCCCCATTTAGAGGAGAATATATGAACACCCTGCCTCTTGTCATCTCCGTCACCTCCGGTAAGGGTGGTGTGGGTAAAACCAACCTGTCCGTCAACCTTGCGTGTTGCCTTGCCCTTGCGGGCAAACGGGTCGTGCTGCTTGATGCGGATCTCGGCCTGGCCAACGTTGACGTGCTGCTCGGGCTTACTCCGCCGCTCAACCTTTTTCACTTGTTCCACGAAGGCGCTGCACTGTCCGATATTCTCTTTGACACTCCTCATGGTTTCCGTATTCTGCCGGCTTCTTCCGGCATGAGCGAAATGCTCACCCTCTCTACCGGGCAAAAGCTGGAACTGCTGGAAGCGGTGGACGAACTGGAAGAAACCCTGGACTTTCTTATTGTGGACACGGGCGCAGGTATCCACGACAATGTGGTGTATTTCAATCTTGCCGCGCAGGAACGTATTGTGATACTCACTCCAGAACCCACTTCCCTGACCGACGCCTACGCTCTGCTCAAGGTGCTCAAGCTGCGGCATGGAGTGGAGCGCTTCAGGGTACTGATCAATATGTCGCCGGACGAAAAAAGTGCCAAAAGCATGTTCGCAAGACTTCATGCCGCCTGCGATCATTTCCTGGATGGCGTAAGTCTTGACTACATGGGCTTCATTCCCCGTGACACCATGGTGCGCAAGGCTGTGGTCAACCAGACGCCGTTCACAGTGGCCAGTCCGGATTGTCCCGCCAGCCGGGCCATGAAGCAAATCGCCGCTTCGGTACAAAACTGGGAAGCCCCGGAGAATCTCGATGGCAACATCAAGTTTTTCTGGAAGAAATTACTCTTCCGCTCCTGAGCTCCGCGTGAATATAAACCACAATTCCTGCGCCGGTACGCCGCCTCCCCAGGGAGACGGCTTGCTGGAAGCATGGGAAAAATTGGAATCCGGAGCACTGCGCTGGAGTGATTTTCCTCTTGCGGACAAAGAAAATATCACCCGGCATTACGCTCCGAAAATCCGCTTTCTCGCTTTGCGCCTGAAAACAAAACTGCCCCGCAACGTCGAATTGTCCGAGCTGATCAGCGCGGGCACCCTTGGCCTGCTGGAAGCTCTCGGAAAATTCCAGCCCCAGCTGGGTATCCGCTTTGAAACCTATGCGGAAAACCGCATACGCGGAGCGATGCTGGATGAACTGCGGCGTCTGGACTGGTTCCCGCGCAGCCTGCGCCAGCGTGTGCGCAGACTGGACGAAGCCATGTGGCAAATCGAACATGAAATGGGCCGCCCTCCCACCATGGAAGAACTCCAGGAACGTACCGGTCTGCCCGCGCATGAAGTGCATCAGGGGCTGGAAGCGTTACAAAGCCAGCTTTGCGTTTCTCTGGATACCATCCAAGATTCGCTGGCAGGAGAAGACGAAGCCGGAGGAGAACCTTTCAAGGATACTGCCCACACCGAAATGGTGGAGCGGGTGGCCTCGCTCGTTGACGCATTGACACCAAGAGAGAAGCTGGTATTGTCCCTCTACTATACGGATGAGTTGAACATGCGGGAAACAGCGGAAGTTATGGGTATTACCGAGGGCCGTGTTTCCCAGCTTCACTCCCAGGCGGTCGCCCGCCTGCGGCGCGAGTTTCGACAGCAGTTCGGCGAAGATTCGCCGCTGTAAAAGCATGTTTAGAGCATTTTCACAACGAAAATGTTCCCGGAGTCGAGCGGAGCAAGGCTCATCTCCGTTCTTTTCATCCGTAAGGCATTTTAGGCCAGCAGCTGAACGCCGCGATGCCTCACGATAAGGGCCGGGCCTGTATCCGCAGGGCACACAGGCAGGAACAGTAAAGCAAGCTCCGGCTTTAGGCATGAAACCTGCATGCCGGAACATGGGCAGATACGTTACAATCACAACATGCCCCGGGGGACAGCCCGGCGCCAATCCGGTCGAATGGTTATCAAAAATTCCTTTATGGTTTGAAACCTCCCTTTCAGGGGGAAAAGTGAACTTGACAAAACGGCGGAGCCGATGAAATCTTTTCCCCTATCCCCCTCCCTTCAGAGAGGCACAATCCACAGTCGCCCTGTCCGCCGGCTGCGGAGCCAGTCGGCGGACAGGGCGACTGTGGATTGAAACATACATACCAGCTCGTACACTTACAGGGGTTTTAACATGACTTACGATCCGAACATGCGCATTCTTATTGTGGATGATTTTTCCACCATGCGCCGTATCATAAAGAACATCCTCCGCCAACTTGAATTAAATAATGTGGTGGAAGCAGATGACGGCACCACAGCGTGGGAAATCCTGAATAAAGATCATATCAATTTCATCATTTCCGACTGGAACATGCCTCAGATGACAGGTATCGAACTGTTGCGCAAGGTTCGTGCCAGTGAGGATTATGGGCATTTGCCCTTTCTCATGGTCACGGCTGAAGCACAGCAGGCGAATATTATTGAAGCAGCTCAGGCCGGCGTGTCCAACTACATCGTCAAACCATTCACTGCGGAAACCATGAAACAAAAAATCGACAAAATTTTCGCGCAGTAAAAAAGTGTTCGGGAATGCCGCACCGGCAGTTTCCAGTGTGAACCTGCGGACTTTTCCGAACATGACCATGTACCTGCCGCTCCTGCGGAGGCTAGACATTCGTCCAAGGAAGTTTCCTGTTTTTTTCCCGGTAACGCCCGCAGGAAGTTTCTTTTCCGCGGGCGTTACCGTTTTCCGGGATCAGGGCCACAGACCACGGCAATCGAGGAAGCAGTGTCGCAAACCGTCTTAACCAAACAGGCTCAGGACAAAGTCATTCCCGACGACGGATCGTTGGACAGCGGTTTCGAATTGACGGCGAAAGATAAGGTTCAGCTCGATATCGACGACGCTCCCTTTTTGCTTGACCCGGAAGAAGAAACTCCCCCTCCTGCCGTGGTCAGCGAGCGCCCCCTTCTCACCACGGAAAAGCCCAAGGAAGGGAAAAGCAAAAAGAAACTGCTGGCCGTCATCGTCATTTTGACGCTGGTGACAGCCGGCATCGGAACTGCGGTGGGGCTTTTTGTTCTGAAGAAGACCACGCCACCTCCCATCCAGACGGCAGCAGATACTCCGCCGGTCGTCGTAGTGCCTTCCACTCCGCCTCCGCCCCCCCTCCCGGCGGAATACAACCTCAAGCTTGCCCCCTTCTGGGTGCCGGTAATAACGCCGGCAAATGAAGAGCGCTTTATGGTGGCCACCTTTGTCTTGAACACCAAAGACCCCGTCCTGTATACGGAAATGCAGGACAAACTCACCACGTTACGCGACGCCATTTATTACTATATGAAGAACAAGGATTTCGCCTTCTTAATCGACCCCGACAATGCGGAAACAATCCGCGAGGATCTGGTCGTGGCCATCAATCACTATCTGGTACAGGGGGAACTGAAAAACCTTTATTTTGATCAGTATCTTCTGCAATAGCGCACAAGGAAAACAACGCGCAGGAGGCAGCATGGATCCCACCATCATTCCCATTCTCAACGCCCAGCAGCAAGGCATGTCATCATGGGCGCATGGGGTAAACGTCCTGCCGGAAATGGCTCAGGCCAACGCCCAAAACCTGACACTGCAAATGCTCAGGCAGCAGAAGGAAAAGGTACAGGCTCCAGAAGAAGGCAAAAACTCCTCCCAGATTTCCGAAAGAGAAAAAGGGAACGGAAACGCGTGGCGGGAACAACGTCATGGAGAACGGCATTCGAAAACAGAGGATCCGGCAGAGGCCGGCAACGAACGCCCCAGCGAAAACCCGTTGATAGGCAAACTGCTGAATGTGCGCACCTGAAAACACACACGTTTCAAAACCATAAAGGACTCTCCTGATGAACACGGCAACGCTTGTCGCCGTCACCGCCGCCGAACTTGCCCTTATTATCCTGGTACTGCTTTTTTTCATCAGGCTGCGCCGATCCGAACAGATGCTCTCTGCTCTGCAATCCAACCAGGACGACCTGATGGAGCGCATGTTGCGCAACGCGGAACTGGAACAGGAAATGGTGGCGAGCTTCGCCCAGCGTCAACAAGAACTCACGCTGCTTAATCGGGCCATGGAAGACCGTATCCTCAACCTGCGCAAGCTGCTGGATCAAGCGGAAGGCATCACCCGATCCCCCCACTTCCTGCGTGAGGTCATCCTCAACTGCCGCCGAAAAGGGCAGAGCGTGGATGAAATTGTACGCCGAACCGGCCTGGCCCGCGATGAAATCGAACTTATCCTGGCCAGAGAGGCCATGCAGGCGGGAGAAAACCGCACCGGCACATCCTAGAGCGTTTTGCGATTGAAAGTATCCGCCAGCCAGGATCCTATGTTCTGGCGCGCAGGTTTCACGCC
>CAJTSU010000150.1 GCA_910579055.1 uncultured Mailhella sp. | reverse complement strand
CCAGCTGGCTGCCCCGCATGGAAAAGGGGCAGGTAGATCTTGCCGTGCATGCCGGACCGGATACCGTGGAACTTTTGCAGGGCCTCGGAGTCTGGAAGGAGAAAACCGGTGCCAAGCCCTTCCTGCGTACGGTTATCGCGGGCAACCGCAACCTGTACGGCGTGATCACCGTGCCTGGCAAGGGCATTGAAAAATGGCCGGATCTCAAGGGCAAGGTCGCCTTTTTCCGCCAACCCGGCAACCCGCTGTTCGACCGAGTGGGTACGGCCATTCTGGAAAGCGCCGGTCTGAGTGAAGCCGACCTCAAGGCATCTCTGACCATGATCAATTTCCGCGAGGCATCCACCGACATTATTGAAGGCAGGGTGGATGCGGCGCTCAGCACCGGCTCCGGTCCCTTCATGATGGAACTGGAGCAGGCTGCCGGAACAAACCTGTACGTTCAGCCTTCCGAGGAAGAAGGCAGAATTCTCATGACCAAACTGCCCGTCGGTTTCTACCTCAGCCCCCTGCCCGCCAAGGCCCCCTATTTCAACAATTCCCACGCCATAGAACGCGCCATCATGTACCGCAACGCCATCTACGCCCGCGCCGACATGGATCCGGAAGTGGCATACGCCATCATCAAGGCCGTGGATGAAAACCGGGCGGAATGGGAAAACATCTCTCCCATCGCGCCCGACTGGGGTACCATCTACGAATACGCTCCGCCCTACCATGAAGGCGTGGTGCGTTACTACAGGGAAAAGGGCATCTGGCAGGGGGCGGCGGAGGAACAGCACGAAAAGCTGCTCAGGGCCGTCAACGCGGAAAAGTAGTTTCCTTATCCGGGGCGGGTATGCCCGCCCCACACAGGAGTTTTCCATGCCTCCCATGATAGATCCCGAAAAATGCGTGAAGTGCGGCACATGCGCGGATATCTGTCCTCTGGAAGTTTACGGGCGCAGGCCCGCCAGGGGGGAAATTCCCGCCGTGCGCTACCCCGATGAATGCTGGCACTGCAACGTGTGCGTGATGGACTGCCCCTCCGGGGCGCTGAGCCTGCGCCTGCCCATCAGCCACATGATCCTGCATCTGGATTCCCCGTACCTGCAAACTCTGAGCAAGGAGGATGGCCATGCTGCCCATTAAGGAAATTCTGGATGCCG
Source organism: uncultured Mailhella sp. (assembly GCA_910579055.1). Lineage (GTDB taxonomy): Bacteria > Desulfobacterota > Desulfovibrionia > Desulfovibrionales > Desulfovibrionaceae > Mailhella. Next base: position 7,459 of record CAJTSU010000150.1, on the reverse strand, counting down.
ATGTCGTCATTGTCGGCGGCGGCGTGGGCGGCCTGATGGCTGCGGTTTCCGCCGCAAGAAACGGCGCAAGAACCATCGTGCTGGAAAAGGCGAACACGAAGCGCAGCGGTTCCGGCGCGGGTGGAAACGATCATTTCGCCTGCTATATTCCCGAGGTGCACGGCGATCTTGCCACCGCCCGTCAGGCGACGCTGGAAAGCATGGTGGGCCCGGATCAGGATCGCGATGTGCTGGACGCCTCTCTGGAGCGCAGTCTGGAGATCCTCGAAATGTGGCACTCCTGGGGCATTGACATGAAGCTCGGCAGGAACGGCGGCTGGCTGTTTGAAGGCCATGCCTTTCCCGGCAAGCCCAGAGTGTTTCTCAAATATAACGGCAGCAACCAGAAAAAGGTGCTTACCGAACAGGCCCGCAAGGCCGGGGCCGTTATCGTCAATCATTCTCCCGTGCTTGAAATGCTGCCGGCTCCCGGCGGGGGCATAGGCGGCGTGCTGGCCCTGGACACCACGGAAGAAAGACCCGCGTTCCGCATTGTGCGCGCCAGAGCCGTGATCATGGCTGCGGGCAACGCGTGCAGGCTGTTCGTTTCGGCCAATACCCCCGGCCTGATGTTCAATGTCGGCGTGTGCCCCGCCAACACGGGTGAATCCATTGCCCAGTTCTGGCGCATCGGCGGCGCGCTGGTGGGCATGGATCGCGGATACCGTCATGCCGGGCCGCGCTACTCCTCGCGCTGCGGCAAATCCACCTGGATCGGCGTGTACCGCTACCCCGACGGCGAACCCATCGGTCCCTTCACGTCCAAACCCAGCCGGGAAACCAGCGACATCACCGGAGATATCTGGAATTCCTCTTTCTCCGACCTCATGGTCAACGGGCGCGGCCCGGCCATGATGGATTGCGCGGGCGCGAGCAGGGAAGACCTCGACCACATGATCTGGGCCATGGGCTGCGAAGGCATGACCGGATTCGTCAATCAGATGAAGGCCGAAGGCGTTGATCCGGGAAGGCATGGCGTCGTGTTCGGCCAGTACGAGCCGCACGGCATACGCGGCATCGAAATCAATCCGAAAACCGAAACCAACCTGCCCGGCGTGTACGCGGTGGGCGATCACATCGGCAACTTCCGGACCAATCTCGGCGGCGCGGCGGTGTTCGGATACATCAGCGGCGAGCAGGCGGCGGCATATGTGAAAGGGCATGATCTTTGCGGCGATATCGAAAACACGCCCTGGGCGCGGGAACGCATGGCCTGGTACAGCAGGTTCGGGGAACGGGAGCAGGGTGCCGCCTGGCAGGAGTGCAACCATGCCATCCAGCAGATTCTCAGCGACTTTGCCGCGCCCGGCCCGCACAAGGTGCGTTCCGCAAGCCTGCTGAACTCCGGGCTGAAGTTCATCGGGGATCTGCGGGTTCTGATCGAGCGGCAGCTTGCCGCGCCCACGGCGCACGAACTCATGCGCGCGGCGGAAACGCTGGCCATTGTGGACATGGGGGAGATCATGATCCGCTGCGCGCTGGAGCGCAGGGAAAGCCGGGGCAACATGCATCGCTCCGACTACACCTTCACCAACCCGTTGCTGAACAACAAGTTCATCCGCATTGTAAAGGAAAATGGAGAACCGCGCATCACCTGGCGTGACATACGCCGCTGATGTTCCTGATAACGACATCCCCGGGCGTGAAACCTGCGGGCCGGCACCTCATGTTCCGGCCCGCAGCCGGAATCAGAAATGGTTTCCGGAACAACAGGCTTCACCCGCCGGCCTCCATGCGGCGCAGCGCCGCATCCAGCAGAATTTCGTTGGTGAAAAGGATCGGCCTGCCAAGCCGTTCGGCATAGACGGAGCGCTGTTCCTCTTCCAGTACGAAAAGAGGATGATCAACCACCACGGCTTCGGCGTCGTCGGGCATCTGTCCGGCAATGATATCCAGATACATGCCATAGTCGATGGGCATCAGCTGGGAAGGTTCGGAACCTATCTGTTCTTCAATCCGGATAACGTGGCGCACGTCAATACCGTGCGTGGCGAAAAACAGCTTTTCCAGAATATTCAGTTCCACGGAAAAAATGGAAACAAGCGCGACGCGCGGGGCGTTGAGCGCGTGAAGAGCGTTTACGAATTCCAGAGAAGGCACGACAGTGGGAATTCCGGTGTGCTGCTGGATGACGTTGATGATTTCGTTTCCCTTGATGCAGCTGCCTGTCATGGTGGGAATGGCGAAAACCCGGGGGCGGGCGCTCAACAGCAGACGGGCCGCGGCGGGAAGCTGGGCCACCATGCTGAGCAGACCTATGTACGAGACTTCTTCAAATGCGACTCTTGTAGTGGCCACTTCAACCTGAGGGGGGACATGTCTGTGGAAATAGGTTTCCACGGAAGCGCTTGTGCCCATGGTGATGAGGCCGATAACAGGCGAAATGGTGTTCTGTATCATAGATGGGATGATGGATAAAAGATATATGTATGTCAAATAAATATTTGCTCTGTCGCGGAGCTGCGCTGAAAAGTTCCCTGCCTGCGCGCGGGCGCGCCGCGGCGCATATGTGAAAAGCCCCATTGCGGATTGCCGGCGGATTCCCTGCAAAAAGGGCGGAGCCTCGCGCCCCGCCCTTTTTGCGTTACTTGCGGAACAGCTCTCCCAGTTCCGGAATGCGGGTTCCCACTCCAGAGTGGCGCAGGCAGGCCCACAAGGAAGCCTGATTGCTGGTGACGACAGGCATGTTCAGATCTGTTTCCAGCAGATCGATGATATCCAGCACATTGAGCCCGGAACAACTGATAAAGAGGCAATCCGCGCCGCCCTTGTCCAGTTTTTTCACTTGCTGGTACACAAGGCTGGGTTCGATATCGGTAATGGACTGGTTAACGTAGTCGTTGCCCAGGCCGGAAATGTTGACGACATGGAAGCCGTGGTATTCAAGAAACTGCCGTTCCACTTCGTTGGTGTCATCGGGGTAGGGGGTTATCACCGCCGGACGGGAAACCCCCAGTTCTCCCAGAGCTTCAAGCACGGCCGTGGAGGTGGTCAGGCCCTGATCTCCCGTCATTTCTTCGATAATTTTTATAAGCTGTTTGTCGTAGTCAAAACCGCCGATCAGACTGCCCGAGGTGCAGCCGAACATGACCACGTCATGCTTGTAGCGCTTGAAAATTTCACAGGCTTCCTCGAGATGGGCGACCATGTTCCGCAGCCCTTCCGGAGAAGGATAGGTAAAGGGAACACGGGTGGTGGACAGGGCCACTCCCCGCGGCAGAAAGCGATGAAAGTCCTGCTCCATGTTGGGGCCGGAACCGGGGTTGATAAGGCCAAGATAGGCGCGCCAGGAATACATGCTTCACTCCTTGTTCAGGTTGCAGATTTCTCTTGTATTGTTACAGCGGCAGCATTGCGCCTCTGCCGGCGGCAAGGGCCAGCTCAAAAATGCGCCGGGCCGTACTTACATCATCCAGAGCCAGGCCGGTGTTAAGAAAGATGATGCGTTCCTCATCGCTTTCCCGGCCCGGAATGCGCCCCGCGAGAGCCCGGCAGAGTTCCCGCGGACGTTCGGGCACAGTGGAGAAAAAGCCCATGCTGCGGGAACGCTCGTAACCTGCCGGATCATCGGTAAAATACTTGTCGCACAGGGTCATGGCCCCGGGCGTGTACATGCAGTCCAGATCCACGGGAACAAGCGTTGCTCCCGGGCGGATCCATTCCGCTTTGACAGTTCGGCGGGCGGAGAGTGATATCCACCCGGCTGTGACAAGAACGTCGCTTTCCTCCACAACTTCACGGGGGCTGCGCACCGCCCGCACCGGAATGCCCAGCTTTTCGCTCTGGCTGGAGGCGAGGCGTTCCGCCGGTTCTGGGGACGTATTGTATACCAGCACTTTTTCCAGAGCGGGCAGTGCGATGCTCACGGCCTCCAGGTTGGAGTATCCCTGTTCGCCGCAGCCCAGAATGCCCAGTACGCGGCTGTCGCGGCGGGCAAAACGGCGGGCGCAGACTCCAGACTTCGCCCCGGTACGCTTGGCGGTGATCCAGCCGCAGTCCATAACGCACACGGGCATGCAGCTTTCCGGATCATTCAGTATGCAGAGCCCGCCCAGGAAGGGCAGCCCTCTGGACTTGTTGGCCGGGGTTCCCCCCACCCATTTCAAACCTGCGGCCTGCATGGACGGCAGCCAGCACGGCATGGCATGAGCGAATGCTTCCGGCGCGGGAGAGATGTCGATCTTGGGCGGCATGTCCAGCCTGCCGCTGTCCTTTTCAAGATAGGCCTTTTCAAGAAGATCCATGATTTCCGCCATGGGCAGATTGATTTCCTCGATATCCGCCCGGGAGAGATAGAGAATTTCAGATCCGATATTCATGCAGCCTCCCTCTGAAGATTGTCATGAGCCTGGAGCGTGTTGCGATTGAACGTATCTGCCGGCCAGGCTCCTGTGTTCTGATACGCAGGTTTCACCCCTCCGCCGGAGCTGAACGCCGCAAGTGAGTTGCGGCGACACCGGACAGAGGGGGACAGGGGGCGGCGCGACGCCCTCAGCCGTCAGCGCGGAGCGCTTTACGGGTAAGGAGAGCAGAGATGAGTCTCGCCGTGCTCGACTCCGCGGGTCAATGCAATCGTGAAAAGCTCTAGCAAACCTCATGCCAACACCGCTGCGGCGAGAGGCTTTTTTTTCCGCAGCGCCCGCCGGTATTGTGCGCATGGAGCAAGGCTTCCGGCTTGACGCACAAAAAATGAGATTATATTCTGCAAAAACAAGAATATTCTTGAAAAGAGGAACCATGAAAGAACGCAAGCGCGCGGCAAGAATCTTGAAAGCCGTTACGGAGGCGACGCTTTCCTTTGCCCCGGATAAAGGGCTTGGCGCAATGGCGGCCCTTTCCGTGCAGGCTTTGGCGAAAAGCGCCGCAGTCGCTCCCAATAACGCGAGCACCGAACTGAATCTGCTGCATCGGGCCGGAATTCTGCTCAAGGTCAGCGGCCGCCCTGCCCATTATCTTTCTCTTGCGCACCTGGAAACGCTGCTTGGCAGGGCAATTCCTTCCACAAGTCTTACCTTGCGGGATTTTCTTTTGTTTCTCGGGCCGGATACTCCGGGGCCGCCGCATGTTTCCGACAGTTTTTCCATGACGGCAGGCAGCGATTCCAGCCGGACTCTCAGGAAAGAGGGCATAAAACCGTCAGAGCAGCGCAGTGCTCCCCGGTTTCGGCTGCATGTTCTGTCGGCATTTGACACGCTCATAGGGACAAAGCACAGCCTGGCCCCGCTTATCAAGCAGGCCAAGGCCGCCATGCTGTATCCTCCGGCGGGCCTGCATACCCTGATTACCGGAACCACCGGCACGGGCAAAAGCCAGTTTGCCCGCTGCATGTACGATTTTGCCCTGAAAAGCGGGGTAAGACCAAGGCATGCGGCCTTTGTCACGCTCAACTGCGCCAACTATGCCGATAATCCGCAGCTTCTGCTCTCCCAGCTTTTCGGGTACGTCAGGGGTGCCTATACAGGGGCGGAACGCGACCAGCCGGGGCTGGTGGAACGTGCCCATGAAGGCATCCTTTTCCTGGATGAAATCCATCGCCTGAGCCCGGAAGGGCAGGAAAAGCTTTTTTTACTCATGGATCAGGGGGTGTTTTCGCGGCTGGGTGAAGCCAAATCGCCCCGCGCGGCCAGGGTGCTGATTATCGGAGCGACAACCGAAAACCCCTTGGAAAGCATGCTGGCCACGTTTCTGCGGCGTATTCCCATGCATATCGTGCTTCCCCCTCTGGAGGAACGAAGTTTTGAAGAGCGGGTAACGCTCATTCTCCGTTTTCTCTGGCAGGAATCACGGAGTGTAAACAGGCCGGTCGGGTTGAGCGCCGACGTCATGCAGGCGCTGTGTTTTTACAACTGTTCGGCCAACATCGGGCAACTGGCCTCGGATATCAAGCTTACCTGCGCCAATGCCTGGTACGATTGCCTGTATGAAAATGGAGAATCCATGCGCATCGGGCTGGAACATCTGGCGGAAAGAGTCCGTCAGGGGCTGCTCATTTCCACCCGGCGCAGAGCATCTTTGCTGGATAACCTGTTAAGTGGCGGAGAGATGCACGTTGATGGCCGGCAGGAGTTTTCCGCCGTGCTGGCTGAACTGCTCAGGACGGCCTGAGCCAGTCCCTTTTTCTGAACGGCTTTGCGAGTGATGGCTGGCGGGCTTTGTCTTGCCAATGCTCCATCGTCTTGGTATATTCCTTCCCATATTTCTCAGGAAAGGATATGGACAGCTCTCCATCAGACACACCTCATCGAAGTAGGCCGCGGCGTTGGAACGTCGCGGCAGATATGCCGGGCTTCGCGAGCGGAGCACCATGGCGTGGTAGGGCAGGGCGCGGCGCGTACGGATGTATGGCCTTGCCCCGCGTTGCCTTTTGGTGTGCATCGGAGAGCTTTTTTGTCCTTTTCCGCCGTGTTTGCCGGGCTGCGAGAGGCGCGAGTCTGCCTTTGCTCGGAGGTTGCGCGGCGGAGCGGGGCGCAGCCGGGAGCAGCGCGGTCTGGCTTTGGGCCGCGCTGCTCGTTGCGGGGATTGTGGCCTTTGGCGTTTTGTCCCGCCGTTTGCGCAACGAAAATGCGGAGGAGCCTTCAGCCTTCGGTTTTCTGCCGGACGTTTTGCGTTGGAGCAACATCTGTTCGCGGTTTCGCGGGGTGCCCCCCGCGGAGGAACAGCCTCCGCTGACTCCGTTTTCTTCCGACCTTGCCTTGATTGACGAAATCCTGCTGCAGGCCTGCGATCGGGACGCGGAAATTCTTCTTTCTCCCGCACCGGTGACTCCGGCGGCAGGCGGGGAGGCTGATGCCGGATTTGACGCCCCTCTGCCGCCCGTTTTTCCTGTTTCCGCATTCTCCAGAGAACTGGAAAGCTCACTGTCCGATTCTTTTTCGCAGCCGCTCGTTCTGCACGGAACCTGTTTTCAGAGTGATGTGTCACGCGTTGTGCTCCGGACAGACAACCCTCTTGATGAGCGCGCATGGCAGTTCTGGGCCGGGCGCCCGGTGCTGGCGCGGCTTGCATTCAGCCGGGGCTACGGCGTTTGCGCCGAGAAACGGGTTTTTCTGTTTGCCAGCCGGATATGGGGAGGGCATCCGGGGCATGATGAAACGCTGATCAGCCTGACCCGGCCCACGCGCATCGAACGCGTCCAGCATCGGCTTTTCCCCCGTACGACACCAGCCCCGGAAGACGTGACTCTCGGGTTCTGGCCCTGGCCGGTGCTTGCTTCTCTGCCTGCTGGAGCTCCCGCCGGAAAACCCGCTCTGGTGTGCGGCGGCTCCGCACTGCGGGAAGGCAATGCGCGCCTGGAAAATCTTTCGGCTTCGGGCGCGGGTATCGCCGCCCATCGCGAAGCCGTGGTCAACGCCCCGCAGGCGGGTGTCCTGCTGCTGTCCCTCCGGCAGGGACGAGGCGCGCCGCTGACCTTGTGGCTGGC
>CAJTSU010000149.1 GCA_910579055.1 uncultured Mailhella sp. | reverse complement strand
TTCCATGTAAATGGAAGACTGGAAGACATTAAAACATTATTTAGTTAACACTCTCCGCGCGCTATCCCCTTCGTCAACTCTCTCCTCTTTTCGACGCTGGTCGTCATCACTATTGCGGCAGTCGTTGCCCTGATGACGCTGGCGAGTCTGGAATGGATACGCTCGCGCCTGCTCATCAAAATCGGCGTGGAGTTTGAAAAACAGTTGAGCTTTCCTGTTCTGGCCAGGGAATTGCGCAGCGCGTCCGCCTTGCAGAAAGCTCCGGACAAGGGAGAAATCCGCGATGTGCAGACCTTGCGGAGTTTTTTGGGCAGCAACGCGGTGTTTGCGTTTTTCGACATGCCGTGGATGCCCATTTATTTTGTTCTGATTTTCATCCTGCATCCGGCCCTTGGCATGGTTGCGGTTGTCGGCGGGCTGATGGTGCTCCTCTTCGGCGTGCTGACTCAGAAGATAGCCGCCCCAAAATTGCAGGAGGCGAACGACATCAACCGCCGCGCGGCCATGCTCCTGAGCAGCGCCTCGCGCAACGCCGCCACTGTGCAGGCGATGGGCATGATCAATTCCATTGGCGCGCGCTGGCATCAGATGAACGCCAGGGTCATCGGCTTGCAGACCAGAGCCAGTCGGCGCGTGGGCCTGCTGCATTCCGTGAGCAAGTCCGCCCGTATCGGCCTGCAAGTGGTCATCTACGCCGTTGGCGCGTATCTGGCCATCACCCACGCCACCACAGCAGGGGTCATGATTGCCGCCTCCATTGTCATGGGCCGCGCCCTGGCCCCGCTGGATCAGGCAATGGCGGCCTACAAGCAATCTCTCGAAGCCAGAGCCGCCTACAGGCGCATCAGGACAACGCTTGCCAATCCCTCCCCCGAACATATGCCCCTGCCGACGCCAAAAGGCGAACTGGCGGCGGAAGACGTGAGTTTTTCCCTCCAGGAGCGCCCGGTTCTGCAAAATATTTCCTTTTCCCTGAAAGCGGGTACAGCCTTGGCCGTCATCGGGCCGAGCGCGTCCGGCAAATCTACATTGTGCCGCCTGCTCATGGGCATCTGGCCTCCGGCCAGCGGCACGATTCGGCTGGACGGCGCGGACATCGCTGCGTGGGATTCGGAAAAGCTTGGCGCGTTTATCGGCTATCTGCCGCAGGATGTGGATCTCTTTTCCGGTACGGTGGCGGAAAATATCGCCCGCATGGGCAAGGTTGACCCCGAACGCGTGGTGCGCGCCGCGCAGATTGCTGGCGTGCATGAGCTTATTTTGCGGCTTCCCAATGGCTACGACACGCCCATTGGCGACATCGGTCAAGGGCTGTCCGGTGGCCAACGCCAGCGCATCGGCCTGGCCCGCGCCCTGTACGGCGACCCGCGCGTGGTCATTCTGGACGAGCCGAACTCCAACCTGGACGAAGAAGGCGAAGCGCGCCTCATGCAGTGCCTGTCGCGACTGAAGCGTTTCGGCGCGACTGTCGTCATTGTGGCGCACCGGCCCTCGATTCTGGCGGCTGTGGATGAAATCCTCGTGCTGGATCAGGGGCGCATCCAGTTCTACGGCCCGCGCGAACTCGTAAAGAGCCAGATGGCCGAAAAACAACGCAAGCAAAGGCAGGCCGTTCTCCAGCAGCAGGGGCCGCGCCAGCCCATTGTCTTCCAGAATGTCGTGAACCGGAGAGATGCGGATGAACGCTCTGTGGGCTAAATTGCGCGCCTTTCTCTTTGGACGGGAAAAACAGGAAACCGGCGACGATGACGACGTGGAACTGTTCACGCCCATTGTTCGCCAGGGGCTGATCGTCATTGTCCTGTTTTTCGGCGTACTTGGCGGATGGGCGGTTTTCGGAGAAATCAGCGGGGCTGTCGTTGTGCCCGGCACAATCAAGATTGATACGGAACGCAAAACCGTGCAGCACCTTGAAGGCGGCATTGTGGATTCCATCGAAGTGCGCGAGGGCGATACCGTCAAACAGGGGCAGACGCTCATCACCTTGCGGAGCGTGACGGTAGATTCTTCCGTGGATATGGCCCACAAGAACCTGATTCTTTTTCTTGCGGCCAGATGCCGGTACGAGGCGGAAAAGAACCTGTTCCAGGACATTGTATGGACGGAAGAATTGCTGTCCCTGGCTGACAAATACAAGAGCCGCGACGTTCTCGACGGGGAAAAAAAGAGTTTCGACGCCCGCCGCGCTTCCTACCAGAGTCAGGTTGACGTATTGGCTTCGCAGGAGAGCCAGCTTGACGAGCAGATTATCGGTCTGCGGGAAGAAATGCACGCCGAAAAGACCATCATTGCCACCCTCACTGAAGAATTGGCGGCCAAGCGAACGCTCGTTTCCAAAAAATTTCTGGAAAAGTCGCAGGTGTTGGAACTGGAGCGCCAGCTTGCCACGCACAGGGGGGCGCATGGCAAGGCCCGCCAGTCCATCGCGGCTGCCGAACAGCAGAAGAACGGCCTGAAGTTGCAGCGAGAGGGCCTGAGCATCGGCGTCATGGAGCAGGCGGCGGCCGAAATCAACGTCCTGGACAGCAAAATCCTCCAGACGCGGGAGGAATTGCGCCCCCTGCGTGACGCCAAGCAGCGTTTGCAGGTGACGGCTCCGGTGGCGGGCCGCATTGTCGGCTTGCAGGTGCATTCGCCGGGCGGCGTCATCGCGCCCGGGCAGGCGCTGATGGACATTGTTCCGGGGGACGCGCCGCTTGTAGCCGAGGTGCATATTCCCGTTGAAAAGATTGCAGACGTGCATGTGGGGCAGGAAGCGCAGGCCCAGCTTGACGCCTTTGCCCGCAGCAAAATTCCGCTGATTCCGGCCAAAGTTCTGCATATCGCGGCTGACAGGCAGGAAGAACAGACCTCAATGGGAACCATGCCGTTCTATCTCTCGCATGTGCAGGTTTTCCCCGAGGCCGTGGATACGCCGGATATTTACATTTCACCCGGAATGCCCGTGACCATCTTCATAACCACCAAAAAGCAAACCATCCTGCATTACATGTTTGAGCCGCTGTTGCGGAGTTGGGACAGGGCCTTGCGGGAATAGGCATCCTCTCGCAGAGGCTCCAGCGTTCCAGTGGCATTGAATATTTGGGGGCGCTGCCCCCAACCCCCCGGCAGGGGAATGATTCCCCTGCACCCTCAGTGGCGGTTTTGCCGGATGGCAAAACCGCTCATGAGAGAGTAGGGCGAGGGAATCATCCATGCCCCTTATCCATCCGGCGGCCATAAGGGATTTCCTCAACTGGGGGGGCCGGGGGCATGATGCCCCCGGCGGGGCGTGGGGCAGCGCCCCACAATATGCTGATGACTGTGTTGATGGTATGGGGGGATTCATGCGCTTCAAAATGATTGCCGCTTTGCTGGCGTTCTTGTTGTATTTCGTTTTTCCACATCATTCCGCATTGGCGGTCAGTTACACGCTTGATTCCGCCATTGCGCGCGCTCTGAAGGCGAATCCATCCATTGGGGAGAAGATACAGGCGCTGGAAAGCGCCCGTATGGACGTGGGCGTGGCGCAGAGCTATTTCTGGCCGCGTGTTTCTCTTGTGGCCAACAGCAACAGGCTCAGGAACAGCGGCGCTTACGGCAGTACGGACGAACTTTCCAACACCAGCAGCTCGCACGGGCTTCGCGCCACGCTGTCGCTCTTTGCCGGATTCTCGCACCTGAACAACCTCCAGCGTTCCATGATTGAAAAGGACATTGCCGAACTGCAATGCCGCCATGCCGAGCTTGAGCTGATCGCCAATGTGCAGGTGCAGTTCTTCAATCTGTTGCAGGCGCGGCGTGATTTGCGGTATGTCAAGGAATCCATTCGCAGAATCACCACGCAGCTTGAAGCGGCGCAGGCATTTTCCGATGTGGGTATGGCCCCGTATGTCAATGTCTTGCAGAACAGGGTGGAACTCTCTCAGGCGCAGGAGCAGCTTATTGCCACGCAGAACGCCGTCCGCACCTGTGAAATCCAGTTGAACCACTTTCTCGGCTATTCACCGGAAGAAAAAATCACCTACAAGGGCTATCTGGAAGATTATCCGCAGAAGATTGATTATTCGGAAAACGAAGCCCTGAAACTTGCCTCCGGACACAGGCCGGACGTGCTTATCGCTGAAAAGAGCATTGAGGCCGCGAAAAAGACCATGCTTTCCACGGCGGGCGAGGCCCTGCCCCAGGTGGATCTGACGGGCGACATGATGTCTTCCAGCCGTGATTATGTGGACAGGCGCTATACGGACTACGACCGCCAATACTGGTCAGTGGGCGTGAACTTCACCTGGACGTTCTTTGAGGGCGGGAGAACCGCTTTTGGCGTCATGCGGGATAAAAAGCGCGTGAACGGGCTGGAGTTCGCGTACAGAAACACCGTTTCATCGGCCAAGACAGACGTGCTGAAAGCCATGATGGACATTCAGGCGGCGAAAGAGATGCACGCCACAGCAAAGCAGGGCCTGAAAGCGGCAGAAGAAAACTATGCGATGGCCAGCAATCGATACAATACCAACGTGGGAACCATCACCGAGCTGCTTGACGCCCAAACCAGACTGACCGAAGCCGAGGTGCGGATCAGCAAGTCCCTCGCGGATTTCCAGATTGCGCGGGTCAGGCTGTTTTACAATATCGGGGTGAAGAATACGGGGTTGCGGTAAGCGATACACTTTGTAAATAAAGCAATACTATTATTGTCATTTATTTGCTTATCCGTTGCATGGCTCACTGTATTGTCTTGTTCTGACAAGCAATGTGCCATTTTTCGTCTTGCAATGCTTTTCCAGCCGTATGTAAGGAGATGAGCGTATATCTGGTGTAGATACTCTGCTACAGACAATTCTTGCATTGATGCTTTGGGCACTTCCGACAATGTTTTGGAGTAAGTCTATCGTTGATAAAATCTGCTCGCACGCTTTGGCGACATCACAGCCTTTCAGCTCCACAAAGTAGGCAATGTCATGCTCACAGCGGATGAGCAGATAATCAGCTTTTTTTCCCGACGCTGTATTGAGTAAACCCTTGTCAACCTTTATTTTGGCTATACACTCCTCTTCTGTATTATCCAGAGTGTACTTTTTTGCTTTTTCTTCAACCGGGATGAGTCTGTCTCGCAAAAATTCGACATATGGCTTTCCCTGTAGCCGAGGGTGAGCGCAAAGACCGGAAGCAGGCGGGCATGGATGGCGAATATCAGGCATGATGAAGTCATCCCTATTCAAAAGATGCAATCTTATCGTACTCTTCATTCATAACGGCAGATGCGGAGTCGATTTCTTCAGCCTTTATCATGCACAGTTCCCTATCAACAATATCTCGCGCCATTCCATCAGCAGAAAAGGCGAGCGCCTGTATTTCATTGATGTTTATCCAGAATTTGCGGTTGATGATTTTTGCTATTTCTTCCGGATGCTTTTCCCCATAACAGGAGGCGGCGAGCAGATTATTCAGGGCGACCAATATGTATGGGCTATGTGTCGTGATCAAAATCTGGTTGTTTTTATTCATATTCGCCAGAAGAGCAAGCAGACGCACAATAGAGTATTGGGACTCAGGATACAAATGCGCTTCAGGCTCTTCAAAAACGGCAAAAACTCCTGCCCGTTCAAGAATCAACATATATGCCAGGAGAATCACCCATAGTGATTCCTGCTGGCCTGACGATGCGACAGAGAGCTTTGTATGCCCCGATGCGTGATAAATCCTTTCTTCTCCATCAGTGAAAACATATTTGCCGCGCAAGATTCTGTCTATCTCTTGCCGTGCGAGATTGGCGCAAACGCGGTCAGGCTGTTGCGGCCAGGTGCGGCGCGCCAGCTCCTCCACCTCAACAAGCCCCTGCCCCACACGCGGGCGAATGTCACTGATAAGATTAAGAAAATCCTCCATAATGAAGTCGGATGACTTGAACGCCGCATTGATTTGCCCCGAAAGCAAGGTGAGTAGTGTTCTCCCCGCAGGTATGAAGATAGGGGCACGCTGTTCCGCAAAAATGTCATTCGCCATTTCCATAAATTGTTTTTGGGTTACGTCCTTATGGAAAAAGCGTACCGTTCTACTGTCAACAACTCCTTTTACTTCAGTATGTTGGGCATGTTCAAGCGCAGTAAAAAATTTCTCTATTTCTTCTTTCAATGCGTCATCGAATTTGATTGAAATATAGTTCTTGAAATTATTGGATTTGCTCTGAACAATTTTGATTGTGTGCGTTATTCCTGATGCGTTATTGTGGAAAGAATAACAGATAGATATATCATTCTGATGATATACCGGCCCAAACAAATTCAAAAATTTCGTGCGTAATGTTCTTTGAAATTGCCAAAAGTGATCTCTGTCTATTCCTGGAGTGGCGGTATAGGTGGCAAGCCAGATGGGGAACATTTTCAGATAATAAAGAAGCTTGGCAACTGTGCTTTTTCCGCTTGCCTGTGGGCCAATCAAGACATTCAGTCGTGCAATGGGAGCATGAAAATTCTTGATTGGCCCAAAATTCTTGATAGTCAGCGTTGACATTGTATCCTTTGCAGTTTGCTGAGGCTGATTCCGGCTTGCCTTGTATCGGTGTCTGTTACGGCGTGGAGTTACAAAACCGAGGGAACGAACAGGAAAAAAACTACCCGTTCAACAGGGTCATCAGCATGTGCGGGTAGGAGTTTGCCTGCCCAAGCATGGCGACAGCCGATTGGGTCAATATCTGGTTACGCACGAATTGCGTCATTTCCGTTGCCACGTCAACATCAGAAATGCGGGATTCGGCGGCTTGCAGGTTTTCGGCCTGGATGGAAAGATTGGTCACGGTATTTTCCAGTCTGTTCTGCATGGCTCCGAGGTGGGCGCGCACGTTGTCTTTTTTGACGATGGCGTTGTCTATGCGTCCCAGAGCCTGTTGGGCTTTTTCCTGTGTTTTGATGGAAATGATGTCGCCCTGGGGAAGAGCAGGGTCAGGGCCGGGGCCGGGCGGATCCGGAGGGTCAGGTGGATCGGGAGGATTTGGCTGATTGCCGCCGGTTGTGTCCGGCATGTTTGTCCATGTCGCTGTCAACCAACATGGGCCATCCCCTACCAAGCATAAAATAAGGTCTTCTGTAACAACATCAATAGTCATATAATCATTATCATCCCCCCCCCACGCCATCCAGTTTCCCTCTCCCGAATATCCTATATTCATACCGTTATATGTAAATTTATTCCCGGCCGTTCCAGGGGTATGTGCAACATCCCCCCCCCCTGGGATGCCATTCAAAACACTATTATCGCAGACAGCTCCATTATCAAAACCATTTTGTGGAGTGAGAGCCCAAGTCTCTAGAGGAGCGACGGGAATTGAAGGTCCAGAACCTGTTTCATATCTAAATTGTGCGTCCCACCCAGCAGGATTTCTAGTTGCTGTCGTTCCTGCAATGTGTACTCCTGCTGGAGTGAAAAGCTCCAAACCATCTACACCCCCTAAATCATCTATATGGAGGCGCACATCTGTCGCTCCTTTAGGAATGACAGCAAAGGCAAAGGGGTGTGTGCGTGTAATATACGTTACCCCATTGGAAAGCACGTTCCCCAATGTAGGCAAATTCCCCAAATTTCCGCCGGGTCCGGCGGCCTTAGCTCCCCCCCCAGCCGCCGCCTTTATTCCTCCAGCATTTGCCGCCGCAGCATTGATGGTTGTTACGGCTTCATCCCTCAAGCCCAGGCCAGCCAGCGTGCAGTTGCCAATCTCCACATAATAGTAATCTTCGGCGCTCTCGTTGCCCGTGCCGAAGTGAATTTTCATTTTGCCTGTGGCGTTCAGGCCGGAGCCGTCATGCGCTCCGTTCAGGGAGCCGTCCAGCAATTTTATGCCATTAAAATCGGTTGCGTTGGCAATGCGGTCAATCTCTTCCGCCATTGCCACAAATTCGGAATGAATGATCAAACGTTGCGTTGAATTGTAGGTGCCTGTTGCGGCCTGTTCGGCCAGTTCCTTCATGCGGATGAGCTTTTCATCAATGACGGCCAGCGCGCCGTCCGCCGTCTGAATCATGGAAATGGCGTCGTTGGCGTTGCGCACGCCCTGATGGAAGGTGGCGACATCGGCGCGCATCAGTTCGCGTATGGCAAGACCGGCCGCGTCGTCGGCGGCGGAATTGACGCGCAGGCCGGAAGAAAGACGCTCGACTGAAGTCGCAAGACGGGAGTAGTGCGTTTTCAGGGTATTGGCCGTGCTTCCAGCCATGAGATTTGTATTTATGGAGAGAACAGGCATTTGCATACCATCACTTTTTATAATGCATATACAGTATATCGGCAGTATGGCCAAAAGCAATAGGCGAACTGGTGATAATAGCTTTTTATATATTTATACTTCATCATCGAGCACATGGTTTATGAGCGGTATGCAAAGTAAAGAACAACACAGCCCGACAGGGGGGGATTCCCCCCTGTCGGGCGCTCCCTGTGCGGACGAAAGCCCGCACAGGGGATGCGTTCATCAGGCCATGCTCTGGGTGGCGTCCATGTCATAGGGCATGGGCACATTGACCAGATCGACTTCCACGGGTTCGACCGGAGCCGGTTCGGCGTGGCCGCTTTCCTGCGGGCTTGCCGCGGCGGGGGCCGGTTCGGACGCGAACGCGGGTACCGTGCCGCCCGCGGGCCCGGCGCC
>CAJTSU010000148.1 GCA_910579055.1 uncultured Mailhella sp. | reverse complement strand
TGCTCGATAATTCCTATATTTCTGAGGTGTTGGGTAAAAATTGATTTCCGTGGCCGGGGGTTGTGTTGCGGAATAGTGTTGAACATACCCTTGACCGCCGGGGGCGCGAGCGATCCGGGGAAAGAATACCCTTATACAGGGAGGGAAGAGCCCCCTTGCCCTTTTCTTTGGGCTGAAACGGCCGATAAGCAGGGACAGCACAGCAAACTGAGTGCAATATCGCGGAAATCTGCAAAAGATTCGCCCCGACTTCTTGCGATCGGGCGCTCTTGTTGGTACACTCCACCCCAACGAATGATATACACTCATGACAAAATAAGGTGAAGCAACATTATGGATTTCGGCACACTGATAGGTATTCTCGTTGGGTTCGGGCTGATTTTCGGCTCCATTGCCATGGGGCCGGACCCGATGGGCTTTCTTGATCTGCCCAGCGCCATGATCGTAATTGGCGGCGTTTTCGCGGCGACTCTGATCAGCTTTCCCTTGGAAGAAGTCCTCCAGGCGTTCAAGGCCAGTGCCAAGACGTTTTCCAGTAAGCGCACCAAGCCGGAAGACGTGGTGGACACGATGATCCAGGTGGCGGAAATTTCCCGCCGGGAAGGCCTGCTCGCCCTGGAGCGTGTCCAGACGGATAACATGGTTCTGAAAAAAGCTCTCCAGCTTATCGCCGACAGTGCCGAGCCCTCTCTGATCCATGACACAATGGCGCTTGAAATCATATCCATGAAGCGACGCCATGGGATCAGCATTGCTGTGCTTACCAAAATGGGAGGATTAGGGCCGGCTTTCGGGATGATCGGCACGTTGATTGGTTTGGTGCAGATGCTCACCCAGCTTTCCGACCCCAGCACTTTGGGGCCGGCCATGGCCGTGGCCATTATTACCACATTTTATGGGTCACTGCTTGCCAATGTCATCTTCAACCCCCTTGCAGCCAAGTTGCAGTCACGAAGCGAACAGGAAATTCTCAATCTTAAAATAATTTTTGAAGGGGCAAAATCTATTTTGGAAAATAATAATCCTCGTCTTGTCTATGAAAAGCTGGCTTCGTTCCTGCCGCCTAAAGTCAGAAAAGTGGAGGCGTAAATGAGCGATATTGACGATGATGACGATAACGGCAAACAGGAAGTTGATGAGAGCTGGCTGGGGACATTTTCAGATATCTCTCTCTTGTTGTTGACTTTTTTTATTTTACTGTGCTCCATGTCTACGATTGAGGTCGTCAAGTTTAAAAGCGTATTCGGCTCCATGCGCGAAGCTTTTGGCGGTATCCAGACGGAAGACCTCACCTCCGGAGGATCGCACGAAGCTTCGAAAGACGAGTCTCAACAGGAGGAACAGTCCATTCAGCAGTTTCTGCGTGTGCGTGAGGAACTGATGGAAGCTCAGCGGCGTTCGTATAACGAAATCCGCAGTTTCATCACCACAAAGGGATTGGAAGGAGAGGTCAGCGCTATTTTCGACGAAGGGATCATCACCTTGAATGTTCCTGCGTCCGTGCTGTTCGGCCAAGGTGAGGAAGAGCTTTCTCCTCAGGCAGAGCCTGCGTTGCGTTCTCTTCTTCAGCTCCTTATGGCTGAACGGGATCAGAATATTAACATCAAGGGTTATACTGACAATTCTCCTGTGCCGCCGGGGAAACGTTACAAAAATAATTGGGAACTTTCTGCTCTACGCGCGGTGAACGTACTGCGCTGGTTTGTGGACGCGGGGGTGCCGATTGTGCGCTTGACCGCTACGGGGATGGGCGATCTCAATCCTCTGTTTCCCAATGATACGCCGGAAAACCAAGCTCGAAACCGGCGGGTGGAATTTTCACTTGAGCGCCAAGTGAGGGCTAAATGAACGCCGACGATTTTGCAGAGTTGTCGAATTTATCTTTGTCTATGCCGGATGGCGAAAGTTCTGCGCAGCATAGAACCAAGTTCAGGATTATGGCCGAAGGGGTGAGCGTACGGCTGACCTGGCCGGAGCGGGCTGATAAGGGGCTTGATTCTTTCGATGTGAACGATATAAGTGCGGGCGGCCTCTACATGAAAGCGCCGGAGGGCATGTTTGCTGCGGGTCAGAGTATTATTCTGGACGTGCTCGTGCTTGGGCGCTGTTGCGTGGGCGCGATCAAGGCGCATGTTGTGCGTTCCTCGAAAAATGGTTGCGCGGTGGCCTTTGAGGAGCTCTCACGCAATCAGGAATTGAGGCTGGACAAAATCGTGCTTGAAATGCAAAAAAGGGGCATCGCGCAGTCAAAAAAGAATGAGTTGGAAGCAGATGCCCGTCGCGCGCGGGAAATGGCCGCTTCGGCAGAATACGGCTCTTCCGATACAAGTTGCTTGAAAATCAAGCTCTAGGGCGTTCCATGGTCTGTCGTTCCGTGGAATGCGCGGGCGGGAAACCACCAAGAAGGGATGCTCGTGGAAAATAACCACAAGGTTCTTATCGCCAATCGTGGCGAGATAGCCGTCAGGATTATGCAGGCCTGCCGGAAACTGGGTTTGGAGTTCGTCAGCGTTTACACAGCGGAAGATTCGTCTTCCGGGCATGTGCGTCTTGCGCGGGAAACGGGCGGGGTGAAAAGCCTGTACCGTATTTCCTCCTATCACGATGCCAATGAATTGCTCAGCGTAGCCGATGAGGCCGGAGCTACGGCTGTTCATCCCGGATATGGTTTTTTCGCTGAGGATTTTCGTTTTGCTCGTCGTGTGACCGAGCGGCAGCGTCCGTTGATTTTCATCGGGCCGTCTTGGCGCGTCATTCGTGAACTGGGTGATAAAATTAATACCAAACGTCTGGCGCGCAGCCTTGGCGTTCCCACGGTGCCCGGTTCCGATCGTCCGATTTATGATGAGTTGGAAGCGGAAAACGTGGCCCGCAGTCTGTTTGATTTTCAGCTTCAGCAGGGGATGACCAGACCTCTGGTGCTGGTCAAGGCATCTGCCGGCGGCGGCGGTATGGGCATTGAGGAAGTGCGGGATATCGATCTTTTCCGTTCCGTGTACCGTCGTATCCGCAATTATGCCATGCGTCAGTTCAAGGATGAGGGCGTGCTCATTGAGCAGCGCGTCATGGACTTCAACCATCTTGAAGTCCAAATAGTGTCGGATCGCAGCGGAAAGAATCCGGTTCATTTCGGCACCCGAAACTGTTCTATCCAGTCCACGGGCCTTCAGAAGCGTGTGGAAGTTGCGCCCGGGTTTGATCCCTCTTCCGTTCATTATGAATTTGATGCAGCCAAGGTGCTGGAAGATATTACCGGGCATGCCCTGACCATGGCACGAAAGGTGGGCTACGACAATGTGGGCACCTGGGAATGGATCGTCACTCGGGACGGACACCCTTATCTGATGGAAGTAAATACCCGCATTCAGGTAGAAAACGGGGTTTCCGCCTCTATTGCCCGTGTGAATGGAGAAAAAGTGGATCTCATTGCCGAGCAGCTCCGTGTGGGCCTGGGGGAACCGCTCGGTTATACACAGGAAAATATCATCTTTGAGGGGGTCGGTGTGGAATACCGCATCATTGCGGAAGATCCCGCCGCCAATTTCACACCCTGGGTGGGGAATATTGAAAGGTTTTCCTGGAAAGAGCATCCGTGGCTTTCCATGCATACCCATCTGCCGCCTTTGTCGCCCGAAGCTCCGTATGCCATTCCCACTGAATTCGACCCGAACCTCGCGCTTGCGATTATCTGGGGAAAGGATTTGGGTGAGGTCAAAGAACGCGGCATGGACTTCCTTGAACACCTGGTGCTTGAAGGACGCAACGGCAAAAGCGAAAGCCTGAAGTCTGATGTGGAATTCCTCAAGCAGAACACGGCGCGCATGCTGCGCTTCTAACATTTAGGAATGCCCGGTGGCATCCGGCTTTCCCGCAGGATAGAATTATGGAATGGGACAAGCAGCTCCAGCAACTTTCCGAGCGCCTCAACTACATGCGTGACATATTTCCCGACAAGCATCTGGAAGATTTGTCCCTACTCGGCTTGCAGTTGGATGAACTGAGGCACGGCATTGCACGAGGAACCATCAAGGATCCGCGTGAAGGCATTGAATCGCTGGAAAATCTTTTCTTTTTCATTGAATGCAAGCTGGAAGACAAGCTGACTCCGATGGACAAGGTGCGTATCGTGAGGCACCCGCAACGTGTCTGCCTGCGCGATATTCTGGAAAACGTCTACGACAACTACACGGAAATAGGGGGGCAGGACGAGCACACCAATGACCCGGCCATGCTCATTGCGCGCGCGTATATCACGAGGCGGCGGGGCAAGAAGGTGTACAACCAGTCTGTCATGGTCATTGGTCACGAAAAGGGGCACGGAGAGGAATTCCGCAACGGTGGTTCCGCCAAGCCCTGGGGCAACGCCAAGGCGCAGCATTACATGCAGGTGGCGGAAACCGAGGGTATTCCCATTCACGCCTATGTATTCACACCCGGTGGCGACCCGATTGAGGATTATCCCGGAGCTGCCCAGCAGATCGCCCGTAACATTTATGAAATGGCCGGGCTGGAAGTGCCTGTAGTGGCTGTTTTTTCCGAGGGAGGATCCGGTGGAGCGGAAGCTGTTTCCCTGGCCGACAAGCGCCTGATGTTTTCCCACGGGTACTATTCAGTTATTTCGCCTGAGGGGGCGGCGGCCATTGAAGGTCGGCTCAAGCGTGGCGAGCGTTCCTCTGCTGAGCTGATTGAGCGATGCGCGGCGGATCTGCACTTGACCGCGGACGATAACGTGCGCTTCGGCTATATTGATCGCGTGATTCAGGAGCCGGTGCTGGGCGCGCGGCCTTATCATTTTGAGTTTTTCCGTTCCATCCGGCAAGAGGTCATCCGAGCCACGGATGAGGTAGTGCTCAGTGTGCGCGGATCAGCCTCTTTGCGGGCTATGGCCCTGCGTGGATTGCGCGACCGCGAAATAAACCTTGACGACATGTATGTGCGTTGGAATTTGTCCAAAAAAGCCCGGCGCCGCCTGGTTGAAAAGCGTCAGAAGCATTTTCTCAAGCTGTCGGAAGGTACCTATTTCAGTGGACGCTCCTGGTGGAAGCGAGTGACAGATGA
Source organism: uncultured Mailhella sp. (assembly GCA_910579055.1). Lineage (GTDB taxonomy): Bacteria > Desulfobacterota > Desulfovibrionia > Desulfovibrionales > Desulfovibrionaceae > Mailhella. Next base: position 3,750 of record CAJTSU010000148.1, on the reverse strand, counting down.
ATGGTCAGCCAAGTGCAGTGAGATGTATAACAAGCTCAAGCATGATCTCTATCTGAGCAAGCGACGCAGTGTATCCAATGCCCTGGAAGAGGCGAATGCCGAACTGGATATGCTGAAATTCCGCTTGACTGCGCCTTGGCGCAGGATGCGCAACGCCTTTAACCGTAAGCCCAAGCCGTTGGCAACGGAAGAGGAATTGACGGCGCTTTCCGAATGGGATCGCACGCAGGAGCGTGGCGACTGGGCCTGGGTCAGCCTCAAGGCGCGGGAGGATCGTGCCGTGACGTGCCCAAACAGCGCCCTGCATGGCTGCATGGATTTGTGGGGGCCGGATCTCTACAATGAATTCGCCGGAGTGTGCACGACCTGCGGACATCATTTTCCCATGGAATACCAATGGTTGATGTTCAACTGTTTTGATGAAGGTTCTCTGTTTGAATTTAATGAGGAAGTTCAGGCGGGCAACCCGCTGAACTTTCCCGGCATGGATGACCGGTTGGCCAAAGCTCGGGAGCAGACCGGCCTGCGCTGTGCCTGCATTACCTTTGAAGCCAAGGTGGAAGAGACTCAAGTCGTTGTCGCGGTTCTGGCCGGATCTTTTCGCGGTGGCTCCATGGGCGCGGCAGAGGGCGCGAAGTTTGTGGCCGCGGCCGAGCGAGCCCGGCGCAAACGCTTCCCCTTCATCGTATATTGCCACGGGACGGCGGGCATCCGTATTCAGGAAGGAACGCACGGCGTCATCCAGATGCCGCGCTGCACAGTAGCTGTACGACGCTATGTGGAAGCAGGCGGCCTGTATCTCGTTATTTATGATACCAATTCCTATGGCGGTCCGGTAGCCAGCTTCCTGGGTTGCGCCCACTATCAGTTTGGTATCCGTTCCTCGAATATCGGCTTCGCCGGGCCGGGAGTAATCAAAAATACCACCGGACGAGATATTCCTCCGGACTATCACAACTGTTATCAGGCTCTTGCCCGCGGACATATCCAGGGAGTATGGGATAGACGCGATGTGCGTACCAACCTGAAGCAGGCCCTGCTCACCATGGGCGGAAGAAATCTTTATTACCGATAAGCAAGGTGCATCATGCTGGACGTGACTGGTCTGCTGGAATCGATAAAAGCCGAACCTTTTACTGAAATGCCCGTGCGCGCGCCGCATACCGGCGTAATAAGCTTTTCCGGGGTCAGAGAAGGGGACAAAGTGATGGGCCCCTGCGGGGAATGGAAGGAAGTGCCGGGTACGCGCATCGCCACCATTACGCGGGAGCGTAATCCCAAGCCTGTGGCCGCAATCGACAAGGGCGTGATCCAGTCTCTGAATCTGGATCTGGAAGGTTGCTTTGTCGAAACTGGGACGGAAATCGGCGTACTGCGTCATTATCTTTCCCGCGATGAGGTCGTGCGCATCATTCTGCGCAAGAGCCTGCAATTGTTCTGTGCGCCGGAGCGCGCCAAATACTATTTTGTGCCCGATGTGGACAAGAAGGTGAAAATTTCCGGCTCCCGTTCCGTAACGGTACAGGATGGTATGGAACTGTTCATCGTGTCGCGCATGAAACGTGAAGTTCCATTGATTTATCATGGAGCTGAAGGCGTGATCTATGAAGTATATTTTACCCAGAATGAAAATGTGGACGCAGGTGGCCCCCTGATCGGCGTCTGCCCTCCGGGGCAGATTCCCCAGATCGAAGACGTTATTGCGCGCGTTCAAATGGACTGGATCGAAGCGGAATAGCGCAGAGAACACATGCCGGACGGACGGGAAAAGAAAGAAGCAGCAAATTCGCAAGGATGTGTATGGGCAAGATTTTACAGATTCGCGTAAGTGCGTGGACCTACAATGAGGATGACGTACCTCGTACCTGGCCCCGGCTTTGTTCTGCTGTATGGCCGGAGTTGGACAAATGGGCTCCGGCAGGGGGAAAGCGTGGAGTAATGGAACTCGCTGCGGCTTTGCCCGATGTCGTCCGTTTCGGCGGTTGGCCGGAGGAACTGAAAACACGAATCGCCGATGCCGTGCAGGCTGTGGAAAAAAACAGAACAGGACTTGAACAGGCCCTTGCGGATTGGAAACCTGAAGAGGCCAACCGTTACAGTGATGCTCTGGAAGAAGCACTGACTGCTTTGGAAAAACTTATGCCGGAAGATAAGGAATAAGCCGCGGCTCTTGTAACTAGTCTGAATGAGCTTGCCAAATGGACGTTTGCGGCCTGTCTCTTTATTTTTCACAGGATATTATTTAAAGGGAGTTTCCATGCTTAATAAAGTTATGATTATCGGCCGTCTTGGCCGGGATCCTGAAGTTCGTTATACCCAAAGTGGTTCCCCGGTCACTACTCTGAGCATCGCAACCGATGAGTCCTTTACCGATCGTGAAGGCAACCGAACGGAGCGCACGGAATGGCATCGTGTCGTGGTGTTTCAGCGTGCAGCCGAAACCTGTGCCCAATACCTGAGCAAAGGTAGTCTGGTCTATGTCGAGGGGAAGCTTCAAACCCGTAAATGGCAGGATCAGAACGGACAGGATCGTTATTCAACAGAGATCAAGGCAGATCGGGTTCAGTTTCTGGATCGTAAGGGTGAGCGTGGAGGCATGGATGACATGGGGATGGGGGACGGTGCGCCCCGCCGTGCCGTTCCCGCCGGGGGCAACAGGGGAGGAGCCGGACAGCAGCGCCGCGCTCCTGCACGTCAGCAACCGGACATGGATGAGGATCTTGGCCCGGCCTTTCCCTCGGAAGCCGGCAATATGGACGACATACCTTTCTGATGTTTGGAATTGCGCCCCGTCGAATACCGACGGGGCGCTTTGTATTCTGGTGTAGCAGAGTACAATTTTTCGCCTGATTTATCAAAGTTTCCTTTATTATGGGTTGAACCCTCTTTAGAAAGAGGGAATGCATACGACTCCTCTCTGCTGGCTGCGGAACCGGCTGGCGGAGGGAGCTGGTTGTGTATTAAATACTGTGCGTACCTGTCGGAGGCTGTCACATGCCCACCATTTTCTCCCATCCGGCTCCTGTACTTGCCGCTGTTTTGGTGGTGGGTGTGCGGAAATTCCCGTTCCCTTTAATCATGTTCGGCACGATTTGCTCCATGCTGCCGGATATTGATGTTCTGGGTTTCAGGATGGGGATCTCTTATGGTGATGTTCTGGGGCATCGGGGCTTTTTTCATTCCCTGGCATTTGCCGTGATTATGGGGATCGTGGGCGTGCTGAGCGCACCGTTGCTGCACGCCGGAAGAGTTGCGGCCTTTTGTGTGGGGATTTTTGCCGTCGCCGGTCATATTTTCCTCGACGCCATGACCAATGGCGGATTGGGGGTTGCGGTGTTCTGGCCTTTCGATGAGGGCAGACATTTTTTTGACTGGCGACCTATCGAGGTGTCGCCTCTTGATCTTCACGTCTTTTTTACCTGGCGTGGAGTACAAGTCATGCTTTCGGAATTGCACTGGGTTTGGCTGCCTTGCCTTGTGACGGGGGGCGGGGCGTTTATCGCGCGGCATGTATTCAGGAGGCGAGGAAAGCATGCGTGATTTTTGGCACCGTTATGCGCTGCTCCTGGCCTGCTTTGCGCTGGCAATACTTTCTTTTTTTGTGCGATAAAGGGCGTGGTGTTGATCAAGCCTTGGAGGAAAAGTGTATCAGGCTTCCATGTCAATGCCCTATCTTAAACGATTGCTTAAAATTTAGAGAGTGTTAACTAAATAATGTTTTAATGTCTTCCAGTCTTCCATTTACATGGA
>CAJTSU010000147.1 GCA_910579055.1 uncultured Mailhella sp. | reverse complement strand
CTTAAGGAAAGCCGGGGGCCGAAGCATATGCTTCGGCCCCCGGCTTTCCTTAAGCGGGTATATCCGCTGCTCAGCGCGTCAGCAGGGCCTTTTCCATACCGAGCATGCCTGCGGCGATTTGCCTTGAGTTGATTTGATAGGTGCCGTTTGAAATGCGATCCTTAAGGGCGTCAACCTTGTCCTGACGAACGTCCGGGCCGTTCATGGCGGCGCGGTATGCTTCCGTGCGCAGCATGGCCTCCTCGGAAACGGAAACCGTGTCCATCCTGGACGCATCTGCGTTTGGGGTTTGGGCGGAATGAGGCGTTGCCGTGCGGGTAGAGGGCTGGTCGACGCGGAAGCGGCTGTACATCTCCATCTGGCTGGTAGTAGTCTTGTTGATTTCCATAAAGCCTCCAGCAGAGACCGGATTAAAGCATTGTGGCATCCACCTTGGACAAGGTAATTTCCCACAGTGCCGCGAGGATATTCTTGCGCTCCTCGCTTGTTAACTCACGCGATCCTTCCGGTTCTTCCCGGAAGATGCGCACATCCACCTCGCCGGGCGGATATCGAAAACTATATTCGCCGTGCAGCGTACGGTTCAGTTCCTGCCGCACTTCCCGCACTACGGGGTTGTCGCTGCCGGTGAACAGAAGGTTGTCCAGAAGCTCTCTGGCCACATGTTCCACCATTGCCCGGCGCTTTGTTTCGGCAGAAATGGAAACCGGCATCTGATCGCGCAATTCTGCCTTCAAACGAGCCAGACGTCTGGCCGTAACCAACTGTCTGTCATACTGGAGCAACATATTGCGGAAGTAAAACGACGGAATACTCACACTTATGCTCTCCCTAGACTATTGTATCGACAACTTTTTCTATTTCTTTAGAAGTTCTGATGATTTTTTTCAATATCTGCTCTGACGGGTTCGGAATACCCCTCACCGTGGTTCAAAGGGGAGAATGCCTGGGGTGGAAGCCTTTTGAGCGCAGAGAAGGCACAGCTTTGTCGAGAAGAAAATATACGTTTTTTACGGAAGCATCGGCGGAGATGACGGCGAGCTGATGGAACGTCATGCTCACCACACTGCCTGCCGGCTCGATCAGCATGAAACTTCCCAAAACAGCCGCCGTGATTTTACCGCCGCCCGCATGCTCTCCATCCCGGCGTTTGTCATACGTTGCAGCGTACCGGGTGAACATCGGTACGCTCTGAACTTCGCGCCGGGGCAACAGCTTGTCAAGCCTGACGAGGCGCACGGCAAAGGAACCTGATCAAAAAAAGAGCCTTGTTTAGCACTCGCTAAGGAAGAAAAAAGGGAAACGGTATAAAGCTGGAATAAAGGGAATGCGGCAGGTTGAATTCTGGCGCTCTGTAGTAGCATAGACGGCGCTGTGCGTGACATGTGGCTTTGCCCCGGTAATGGGCGGCAACCTTCGTTACCGCAAAGCAGGCCGTGTCCACACGGGCCAGCGGCAGTCGCTAGGCGACGAAGGAGCCTTACGAATGGCGACAGCAGAGATAAGGCACCATGTATCCACGGCCAGCTCGCTTGCGCCTCGTGAAGCTGCGCTTCACTCGACTCCGCTCCGTGACCTTTCCTCCGCTCCTCGCGAGCGTCCGGCGGTCACGGATAGTTTCAACACTATTCTGCTCCAGAGCGAATTTTGACCAGGTCTGTGTCAATTCCCGGGAATATGTAGCCCCTGCAAGGAGAGTTCGGTATGCCTCCCATCATTGATCAGGAAAAATGTACAGGCTGTGGAGTGTGCGCTTCAATTTGTCCCATGCGGGTATTCGCGCGGGCACAAGGGCAAAAAGCGCCCGATGTGCGTTATGGTGAAGAGTGTTGGCATTGTTTGGCTTGTGAAATGGATTGCAAATACGGGGCAATCAAGGTGAGGTTGGCTCTGCCTCTGATGATGCCCTATGTTGAAGCTGCCGACCTTCACACAACGGAACATTCCAAAGGGGGCTGTCATGCTTGAGATTTCCCGCAGACATGAAACGGATGTACTGATCATCGGCGGGGGAATCGCCGGACTCATGGCCGCCATAAGCGCCCGCGACAAGGGGCTTGAACGTGTCACCGTGATAGAGAAGGCCAATATTGTGCGGAGCGGAGCGGGAGGGAGCGGCAATGATCACTTCCGCTGCTATATTCCGGAAGTGCACGGCGAAGGAGAGGCTGGCCTGCGCAAGGTCATGGCCGAGCACCTGGCCTCTCACACCGGCAGCGGGCAAGATACCGTAGTGGCCAGGCGCTTTTTCGAACGCAGTTTTGAAGTTGTGCGCAAGTGGGAGGAATGGGGGGTGTGCATGCGTCCTTCGGGAGAATACGTGTTCGCCGGGCATGCATTTCCCGGACGGCCCCGTATTTTCCTGAAGTATGACGGCTCAAATCAGAAGGCTGTTCTGTCCCGTGAAACAAGAAAACGCGGCGTGACTGTATTCAATGACCTGTCTTCCACAGATATTCTGGTCAGGGATGGCCGGGTTGTCGGTGTCCTCGCGCTGGATTCCTCGCGGGAGGAGCCTTCTTTCATGCTGATCCGGGCAAAAACCGTGATTATGGCCACAGGCTGCGGAGCCACCCGCCTGTATAATAATCAACCCTCGCCGGGGTGGATGTTCAATACGGCCTATCCTGGATGCAATGCGGGGGCTATGGCTCAGGCCTGGCGTATCGGGGCGCGCTACGTCAACATGGAGTTACCCGTGCGCTGGGCCGGGCCGCGTTATTTCGCCCGTTGCGGCAAAGGAAGCTGGATCGGAGTACTGCGCTATCCCGATGGCCGCCCCATAGGCCCCTTTGTCACCAAGTCCAACTGTGAATACGGCGATATCACCAGCGATGTATGGAATACGGTATTTGCGGATGTGATGCGCAACGGAACGGGGCCTGCCTATATTGACACCTCGGATGCCGGTTCTGAAGAACTGGAAAAGCAGCGTAAAGGCTTTGTGAGTGAAGGGCTGACCTGCATTCTCAACTACATGAAGGACAATAATCTTGATTTTTCCCGCCATGCTTTCGAGTTCATGCAGTATGAGGCATTTGTGTGCGGGCGCGGGCTTGAAATCAATGCAGAGGGCTGCACCAATATTCCCGGCCTGTACGCGGCGGGAGACACCGTGGGCAACGTGCGCAGCGGTATCGGCGTGGCCGCAGTGTATGGCATGATCGCGGGGGAAAATGCCGCCGAACACGTTGCATCGGGAGAATTCGCGGCTGTTTCGCTGGAAGAGCTGGAAGCTCATCCCATGGTGAACGAGCGGCTGGATCTGTGTGGGGAAATGATGGCACGCAGGCATGGAGTGCCCTGGAAAGAAGCCAATCTTGCCCTCCAGCAGCTGATGTCTGATTACGCGCCTGCGGGGCCGTATAATATGAGATCGGAAACGCTGCTCCGCGCCGGGCTGAAATATGTCCGGGATCTGCGTCGTACTGCCCGCTCCTGCCTGGGGGCAGATTGTTCACATACCTTGGGGCGGGCCCTTGAAACCCTGGATCTCATGGATGTGGGAGAGGCGCTCATTATCGCCGCCCGCGCCCGCACAGAAACCCGCGGTATGCACATTCGGGCCGACTTCACCTTTACCAATCCGCTCTGGAACGACAAGTTTCTCAATGTCTGGCTGAATAAGGACGGCCGGCCGGTTACAGCACTGAGGGAACGCTGGCTGGATCCCGCCATGCCGCAGGGAAGGGTGTAGGGCTGTCCCGGGTGCGCGGGGCATGTATTCGCGTACCCGGCTGATCTGTGACAGCAAACCATTTTTCTTGTTTTCGGAGAATTTTTATGAGCAACGTTACTCCGACCTCCTCCGTCCGGAGGCATATTCTTCGTATCTTCTCCGGTCCCCTGGCCTGCGCGCTCGTGTTTGCGCTTCCCTCTCCGGAGGGACTCGACCCGCGGGGCGTGAAATGCGTGGCAGCGGCAATATGGATTATCCTGTGGTGGATGACAGACGCCTTTCCCATTGCCCTGACTTCCCTGTTCGGATTACTGCTCTATGCCATGATGGGGGTTTTGCCTCTTGTTAAAGGGTTTGCATTTTTCGGTAATCCTTCCATCATATTACTTCTTGGAGCCATGCTGTTGCTTGGGGTATGGAAAGAAAGCAACTTGATTGCCCGTTACGCCTATTGGGCTGTGACCATGCCCTGGGTGGACGGGCGGCCCATGCGGCTGCTGGCGGTGTTCGGTATTGCTGCGGGTCTGCTTTCCGCTCTTGTGCCCAATATCCCGGTGGCTATGCTCTTTGTTTCCATTGCTGTGGCCATGGCCAAAGGGATGAAAGTCGAACAGGGGCAGCCCCTGTTCCGCGCCTTGTGTCTTTCTTCCGGTGTGGCGTCCGCGCTCGGCGGGGCGGGTACCCCCATCGGCGGGGCACCCAATCTTGTGGTCGTGGGCGTCATTTCCTCTTCACTGGGATACCAGATCCAGTTCTGGGAATGGACTGCGCTGGGTCTGCCCATGTCCATCGGGTGGCTTGTGGTCATGGTCTTTTTGTGCTGGTTTTTCTTTATCCGGCATGGTTGCGCGTTTTCTCCCAGGGATGACGGAAATACCTGCGTGCCGCTGGATTCCGTTATGGAACGCATGCGGGCACTTGGCCCGGTTACGCGTCATGAACATATCGCCATGGCGGTCATGTTGCTGGCCCTGCTGCTGTGGAGCTTCGGGCCACCCGCCGCGCGGGCACTGGGATTGCCGGAATTGGCCGGATTGCTGGGGGCTCCTTTTGTGGCGGTACTCGCGGGGATGTCTCTGTTCTTTATTCCGTTGAAAAAAAACGACGCAACGGGAAACATAACCTTCGCCATGAACTGGAAACAGGGGCTCAGCGCCATTAATTGGGATATCATTATTTTCGTCACGGGGGCGCTGGCGTTCGGTCAGATGCTCATTGACGGCAGCGTGGACAAATGGCTGGCCGGACTAATCGGGGGCATGCTGGAAGGCATGTCTCCCACCATGATCTGGTTGATTCTCATGACGGTTTCCGGCCTGGTTTCCCAGTGTTTTTCAAATGTTGCCGTCATCAGCCTCCTGCTGCCGGTTACTGCGGCCCTGGCGCAACGGTATGGACTGAACCCTGTCGTCACCTGTCTGACCGTGGGCATGGTGGCAAATGTGGGCATCATGTTCCCCTTTTCCTCTCCTCCCACGGCCGCAACCCTCATGGAAGCGGAAGGATATGTTTCCGCGCGGGATTTCCTCAGGTTCTCTCTGCCTATGCTGATACTTGCCTCACTCATTGCCATGCTGACAGGTGTGACACTCGGGGCTTTGGTGTTCCCCATGCCCGCCTGAATGAAAAAACTCCCGGCGTGATACGTTCCCCCTTCCCCCGCGGCCGGACTGCCGCGACGGAAGGGGGAACAGCCGAAGCGCATAGCGCGCGAATTTCGGAACTTCCGAAAAACAGGAGGATTTTGTGAAAAACAGGTTGCTGTCATCATCGGCACCGTCCTCTTTTTCCATACTTCTTGATGAAACGTGCTTGCGTCATGCCCGGCTTGAAACCTGGAAAAACGGCCAGAGCATATGCGAACATGCATTACAGCCTCCCGGCATATGGTATGTACTGGAGGGGCAGGTGAAACTTGTCCGTCTGTTGACAGGCGGGGAACGCAAGGTTTTGCACCTGGTCAGTGAGAACCATTTCTTTTTCGAGGCATTGTTTTTCCAGCATGAAGCCCGTGTCATGACGGCTGTGGCCGTAGCGCCATGCAGGACGGCTTTTTTCTCGCGCGAGAATGTCAGGCTCCTTGTGGATGAAAACTTTTCGTTTCGCTGGGCGTTGCTTTCTTCCCTGGCCAGCAAGGCGCTCTTCTGCGGCGGAGAATGCGTTGATTCCCTGTATAGCCCGACTGACGAGAGAATTCTTGCTGTACTGCGTGATCTTTCTTTTTCCTGCGCAACGTCGAAACCCGTGCTGAAGTTAAATCAGACAATGTTGGCCGAACATGTGGGATTGCACCCTGTCACGGTTAATCGTGCACTCAAAAGACTTGAAAAACGCGGCCTGATCAGGATTGGCCGGGGCAGACTGGAGCTCATTTCCGGGGCGTTCTGTGATTGAGCGCCTCTGTGGGCGCACGCGCTATTCTGTTGCAGAAGGCACAAGCCGCAAGCGCCTTGCGATTCATACAAGTTGCCCAAGAGATGAGCTTCATTCGGATGCACGGGATACGGAGCAGAAAAAAGGGCATACGAAACGGCATTTCGCAAGCCCTTGAAATTCTTGTGGTGGAGATGAAGAGATTTGAACTCTCGACCCCTGCCTTGCGAAGGCAATGCTCTCCCAGCTGAGCTACATCCCCACGGGTCTGCCCAGGACGCAATGCGTCACGGCGAAAGGCACTGTAGGCGAACTGCTTATCTTCTGTCAAGTAACGGAGGCGGACAAAGGTTGAAAAAATGCCTTTGTCCGCCTTCAATACAGGAATTATGCGCTCCGGTTACAGATGAATATGACCCCGGGCGAACATGAAGATGGCAAACAGGGCGGCCAGCAGCAGGATGACCAGGATTGCCTTTTCATAATTGAGAAAAACCGGCTTGTTGTCATGCGACTGTTTACGGCTCCAGATGAACAGGGGAACGCCCGCCGCCACCAGAATCGTGGCCATGAGCAGATAGTGCAGACCGGCGGCGTAGATGAGCCACAGCGCGTATATGGTGCCCAGCAAACCACAGGCCAGGGCAACGGAGCGGTGAGTAGGAATATTGGTCGGGTATTCGCCGTCTTCGCACAATTTCCACAGGTACAGCGTGGAAACAAGATAAGCGGGCAATACCATGACGCCGGTGATGCTCAGCATCATGTTCCAGGCGTCATGAGCGAAATAGACCAGAATCATGGCAAGCTGCATGAGTATGCTGGTCACCCAGAGCGAAACGGAAGGGGAACCGGCGGCGTTTGCCCTGGCGAACAGCTTGGGGAAGGTGCCGTTCTGCCCCGCGGCAAAGGGCATTTCTGCCGTAATCAGAGTCCAGGCCAGCCAGCTGGCCAGTACCGCGACGAGCAGACCAATGTTCATGAGCCATGCGCCCCAGTGGCCTACGGCCCGTTCCAGAATACCGGCCGTGGACGGTGTGGCCACACCCGCGAGTTCAGCCTGGGTCATGAAGCCGAAAGGCAGGATGGAGAGCAGCGCATAGATGATCAGGCAGCCGAGGAAGCCCATGACTGTGGCCCTTCCTACGTCCTTAGGCGCCCGGGCACGGGCGGAGAGCACTACGGCGCCTTCGATGCCGATAAAGGCCCATAATGTGACCAGCATGGTACTTTTGACCTGTGCGCCCAGATCGCCCAGGCTATGTTCGCCATTCAGAGCCATTTTGCCGAAAAAGTCGAAATCGAAACGGTCAAGATGGAAGACAAAAATCATGACGACGATAAACACGAAAAGCGGCACCAGTTTGCCCACCGTGCCGATGATGTTGAGGGCGGCTGCCTGTTTGGTACCGCGCAGTACGATGAAGTTGAATGTCCAAATCAGCACGGAGCCGCCGATAATGGACCATATGGTGTTGCCGCCCGCGAAATAGGGCGGGAAGAAGTAGTTGAGGGCGTCCATGGCAATGACGGCATACCCCACATTGCCGAAGATCTGGCAGAGCCAGTAGGACCAGGCGATAAGAAAACCGGCGAAGGAACCGAAGCCTACTTTCCCGTACATATAGATGCCCGCGGTGAGGTCGGGGCGCGCGTCGGAAAGGATGCGGAAGGTGTTCGCCAGAAAGAACATGCCGAGGCCGGTGACGACCCATGCGATGATGACCGCTCCCACAGAGGCGGAAGCCGCCATGTTCTGAGGCAGGCTGTAAATACCGCCGCCGATCATGGAACTGACTACCACGCTGGCGAGGGCTACAACGCCCAGTTTTTTTGCGTTGTCTTGCGCCATATATTTCTCCCGGCGCGGAGGATTGCCGCGCGGTCATGCGGCCGTCCGCCCCCAAAGAACCGGACGGCGCGCTGAACAAGAGGAATGCCCGGAACACCGGATCGGAACCGGGCGCTGTGAATCTTACAACTTGACCGGAGCGGCCATCTTGAAGTTCAGGAACCCCATGACGGTCAGACAATAGCCATAGGGCTTGGTGATATTGAGATAGTTGTGCCAGAACTGGAATTCGCTGTGTTTTTTCACGCCGCGCAGGTTCAGCTCGTGGTTCAGAGACTTGTTGAGCCACATCTCCGCGTGCGCCTTGGCGATGTCATCATCGATCCAGGTGGGAAAATATTCCACATATTCTGCCGCCCATCCGCCGATGAGCTGGCCCTTCTTATCCTTGCCCCAGCAGATGCCGATACCGGTGGCAATGGCGCGGTGCTCTTCAATGCGCGCGCCGTTTGCGGCCATGATTACTTCCAGAACAGCCCCGTGATGAAATTTGTCCACCACTTTGTCCACGGGCACGATGTTGCCGTAAAGTTCCTTGGGGAGTACGGAAGTGTAGGGAATGACGTTAAAATTTTCGATTTTCGCCTGCAGGAGGGCGGAGTCATAGCAGAAGGTTTCAAAAGGCTGGGGAGGGATGCCGTCCTCAGCTTCGCCAACTCCCCCGGAAATAAACGCCAGTGTGGGATAACGGGTGCCGAACGTGTCCATATCAGACTCCTTTTGGGGTTTTGGGCCGGATGGAATGAAATGCACTGAATGCGCCGCATGTTGCGATATTCTGTGCCGGCCCAAGAACCGTTTAAACACCCTCTTTTTATTATAACATATTATTATTCTTGTATTTATTTTATATTTTTCAGCTCTTTCATAGTGCCGTGTTGCTAGCGCTGCGCTGAACCTATGGTTTTGCTCCGGCACAGGCGGCAATATTCATTGCCGCAAAGGCCGCCCGTGTTCCACACGGGCCAGCGGCAGTCGTCAGGCGACGA
>CAJTSU010000146.1:1420-8906 GCA_910579055.1 uncultured Mailhella sp. | reverse complement strand
CTTCAGGCGTGAAACCTGCGCGCCAGAACATAGGCTCCTGGCTGGTAGACACTTTCAATCGCAAAACGCTCTAGTGATTAACAAAGACGGAGACCCCTTGCCCCGCTTTGCGGGCATGCTCTCTTCCGGAGGAAATGTGCGACGCCCCATTAAACTGCTCCTGCTGCCGGGCGCGGCCGTCGCGCTGGGTGGGCTGATCATGCTCGCCCTGCCCGCTCGCCCTGCTGACGACTTCACTATTTACGGTAATGTCGAATTGCGCCGGATCAACCTTGCCTTTGAAAAAGGTGGACGCATCGCGGAGATGCTGTCTGAAGAAGGGGAGCACGTTCATGAAGGGCAGGTGCTCGCCCGGCAGGATAAAAGCGCGCTGGAGCTGAACGAGCAGCAGGCCGCCGCCCGGCTGGCCGCACTGGAACAAGTTGTATTGCGGCTGAAAAACGGGGCGCGGCCTGAAGAACTCGCTCAGGCACGGGCTCGGGTGGAATCCGCCCGCGCACAGGCCGACTTTGCTGAACGCCAATACCGCCGCATGGAAACGCTGGCCGGAAAAGAACGCGCCGTGAGCCAGCAGGATCGGGAAAGTTCCCGCTCCGCACGGGATATGGCGGCCGCGAGTCTGGAAGAAGCGAAAAAATCGCTGGAGCTGCTTGAAATCGGCCCTCGCGCCGAAGACATCGCCCAGGCTGAAGCTGAAGCCGAAGCGGCCAGAGCCTCCCTGGCAAGTATCCGCCGCGATATTGAGCAAAGCGAACTCAAGGCCCCGCGTGACGCGCTGGTGCGCTCCCGCCTGCTTGAGCCGGGCGATATGGCCTCGGCCCAGCGTCCGGCCTTCCAGCTGCTTGTCGCTCACCCCAAATGGATACGCGCCTATGTTCCGGAACCCCGCCTCGGCCGGATTCGGCCGGGAGACAGGGCCGAGGTGCTCAGCGACAGCTTCCCGGATCACCCGGTCCCCGGCAGGGTAGGCTACATTTCCTCTGTGGCGGAATTCACGCCCAAATCCGTGCAGACGGAAGAACTGCGCACCGCACTGGTGTATGAAGTCCGCATTGTTGTGGAAGATCCCGATAACACCTTGCGGCTGGGCATGCCTGTAACCGTGCGCTTGCTGCCCGGCGGCGCGGAGCAGCATTCATGACCGCCAGGGCCCGCGTGGAAGCTCGTGATCTGCGCAAGACTTTTGCCGTCCGGCATTCCCGCCGGATCGTCACAGCGCTGAACGGCATAGACCTGACCGTGCCCGCGGGGGCGCTGGTCGCGCTGGTGGGGCCGGATGGGGCGGGCAAAACCACGCTTATGCGCGCGGTCTGCGGTTTTATCACTCCTGACGGCGGTTCCCTGGAAGTTCTGGGGGTGAATGTCGCGCGGGAACCGGAACAGGTGCAGGCCAACATCGGCTATATGCCGCAGCGTTTCGGCCTGTATGAGGATTTGACCGTGCGCGAAAACCTGGAACTTTATTCCAATCTGTACGGCGTCCCGCGTGAAGAACAAGCCGAACGCCTGCCCCGTCTGCTGGCCATGACCGATCTGGCCGACTTTGAGGAACGCCCTGCGGGCAGGCTTTCCGGGGGCATGAAGCAAAAACTGGGCCTGGCCTGCGCATTGGCCCGATCTCCGCAACTGCTGCTTCTGGACGAGCCTTCTGTGGGAGTGGACCCGCTTTCTCGCCAGGAATTATGGGAAGTGCTGCTCAGGCTCGTGCGCGAGGAACACCTCAGCGTGATGGTCAGCACCTCCTATATGGATGAGGCCGAGCGCTGTGATTTTGTCTATGTGCTGAGTGACGGCGACGTTCTGGCTCACGGCACGCCCGCGGAACTGCGCGCCCGTGCGGCGGGGCGCTGTTACCGCACGCGCCCCACCCCCGGATTGCCCGCCAGAATTGTACAGGCCAGACTTTCCGACGATTCCCGCCGGGTGGCGGATGCCGTGCCGGAAGGCGGCACGGTGCGTTTCATGTTACACGCCGCTGATTCCGAAGCGGGCAAGGATACAGAAACAGAGGCGCTGGAAGAAGCCCGGCGCTGCGGCGGGCTTGACGCTGTTCCCACGCCCGCAGGACTGGAGGATGGATTCATGGCCATCCTGCGGGAACAGCGAGAAAAACTCGATAAAACGCGGTATATTGATGCCCCGGAAACGGAAAGCGCCGTTCCGCCTCCCCCGTCCGGCGGGAACTTTCAAAAGGCAGGGCGGGAAGAGGTGATACAGGTACGCGATCTGGTGCGCCGCTTTGGAGATTTTGTGGCCGTGGACAACACCAGTTTCAGCGTGGGCCGGGGCGAGCTGTTCGGCCTGCTCGGCCCCAACGGCGCGGGCAAGACGACTACCTTCCGCATGTTGTGCGGCCTGCTTCCCGCAAGCGGCGGCATGCTGCGAGTGGCAGGAGTGGATCTGCGCACGGCAAGGGCCAAGGCGCGTGAACACCTCGGCTATGTGGCGCAGAAATTTTCCCTGTACGGCAGTCTCAGCGTGCGGCAGAACCTGGAATTTTTCGGCGGGGTATATGGCCTGCGCGGAGTGACTCTGCGCGGACGCATTGCAGATCTGCTGCATGAATTCGGACTGGAAGACAGGGAGCGCGCCACAGCGGGAGAACTGCCCGGCGGTTACAAGCAGCGCCTGTCCATGGCCTGCGCCCTGTTGCACCGGCCCGGCATTCTGTTTCTGGACGAGCCGACCAGCGGCATTGACGTCCCTGCCCGCCGCGCCTTCTGGCGGCGCATCACCGGGCTTGCCGCGCAGGGCACTACCGTGGTGATCACCACCCACTTTATGGAAGAAGCCGAATATTGCGACCGTATTCTTATCCAGGATGCGGGCCGCGTGCTGGAACTCGGCTCGCCCGACGAAGTGCGGGCCCGCGCAGGCGGGGCAAAAAACATGGAAGAGGCGTTCATCCGCATCGTCAAAACCGCCAGAGCCGGGGGCACGGCATGATCTCTCCCGCCCGGGTTCGCACCCTCGTCCGCAAGGAAGTACGGCAGATTCTGCGAGACGGGAGCAGCCTGCTCATCGGCCTGCTCCTGCCCGCCGTGCTTATTTTCATCTTCGGATACGGCATTTCTCTCGACCTGAAAAAGGTTCCCATAGCCATTGTCATGGAAGATTCCTCCCCGCCGGCCCGCGACGCTCTGGCCGGATTTCAGGGCACAAGCTACTTTTCCCCTCGCCGGGTGAATTCCATGCGCGAGGCGGAGGAACTCATGCGCAGGCGGGAAGTGGACGCCATTCTGCGTATACGCAATGATTTCAGCGCAAACCTTGCCGCAGGGAGCGCACCTGTACAGCTTGTCCTGCACGGCATCGACTCCACCAGCGCCAGCCTGGCCCAAAGCTACACGGCGGCGGCCCTGGGTGAATGGGCCGCAAAGCTTGAGGATCGCGGGGAGAATCCGGCTGGGGAAAGCGCCCCCGGCTCAATATATGTGGAACAGCGCATCTGGTTCAACGCGGCCAACTCCAGCACATGGTACCTTGTGCCGGGCCTGATCGTGATCATCATCACCATCGTGGGGGCTTTTCTCACCTCTCTGGTCATGGCGCGCGAGTGGGAGCGTGGCACGCTGGAAGCCCTGTTCGCCACTCCCGTACGCCCCCTGGAAGTTTTGCTGGCCAAGATCATCCCCTACTTCTGCATCGGTATGACCGGCCTGGGTCTTTGCCTGCTGGCCGCACGTTTTCTGTTCAAACTGCCCTTTGAAGGTTCGTTCCATCTGCTGCTGGTCAGTTCCATGCTGTATCTGCTGGCGACTCTGGGCATGGGGCTGCTTATTTCCTCTCTGACCCGGAGCCAGTTTCTGTCCGGCCAGATCACGATTCTGGTCAGTTTTCTGCCCGCAGTGCTGCTTTCCGGTTTTTTGTTCGACCTGCGCAACGTGCCTTTGGCAGTGCGCGTCATCGGGCATATTCTTCCCTCCACGTATTATATGGAGCTGCTCAAGACATTGCTGCTGGCCGGGGACAATCTGCCCCTGGCCGCGCGGAACTGCGGAGTGCTGGCGCTGGATGCCGCTTTTTTTCTGCTCGCCGCTCTGCGCGCGACCGGCAAGAAGCTGGAGTAGTTTAAAGAACTATCCCCACACTGATGACAAACCACGCTGTGCGGCTTGACGGAAAAACACGAAAATCTGTTGCTTACGGCGCGGCAAAGCCGCAACCTGCTCCTGATTTTCGAGGCGGAAGCAACCGCAATGCACGTGCGGCGTCCAGCTCCGGCGAAGGCGTGGAACCTGCGGGGCAGAAAGAGGGGCGTGCCGGATATGATTGCAACATTAAAGCGGCTATGGGAATCAGGGAAAAGGATATTGTGATGAACGGCATTATCGTCCTGCTGTGGCGGATATTCTGCATGTGGCGCAAAGAGGTGCTGGATCTGCTGAAGAACCCGGCCAACCGCATTGTGCTGGTGGCTCCCGTGCTCGTGCAGAGCATTGTCTTCGGTTACGCCGCCACCTATGATCTGAACGACGCTCCTTATGCTCTATCCGATCAGTCACGTGGAGCGGCAGCGCGCGACTTCGTCGCCAGGCTGGACGGCACGGGCCTGTTCCGCCGCACGGCCACGCCTGTTACGCCGGAAGGCATTGCCGCCGCAATGGATGCGGGCGACATTCTGCTGGGCATACAAATCGGGCAGGATTTCGACCGCCTTCTCTCCGCCGAGCAGGCCGCCCCAATTCAGGTCATTCTTGACGGACGCAACTCCACTACCGCTGCTGTGGCGCTTTCGGCAGTCAGCGCCGTGGTGGCGGAATTCAACGCCGCGCGCGGCGTCGTCCCCCCGCTTCGTCTGGAATGGCGGGCCTGGTTCAATCCTAATCTGGAAACGCGCTGGAACATCATGTCCGGCATGATCGCTTCCCTGAGCCTGATGCAAATCATGATTCTGGCCGGCTTGTCCATTGCTCGTGAGCGAGAGGAAGGCACCTTTGACCAGCTCCTTGTCACTCCGCTCACCCCGACAGAAATTCTCGTGGGCAAGGCCGTACCTTCGGTACTTATCGGCATCCTGCTGTCCGGAGCCGTACTGGCGATCTGTGTGTTCTGGTTCCGTATTCCTCTGGCCGGGTCGATCGGCACGATTCTTTTGTGTCTGGCTGTTTTTTCCCTCTCCGCCGTAGGCATGGGGCTGTGCCTCTCCGCTGTGGCAAAAAACCTCCAGCAGGCCGTGGTCTACGCCTTTGTCCTGCTTCTGCCCATGTTCCTCCTTTCCGGCCTAGCTTCGCCGGTGGCCGGCATGCCGCAGGTACTGCAAACAGCCACCTATGCCAACCCCCTGCGCTTCGCTCTGGTCTGCCTGCGCCGCGTGTATCTGGAGGGGGCGGAGCTGGCGGATATCGCGGTCAACTTCATTCCCATGCTGGCTGTGGCCGCTGTAACACTGCCCCTCGCGGGCTGGCTGTTCCGCAGCCGTTCATAAGCGTTGCCGCGCCCTGTCGGCTTCCCCCCGCCCCTGGAGACTACTCTAGATCGTTTTGCGATTGAAAGTATCTGCCAACCAGTATCCTATGTTCTGGCGCGCAGCGCTTTACGGATAAGGAGAGCAGAGATGAGCCTCGCTCCGCTCGACTCCGAGAGCATTTCAATGACAAAATACTCTAATAGAGATGCCTCGAACGATTTCCTCTTCCTTGCAGCATGCAGCTGCCACCCCTTGTCCAGAACTTTAAATAAGCTGTTTGTCGCAATGAGTTTTGAGCCGTTCCGGAGCACGCTGGTTAAACAGATTGAGCAGGCCTTTTGTCTCCATCATAGCATATAGACATTTTTCCCCATTTTTGTCCAACAAGACAGCCAAATTTGGAATTTAAAAAAAGAGTTTTGCATCCTGATCCTGCCCCAAAGTCAGAGCAAAAGGCAATTCTACTGTATCGATGTTGTGGATAATATTGACGCGCAAGCGCAGGCTACGCCCGACTTTTTGACGGCAGGTGAAGGCGGGCCGCTGTTCGATCAGGGTGCAGACCTGGAATACGTTGGAAGTATCCCATCCCTCCTTGAGTGCGGAGTGCGAAAATATGAACCGGAGCGGGCAGTCAAAAGACAGCAGCCATGCTTTATTTTTCAAGAGCCTTTGCAATTGAAAGTATTCCAGACAGATGACAAACCGCGCCCCCGCAGGGGGGCGTTGTCCAGGCCGCAATATCCTCCTGATTGTCAAGGCTGCCGAATTTATCAGCAGCCTCAGCACCTGCACCCTGAAACGCGATATTCCGTATGTGCCCCGCACGTGTAAAGTGCGAGGCTCACTTGTTTTCACCCTCTGCATCGGCTACAAAAGACGAGCATTCCGACCACGGGAGGGCTGGCCCGCCATCCCTCCGTCTGCCGAGGTGAACATGCCGTATTTCCTTTCTTTTTTTTTCAGCTTCATGCGCTCCGGCACGTCGGGGCGGTGTTATGGCGCATTTTGGGTCTTGCCGGTCTGCCTGCTTTGCCTCTGCCTCGCCGCCTGCGCGGCTCCCGAACCCTCCGTTCCGCGCGCCCTGCGTTCGGACAATGAAACCGAACTTCCCCGCGCCCACCCGGGCTATGTGCAATGGCTGGAGAAACAGTCCATCCTGCGCCAGAGTGACGATCTGATTTCCATTGTTTCCGGTACCCCGCTGGTGTGGGGAGCATCCGGCAGTGAACGAAATATCATCCCGCTGCTGAACGCCGCGGATGTATGGCTGGATTTCAGCCCCTCCCGCGCCGCGCTGGGGGAAAAAATGGGCGAAAGCGCCCTTGCCGTGCTGCCGCGTGCCCTCCCTCCCCGTCTTCTGGCCTCCCTGGGGATTCGCGGAATCTTTCTTTCCTCCGTGGCGGAAAGCGCAGGCGACTGGAATGTCGCGCCCGATTCGGGCGGCCCGTCTCTTGAATCTGAAGCAGTAATCGGAATGCGCTTCGCCTCTCCGGCGGCGGCAAAGGATACGATCGACGAACCTTCACAGGATTATGCCCGCCTGGATGAATACTGTGCGCAGGAAGGCGTGATCCTGGGCGGGGAAATCCTGCCCGGCTCTACCGGCATGGGGCCGGATTTCCGTCTGGCCCGGATGGGTCTTTCCCGTTATGCGGACCTGTACATGATGGTGGAAGCCCCTCGCGAAATCTGGCCTTTGCTCCCTGCGGCAACATTGCAAGAGGCTTCCGGCGCTTCTTCCGGAAGCACGTTAAAAGACCAGACGGAAAAGAGTGAAGACACTCTTGACGTGGCTCCGCTGCACGCTTCAAGCATCGCCGAGCTGACCCGGCGCGGCATTTTGCCGCCCGCCTTTTCCCGTGATACGCAATCAACCCTGCCGCGCGGAGGCTGGGCGGCCACCGCTCCCCTGACCGGAACGGACGGAGTGACCCGGCGCTGGCTCTACCGCTACGCCGATACCCCCCGTATCCTGCCGCTGCACTGGGATGCGCCCCGGGCATCGGCGCAACGTGCCTTTTCCGCCAGCATTATCCGGCAGGCAGGTCTGCTGCACCAGCCTCTCCTGCGCAT
>CAJTSU010000146.1:0-1392 GCA_910579055.1 uncultured Mailhella sp. | reverse complement strand
CCTGCCTCTCCGGGTGCGTTTTCTCCAGAGCCCGCCCTGAGCGCCCTCGCGGCACTTTCCCGGGATATCCGCCGCTACGGGGGCTGGTCCATGCTCGGCGACTTCGTTCCCCCTGCCATGCTGGCTGAAGTTCAGCGCCGGGGCGTTGATTTCGCGCCCGACAGTATCACGTCTCCGGCCCTGGAGTATGCCCTGCTTACCGGAGACGCCGATCCCCTGCGCCGCAATCTCGATGCCTCGCTCACCGCAGGCGTGGATCACGCCCGCCTGTGGCGGAGTACGCCCAACAAGGCGCTCCCGCTGGGACGGGAATGGCTCCCCGCCGGGGCTGCGCCTCCGCAGGCGCAGCAAGCGAACGTATCCCCCATATGGGCAGGACGCGTCATGCAAAACACCTCATCCGGCCCGGTTCTGCTTGCCTCTGCTCCCACTCTGGCCGCAGCCGTGACGGCCTCCGGAACAGAACAGTCCGCGCCGCTGGACGCCCATCTGCTTCAGGTGGCATTCAGAGCCTTTCTTCCCGGCCTGCTGGCGCTTTCCGGCCATGATCTCTTCGGAGCGATTCAGGAAGAGACGGACACGGAACATTCCGGCGACAACGGACTGCCTCTGGCCTGGAACGCGGACGGGAAAAACGCTTTCTCCAGCGCCGGGCTTCCTGCCCGCGCCGCTTACCCGCCGCTGAACATTCAGCTCGGGCTGCCCGACTCCTTCGCCACACGACTGAAACAGATCACGCGTATTCGCAGGGAAAGCGGCATCGCACGGGGTGTCCTTCTGGGCAGGGCGAAAACCGGAAAAGAGGCAGGCGGAGCTTCCAACGCCGTTGTAGCCTGCATCAGCCGTCTGCCCGACGCCTCCCTGCTGCTGGTCGCAGGCAATTTTTCGCCCCGCGCCCTTGTCACGGATCTTGTCCTGCCGCAAGATGTGCGGGCCGCAAGAGCCGAAGATATGATGACCGGGCGGGGCGTCACCGTCAGCGCCCGGAACATGCCCCTTCAAATGAAGGCCTGGGGGGTCCGAGTCGTACGTCTTTTTCCCCGCTGACCTCGCACGTTTCCCGCCCCGGTCACCCGGTTTGCTCTTGCCCGGACAGGAAGAATCTCCCACATGAGAGTATGCTTTGTTGTAGAATAGCGTTGAAACTATCCTTGCCCCCCTCCATGCCGCATGGAGGGGGGCAAGGAGTGCGAGCGCGGCGTTTTGAGCGCAAAACGCAAGCGCGAGCGAGACGGATCAACACGATTCTACCACAGAGCCTGAGAATTCCCCATCTGGACCAAACCAAGCCCGGGTGTTATATTATTTAACCTGTAGGCATACTGTTTCCCCTCTACCCTAGAGCGTTTTGCGATTGAAAGTATCTTCCAGCCAGGATCCTATGTTCTGGCG
>CAJTSU010000145.1 GCA_910579055.1 uncultured Mailhella sp. | reverse complement strand
GGCGCCCTTAGCCGTTAGCGCGCAGCGCTTTACGGATAAGGAGAGCAGAGATGAGTCTCGCCTTGCTCGACTCCGATAGAGCATTTCAAAAGGCGCAAGCGAGCTGGCCGCAGATACCTGTTGTATTTCGCCCATGCCGGATCCAAGGCTCTCGTCACGCACGACGCCATCAACACGCTCCTACCGGGCTTTTGAAAGCGTCCCTTTCAAAATAACATTGCTCGGCTTGACTTCCGCGACGTCATGCTTTTGAATAACGCCTGTCACAAACCGCAATGCCCGTCATACGGGAGGGTTCCATGCACAATCTTTCCTTTCTTTTCTCCGGTCTGCGGCGCTGCGCCGTCACAGCGGCGCTTGTTCTCGCTGCGTGCTCCTTCTTTTCCGCCCCCGCCCTGGCCGGAGCGGAAGGTCTGTACTTCGCGGGCAAACTCGGCCTCAATCTTCAGTCCCTGCACAACGCGAACCACGGCCTTTCCAACGACCAGGATCAGACCGTCGGCCTTGGCGCGGCAATTGGTTACGACTTCTTTCCGGCGGCTACCATGCCCGTACGCATAGAGCTTGAACTGATGTACCAGAGCGAAGCCAAACACACCGACTCCGGCAGTACCCTCAAAGATTCTGTGGGCACCGTATTTGTGAATGGGTTTTATGACTTCCACACCGGCACGATTTTTACCCCGTATGTCGGCCTGGGGATTGGTACGGCCTGGGTGGATTCCAAGGGCGATGTCAACGGACGCGGCGCAGGCACCAACACGGAAACCAACTTTGCCTGGAATGTCGGCGCAGGCCTGGGGATTGAGTTGAATTACAACCTGACGCTCGATCTCAACTACCGCTATGCAGGTTTCGGTACCGCGCGTACCGGCTCTTCATCTCAGGGCGTGGCGGATGGCTCACTCCGTACCCATCAATTCCTCGCGGGCGTGCGCTATACCTTCTAGTACTCCACTAGCGGCGCAGGCGGGTTTGCTCGCCGAAACCACGCTTTCGGCAAGGCAATCCCAGCATTGAATAGGCAGCATTTAATGCTGTACAGCACGAAAGCATTTTCGTTTTGAAATGCTATAAAAGCACCGCGATGCCTCCCTATCCAGAGCAGCCGCACGTTGATTCACCGCCCCCCCTGCAAGTTGCAGCGGGGGCCTTTTTTTTTATGCAGGCATCCGGAAAGAAGCCCGAAAAGCCAAGCAAAGGAACGTCAGCAGCGCCAAGACGATAACGCGTTTCATGGCGGCCAACACCTTTACCTCTCCGGGAGTAAGACCGTGCCAACGCATGAAGTAACAGCGTAATAAATACCTGTGTACAGACAACAAAGCCGTCCCGATGCGGCAGGAAGAAAGCATCCTCAACACATCATTTGTGGACATTCAAAGCAGTGATGCCTTTTTCCCATCATCTCAGGTTTCAGATCCGCCGGATGCGTTCCGGAGCATCATTGGGTAAAACTGCCCCAGCCTGGCGGAACACAGACATATTACATCTTTTCCAGCAAATCATGCTTGAGGCACCACAGCAGAGTGAATGAAAGAGCTTCTTCCGAGGAGGACGGCAGTGCGTTTTTCCTGTGTTTCTCGCGCATGCGGGCGAACAATTCGTTCATGTCGATCGGATGCCGCGCCAAAGTGAGCAGTTTGCGCAGGCTCACTCCGTGTATGCACTGTTCCACGCCAAGCCAGATCGTCATTTCTTCCTTGCCCGAACGCAGCCGTTCGCCCCGTGCGGAAGTGCGCACCCGGAACGCGTTTCGGAATTCTTTCGCCCCTTCCCCCGCTCCCCCGTCCAAAGCGCCCGCCCTGTTATCGGGCAAAATGGCGGAGGAACTGCCGGGCAAAAGCTCTGACGCATACCCGGCAAAGGCGCGCCCCATGTCGAAAAAGAGCGGATGCCGCGCTCCGCGTGCCCTCAGCGCTTCCTCGGGGCGTAGTATTCCGTTCAAATCTTCCCACAGTTCCAGCCACTGCCGCACCACCTTGCGCCAGGTATAACGCGCCAGCACCCGATCGCGCCCGGCAAGCCCCATAACTCTGCGGCGTTCCGGATTGCGCGCCAGCATGCGCACAGCTTCAGCCAGCGCGGGCACGTCAAGAACCGTGCGCTGGCCCCGCAGCATCTGGTGCTGAATATCGCCAAGCGCATGCGCCACACTGTCCAGCCAGGGCGTATGCGCCGAGGCCAGCGTGGGCACCAGAATGCCCGTTACCCCGTCCTCCACCAAATCGCGGTACCCGTCCCAATCCGAAGCCACCACGGGCAGCCCGGCGGCACCGGCTTCAATAAGCGTCAGACCAAAGGTTTCCTGAATATTATCCACCGGTGAAATGAAAATATCCGCCGCTGCGAACAGGTCACGCTTGTCCTGCGGGCCGGGGTTCAGTTCAAAGCGCACATCGACACCCAGGCCTTTGGCCATATCCCGAATAAAATCGACGTATTGGTCGCCTTCGCGTATACTTCCTGCAACCACCAGACACACGGCGAGATCCGGTTCGGCTTCCTTCACGCGACGCAGCGCGGGCAATACCGGCTCCACATCCATTTTGTCGCCAAGCGCGATGCGGCCGAACAGCAGCAGCATGACCTCATCCCGCGCAAACCCGCGTGCGGCCCGCGCTTCCCGGCGCAGCGCATCGTCAGGACAAGGAAGATCCTCCGGTTTCACCCCCAGCGGAATAATGCGGATATCCGGCCCCCAGTCCGGCGAAAGACGGTAATTTTCCCGCAGCTGCCGGAAATACTCGCGCATCAGATCCGCGGAAGCGCGGGATGTGGCGGCTATGACGTCGCAACGCGTGGCCCCCGGCCAGAGGTGGCGCAAAAAGGGCATGGAGTATTCAAGGTAATCGAGGGTATGATTCAGACTCGTCACGGGAAACAAGCGCGGAGCGATGCAGTTGCGCAGTGCGCACAGGGCAACCTGCTCCGTGACCGGATCGGAAAAATGCATGCAGTAAAACGGCATTTCCCTCACCTCGCCCAGCAGATTCTGGCGACTGCACGCGATAACCGCGCCGCGCCGTATCGCGGCAAGATCGGAACGCTTTTCCGCCTGCGCGGTGAAATCCCGGGTATTCACCGGGTAAAAACGGTAAGAATCGAAGGGGTCCTGCCGCAGCAGCTCTTCCATAAAGCCTTCGTTAGCCACCTTGCGCCCGTAAACAGGCCCGCCTTCAAAAAAGGGATGCAGAGTCCCGAAAATTCTTTCCGCCATGCGCGTTTCTCCCCGGCGTCAGACTGAGTTTGCCACAACAAGCCCCTTTGGGCTGATTGCGAAAAGTATGCCGCGAAATCCTGCGCGACACAACGTGCCCTGCCAGAACCGATCCCGTCCGGCAAGCCCCCCCCTCCCCCCGTCCTCCATAACTATGGCAAATACTGATTAAAGCGTTTCTCAGAATAATGACAAACTACGCTTCGTGGAATTTGCGTCGTCTAGGCCGCCAAGAACGGCTTGATGGAAGGCACGAAAACAGCTGGTTTTACGGCACGGCAGCGCCGCGAGCTACCGGCAATTTCCGAGCCGCTGACGTTGTCAGCAACCTCAAGGATTTTTTCTCGTAGCCTCTTTCTTCAGCCTCCCGCATCGACAAGTGGCTCTGCCTGCATTATCTTAATGATCGCCGCTTTGATGCGGCCCGGACGCCCGAATCCACGGGCCGCCGAAACGGGCCACCGGCCCCCCCCCATACCCATGAGCAAAAAAGACAAGACGCGGCGCACCCCTGACGATGCCATCATCATTGAAGGCGCGCGGCAGCATAATCTCAAGAACATTGACGTTACCATTCCCCGCAACGAGCTGGTAGTGGTGTGCGGCCCCTCCGGCTCAGGCAAGTCCACTCTGGCCTTTGACATTGTATACGCGGAAGGCCAGCGCCGCTATGTGGAATCCCTTTCGGCCTATGCCCGCCAATTTCTGCCCAAAATGGACAAACCGCTGGTGGACAAGATTGAGGGGCTTTCTCCGGCCATTTCTCTTGAACAGCAGACGACAGGCCGCAACCCCCGTTCCACAGTGGGCACGGTGACGGAAATCTACGACTTTCTGCGCGTGTTCTTCGCCCGGCTCGGCAAGACCTATTGTATCAAGTGCGGCACGCCCATCGAGGCGCGTGCGGCGGACGAAATCATCGCGGACATCATGGCCCTGCCTGAAGGCGAAAAGGTCATCATCATGGCCCCGCTGGTCGAGTTGCAGAAAGGCACCCATGCCGATCGCTTCAAGAAGCTTCAGGCCGAAGGTTTTGTGCGCGTACGCGTAGCCACGCAGGGCGAAGAGGCGCGCATTCTGAATATTGAGGAAGTGCCCCCGCTGGACAAGAACAAGAAGCACTCCATCGATTTGGTGGTGGATCGTCTGGTGATCCGCGACGACATGCGCACCCGGCTGGCCGACTCGGTGGAACTGGCCCTGCGCTGGGGCCAGGGCCGGATCATCGTCAGCGTGCCCGGCAAGCCGGATGTCATCCACTCCACGGATTCCGCCTGTCCCAAATGCCACCACAGCATGCCCGCGCCCTCTCCGCAGCTGTTCTCCTTCAACGGGCCACAGGGCGCTTGCCCGCAATGTTCGGGCATCGGCACCGTGGCGACCTTTGATCCGCAACTCATCGCACCGGATCAGAACCTTTCCCTGCGTCAAGGCGTCATTGCCCCTCTCTCCCAGCCCACAACCATGGCCAAGCTGGAAAAGCCCCTGATCGCCCTGGGCAAGCGTCACAAGTTCACGCTGGATACTCCGCTGAAAGATTTTTCAGAAAAAGCCTTCAAGGCGCTTTTCCACGGCGAGCCGGGCGGCATCAACCGCAACGGCAGCCTGCGCCGCAATTTTATGGGCGGAACATCGCTGAACAACGAAACCATACGGGAAAACCGCTTCAACCAGGAATACGACGTTTCCACGGAACACTGGCCGGGCATCATGTATTTGCTGGAACGACGCATGCAGCACAGTGACGCCTGGGGGGAAATACTTTCCCGCTACAGCTATGCGGTGGAGTGCCCCTCCTGTCACGGCGCGCGCCTGCGGCCCGAGGCACTGTATGTACGCGTGGACGGCATGAATATTCAGGAATTCTGCAATTTGTCCATTGATCGGGCGCTGGCCTGGATCAGTGAACGCAGCTTTACCGGACGTCATGCCGTGGTAGCCGAGCCTCTTCTCAAGGAACTGACCCACCGCCTCCACTTCCTGATCAACGTCGGCCTGGATTATCTCACTCTGGGCCGGGCCATGCTCACTCTGTCCGGCGGGGAAGCGCAACGCATCCGCCTGGCCTCGCAACTCGGCTCCGGCCTGGTGGGAGTGACCTACGTGCTGGATGAGCCGTCCATCGGCCTGCACCCGCGCGACAATGAGCGCCTGATCAGCACCCTGCGCAGCCTCCAGACGCGGGGCAATACCGTGCTGGTGGTAGAGCACGACGAAGCTACCATCCGCGAAGCCGACACCGTGCTGGAGCTCGGGCCCGGCTCAGGTTCGCAAGGAGGGGAACTGGTCTTCGCCGGAAGCGTGAAAGAGCTGTTTGACAACGCCGACAGTCTCACCGCGCAGTACCTGCGCGGTGACCTCACGCCGCCCATGCCGGATGAACGGCGCGAAGCGCAGGAATACCTCACCCTGCGCGGCGTGACCACCAACAACCTCAAAAACATAGACTGCCCCATTCCCATGGGGCTGCTGACCTGCGTGACCGGTGTTTCCGGTTCGGGCAAGAGTTCTCTGGTTGTGGATACCCTATACAAGCATGTGGCCATGCACTGCGGTATCAAGGTGGATCAGCCCGGCACATTGAAGGGCATCGACAATCTGGAGAAGATTGAGCGTGTGGTAGCCATTGATCAGAGCCCCATCGGGCGCACTCCGCGCTCCAATCCGGCCACCTATACCAAACTCTTCGACGACATCCGCAAGATTTTCGCCATGACTCCGGACGCGAAAAAACGCGGCTACACGCCCAGCCGCTTCAGTTTCAACGTTGCGGGAGGACGC
This sequence comes from uncultured Mailhella sp., assembly GCA_910579055.1. Classification (GTDB taxonomy): domain Bacteria; phylum Desulfobacterota; class Desulfovibrionia; order Desulfovibrionales; family Desulfovibrionaceae; genus Mailhella. Next base: position 2,911 of record CAJTSU010000145.1, on the reverse strand, counting down.
TGCGAAACATGCAGCGGCGACGGACAGATTCGGGTAGAAATGCATTTCCTGCCGGATATCTTCGTCACCTGCGATGTGTGCAAGGGCCGCCGCTTCAACCGGGAAACGCTGGAAGTGCGCTACAAGGATCTGAATATCGCTGAAGTGCTCGACCTGCCCGTGCGCGACGCCCGGCAGTTCTTTTCCAGCTATCCCGCACTGGAACGCCGCCTGGCCGTGCTGGAAGACGTGGGCCTGGATTATATCCGTCTGGGTCAGCCCGCCACCACACTTTCCGGCGGGGAGGCGCAACGGATCAAAATCTCCCGCGAGCTGGGCAAGCGCTCCCTGCCGGGCACGCTGTATATTCTGGACGAACCCACCACCGGGCTGCACATGCACGAAGTGGGCAAACTGATCACCGTGCTGCATCAGCTGGTGGCCAAGGGCGCGACCGTGGTGGTTATTGAACACAATACCGATATTATTCTCGCATCCGACTATGTGGTCGACCTCGGCCCCGGCGGAGGCGACAGCGGCGGATACATCGTCTCGGCGGGTACGCCCGAAGCGATCATGGCTGACCCCGCTTCCGTCACCGGGCGCTTCCTCGTGGAAGAACGGCGGCAGAGGAGACGGCAGAGTATGCTCAACAAGAAAGGAAGAGCTGATTTATCCCCGGAATAAATCAGCTCCATGCCCAAAGAGGCTTTTGCCTCTTGGACTGATAACAAACCCCGCTTCGCGGAGTTTGCTCCGTCTAAGCCGCCAAGGCAGCTTGACGGAAAGACACAAAAATCAGTCGCTTACGGCGCGGCAAAGCCGCGACCTCTTTGGGCATGGTACGCTTTAATCAGCGCTTCCGAAACAACATTAACGAAAAACGCTCATTTTCACCATTGCGAGGAATCACTCATGCAAACCATAAAAAGTTCTGCTCGAAATGCTACCCTGGCCCTCATGTGCTGTACCGGCCTGGCCGCCACTCCCGCTTTCGCCGCTCCTTCTTCTGTTCTGCTGCATCCCGGCGGAGCGCTTATACATGAAGAATTCTCCCTCAAGCCGGATCAGGACGGCCGCACACTGCGCTTTCTTCTGCCCGCAGACGCGGACCCCCAGAGCATAGATATCACAGCGGACGACTACCCCATCAGTTCCCTCAGCTTCCGCGACGCTCTCGCACCGGACAGGGAACCGGAACTTTCCCTGAAACGCGAGCTTGGAGACGTGCGCGGGCGTATCCGGGCGCTGGAACTCGTCGGGGAGGATGCGGAAGCATACCGCAAATTCTGGCGCCAGCCTCCGGTCAATCTCACCAACCCTGCGGAGCTTCCGGCCCTGGCTGAACTCATGGCGCGCAAACTCGCCGCGTTTGATGATGGAAGCGAGGCCCGTACGGCCAAACTGCAAGCGCTTAAAGAAAGGGAAAAACTTCTGGTGCAGCGCCTCACAGAAGTGGGTGGAACAGACTTTGCCAGGGAAGCCGTGCTTACCCTGGACAAAAGCGTTTCCGGCCCGGTGGAAGTGCATTGCGTCTATAACAGCGCCAACGCAGGCTGGCGGCCGGTGTATCGGCTGGAAGCCCGCCCCGACGACGGCGTGGTGGCGCTTCGGCTGGATGCGGAAATCTGGCAGCGCAGCGGCCAAAACTGGAAAGGCGCCGAACTTCAGCTTGCCACGGCGGACCCGCGCCAGAGCATGACGCCGCCCGCGCTGGCCGCATGGATCGCCAGGCCCCGCCCCGCCCAATCCGCGCCCATAACTCGCTCGGCACGCACCAATATGCTTATGGACAGCGCGCCCATGTCTCCGGAAATGCTGGAAGCTTCTTCCTTTGCCAAAAGTTCCGCCCCCCGGTACATGGAAGGCGCAAGCTACGAAGTGTGGGATCTGGGTGTGCGCGATGTGTATGCAGGTACGGCCATGCGTTTGCCTTTGCAACGGGAAGAACTCAAGGCGACTTTTTCCTATGTGGCGCGTCCGTCCCGCACACGTGACGCCTATCTCGCCGCGCATCTTGATTTACCTGCCATGAAACACTTCCCCGCCGGGGACGCCCTGTTCTTCGTGGACGGCGTTCCGGCGGGCAGTTCCACGTTCAGCCTGGACACGGACAACGGCGGCTTTGCCGACAACAGCATCTATTTCGGACGCGACCCCCTGGTCACAACGGAAATGAAAACCGCCGGCCAGCAGAGCGGACGCGAAGGTTTCATCGACCGCAAGCGTACCTACACCTGGGACTGGGAGATGACCGTCGCCAACCGCCACAAGCGCCCGATCAACGTCCGTGTGGAAGAACCCGCGCCGCAGAGCAGGGACAAGGAGATTGTTCTTGAAATGCAATCCAAGCCTGAAGCAAAGCGGGAAGACAATACCCTGTACTGGGAAGTGAATGTTCCGGCAGGCAAGAGCATAAGTATCAACCATAAGGTTCTGCTTTCCGCTCCCGCGGACATGCAGGTGTGGGAAGGACGCTGATTTTCGCGCCTCCCGTCCGGCAATCCCGGATAGATGGGATTGCCGGACGCCCGTCTCAAAGAGTATTTTTCATCAATCACACCTCCCCGCTACGCGGGTGGGTGTGATTTCTGTAAGCCTTGAAGACTCGGCTAACGGGAACGTTGCGCTCAAAACACAAGCGAGAGCGAGTATCGGCAAAGTCCATCGAGCGTCATTGAAAGGTCGCGAGGAGCCGAGTGAAGCGCAGCTTCACGAAGGCGCAAGCAAAGCCGGCCGTAGATACATACGCCTTTGCGGCAAGGGATGTTACGGCCCCTGCCAAAGCAGGAATACGCATCCTGCCCTCCGCTCTCCCGCCGCATGGCGATACGGGGGCGGGGCTTCTTGCTGTAACAGCGCAGCAACATAGCACCCCGAAGCCTTAAAAGACAAAGGCCCCCGTCCATGGACGGGGGCCAGAAAGAAAACC
>CAJTSU010000144.1 GCA_910579055.1 uncultured Mailhella sp. | reverse complement strand
GTACCCCCTCCCTTCAGGGAGGGGCAATCCGCACGACCCCTAGCCGTCGGCCGCGGAGTCAGTCGCCGGATGGGGCGACTGTGGATTGAAACATCATCTTGACAGGGGGTGGACAGGGGGCTTCGGCCCCCTGAAAGGAATCGCCGGAACGCGCCGTGCCTTATTTCAGGAATCCTTTTTCACGGTAGTATTTCTCCGCGCCCGGGTGCAGGGGGAACACGTTGTTCCGCCAGCCGACGGCGGGATCGATGGATGCCCACGAAGGGTTGGCTCTGGCGATATCGTCCCTGCCCTCAATGATGGCTCTGGTCAGGTTGTAGGCGGTTTCTTCGCTCAGGTCGTCCCGCACGAATATGGCGTTGGTATCCCAGAACGTGGTCACGTCCGGGCCTACCTTGCCCTTGTAGTATTCGGCGGGAAGCGTGCCTACGTTGATGCCCATTTTGGCGGCCGCCCTTTCGGCTGTTTCAGGATCTATGGACAGGAACTTCAGCGGAACGCTCCCGGAGACATCCACGATGAACCAGGCTTCGCCGGGGCCGATCCAGACGAACACGTCGATTTGTCCGTCCTTGACCATATTGGCAATATCGTCGAAGCCGTTGGTCACTATCCTGCCGCCGTTGGCCCGTATGTCGTCGTAGGTGATGCCGTATTCCTTCAGCAGATTGCGGAAAATCTTTTCCGTGGATCCGCCTGTGGAACCGACGCCCACGTTCACGTTCTTCATGGTCTTGAGATCCCGCAGGCTCTTGACCGGAGACGATTCGGGCGACACGATCTGGTAGTTGATGCGATCCTGAAGGTTGATGATGGACGCGATGCCGCTGGTTGTGGGAGCCTTGTAAGGCTCCGTCCCGTTCCTGAACGCGGTCAGAATGCTGTTTTCCGCGACTCCCAGTTCCGCGGCGCGGGAAGCCACGCGAGGCGGATTGGTCGCGCCTCCGCCGGGCAGCATGGTGACGTCCGTACCCGGCGTCATGGTTGTGTACACCTTGCCGATGGCCCCCATGCCGATGTACCAGGTGCCGCTGGGGTTGGCGGCGGAAACGATGCGCAGCGATTCCGCCGCGTGAGCGGACAGCGTCGTCGATGCTGCCAGCGCGGCGGCAACCAGGGCTTTTTTCAACATGGAATTCATAACTGCTCTCCTGGGCTAGAGGTTTTTCCTTCCGCCCGGAAACGGAAGGTTTTGCGGCGGGGAAGCTCGAACAATGCGACTGCGGCAATGAGTCCCAGTCCCAGAAAATCGGTAGCGAGGCCGGGATAGAGAAGAGTAAGCCCGGCCAGTATCAGCAGCGTGCGTTCCGCCGGGCGGCAGGCCGTGACGAAATACCCCTGCATGCCGCCTGCCAGCGCGATGACGCCGACTACAGCCGTGATGATGGACTGCAATACCGTCAGCGTATCGCCCATCAGAAGCAGCGACGGCTGGAAGACGAACATGAAGGGGATGATATAGGCCACGATGCCGAGCCGGAACGCGGTCATCCCCGTAACCATGGCGCTGGCCTTGGCGATGGAGGCTCCCGCATAGGCGGACAGACATACCGGCGGCGTGATTTCCGAAAGAATGGCATAATAGAGGACAAAGAGATGCGCGGCCAGGGTGGGGATGCCGAGCTTCATGAGCGCCGGCGCGCCCAGTGTGGCCACAATGATGTATGCCGGAGTCGCGGGCACGCCCATGCCGAGTACGAAACAGGTGAACATCAGCAGGACAAGCAGAAGCAGGATATTGAAACTGCCCAGATCGGTGATGAGGCTGATGAACTTGTATCCTATGCCGGTAATGGAAACCATGGCGACGATGATGCCGGCACAGGCGCTGCATGTGGAGATCATCAGGGCATTGCGCGACGAACCTTCCAGCGTCTTCAGCAGCTTGCGCCAGTCGAAGCGGGTGGATTTGCTGAAGCTGGAAACAATGAGTACCGAGAGCGTGCCCAGATAGGCGGAAGAAATGACGCTGCGCCCGGAAAGCAGAAACCAGATGAGAATGAGGATGGGCAGAACGTGATACAGACGGCGGTACACGCTGCGCGCCTCAGGAATCTGATCCGCGGGCATGACGCCGATATCTTTTTTGACGGCCTCAAAGTGTATCATCAGCAGCAGGGAAAAGTAATACAGAATGGAGGGCAGAAGCGCCGCCGTGGCCACGGCCATGTAGCCCGCCCCGGTCACATCGGCCATGACGAAAGCCGTTGCCCCCATCACCGGCGGCATGAGCTGCCCTCCCGTGGAGGAAACCGCCTCAACCGCGCCCGCAAACGAGGGAGAATAGCCTACGCGCTTCATAAGAGGGATGGTGAACGTTCCCGTACTGTATACGTTGGCGACGGCGGAGCCGGAAATAGACCCGAACAGCGCGGAGGCAAAAATGGAGACTTTGGCGGGGCCGCCCTTGGAACGGCGTGTGGCCACGCATGCCAGATCGAGAAAAACCTGCCCCAGCCCGGCATTCTGGAGAAAGCAGCCGAACATGACAAAGGCGAATATCATGGTCGATGACACCGCAAGCGGGATGCCGTACAGGCCTTCCGTCACCAGATAAAGCTGCTCGCAAAGCATCTTGTAGGATACACCCTCATGCCTCAGTATGCCGGGCAGATGCTGGCCCAGCATGCCATAGGCCAGAAAACAGCCGGAAACCATGACCAGAGGCAGACCGGCCACACGTCGGGTTGCCTCCAGAACCAGAAGCACCGCCACCGTGGAAGCCACGGCTTCCGTATCGCTTACAGGGTCGATATATCTGATGCGCTCCAGGTAGTAATCAATATCGGACACCAGAAACCAGGCCGACCAGAAAGCTCCGCATATCAGCACAAGATCCAGAAGCAGCCACAGGGGATGTTCTGGCTGCCCTTCTTTCGTTTTTCGCGGAGGCAGGTAAATAAATACCAGAGTAAGAACCGTGCCGAGATGGATGACACGGAGCATCTGAGAATCCATGACGCCGAATCCGGCGGTAAAATAAATCTGAAAAACGGCCAGTCCTATAGCCAGAACTGTGGCTGCGGGTTTCAATGTCGCTCGTGAAATCATGCTTCCCTCTTGTGGACTGAACATTACCATAACGGATGGGAGGGTTCACTTGCTCCGCCGCCCTGAAAGCGAGGCAAGCAACACAAGCAAGGCATTGCCTCTTGCTGAGATTCTGTGTGCAAAAATAAGAAATAACGAAGTGAAATGTTTTCTACAAAAATCATGCCAATATGTTCTTTTGGGCGCATTTTTTATAAAGGTCTGCGATATCAACAGGATATATTTATTTTCCCCTGTTTTTTTCAGGAATTGCATGCCTGATAATCAGTCATGCCTGATACGACATGTTTTATTTTCAGGCATAAATGGTGTGGTGTTGCTGGCCCTGTGGTGAAAAGAGTCTTGCGGGGTTTGCGAAGTATTAATTTGTCCCCTTGTAATGCAGGGTAAAAATATTGTATTTCAGTATGTTGAGAGATATTGCTTCCTGTCCGGATTCTGATCATATGTATTGATATCATACATTTCTCATTTTATTCTGGATTGGACACCGCGTTTAAGGGGGCTCATGGCTTTTCAGCCTGTTTTGCCGCAAGCTTCCGGGGGGGAAGACAGTGGACAACAGTTTTTCATTCGTCTTTGTTGACAACCATGTCATAAAAAAACAGTGGGAACTCTTTCAGCAGGGCAGGGACGTCGATTTTTCCGTCATCAGCAAGGGCTTGTATGCTTCCTGGGTTCGTTCCCGCCGGTATCAGGTTGACCCTTACCGCAAAAAGCGGGAATTTGTTCCGCCGCAGGAATTGCAGGCCATACTGGAAAGCAACCGGGAGTTCATAAACAGCGCCTCCACCATCATGAGCAAGCTGTTCAAGTCCATCGACATGCTGAACGGAACCATCACTCTGGCCGATAAAAACGGCGTTGTCCTTTATTCCTGCCATCAGGAGCGGCACAACATCACGCCTTCCCATGTGGTGGGGGACATACTTTCTGAGCGGGTCTGCGGAACCAACGGCATCGGAACCTGCCTTGCCGAAGGGGCTTCCGTGGAGCTGGCGGGCGCCGAGCATTACAGTCTTGAAGAACACGCCTGGCATTGTTCGGCCGCTCCCGTGTACGACAACAGGGCCAATGTCATCGGCGTATTCAATATTTCCATCCCCTTTGAGAGCAGCCGTTACTATCAGACAGGCGGACTGGTTGAAGCCGTTGCCCATGCCATTACGGAACAGATATTTCTGAGTGATCTTCTCAGTGAGCAAATGGCCATTATGGATCTGCTGGATGAAGGCGTGGTTGTGCTGAATGCGGACGGAGTGATAAAATCCATCAACAAAAAGGCCTGCGCCATACTCAAGCTGAACAGTCCCCCGGAAGGGCGGAATTTCCGCAGGGTCATTCATACCCAGGACAGCATCTTCGCGGAATTCAGCCAGAATACTTCTTTCCATCACAGAGAGGTCACGTTCCTTAATGGAATCCGGAGCATACCATGCCTGCTTTCCTTCTCCCCCATCCCCAACCGGGGAAGCGTGCTCACATTGCAGGAACACAGCCGGATCAGGGAACTCGCATCCCGGGCCATAGGAGCCAAGGCGATATATACCTTTGATCGCATCCTTGGCGATTCCAAAGCCATACAGCATGCCGTTCATATGGGAAAAAACGCGGCGCGCAGCGATATCACCACGCTGATTCTGGGGGATTCCGGCACAGGAAAGGAGCTTTTTGCCCAGTCCATACACAATGCAAGTTCAAGAAGACAGGGGCCCTTTGTGGTGGTCAACTGCGGGGCAATTCCGCGCAATCTCGTCCAGGCGGAACTTTTCGGCTACAATGAAGGCGCCTTCACCGGCGCGGCGCGTCAGGGAAAGCCGGGAAAGTTTGAACTTGCGGACGGCGGCACCATCTTTCTGGATGAAATAGGAGAAATGCCCCTTGAAGCGCAGGTCAGCCTGCTTCGGCTTCTCCAGAACGGGGAGGTGACGCGTGTGGGCGGCAAAAAGTCCACCTATGTGAACGTCCGCGTCATAGCGGCAACCAACAGGAATCTTCAGGAGGCCGTGGCGCAGAATGTGTTCAGGAAGGATCTCTATTACAGGCTCAATGCCTTTGTCCTGCACATTCCCGGTCTTGCGGAGCGGGAGGACGACGTGTGCCTTCTGGCCGATGCCTTTCTGAACAAGTTTTCGACGGAACTCAACAAAAATCTGACCGGGTTCGACAATGAAGTCATCCGCGTACTGAAACTGTACAGATGGCCGGGCAATGTGCGCGAGCTGGAAAACTGCATTGAACGCGCGGTGGCCGTGGCGGAAGGAAGTCATATCACCATGTCGGATATTCCTGCCCATATTTCATCGCTTTCCCGGGGCAGCTCGCAGACGCGCGGCAAATTGCAGGACAGGGAAAAGGAAACCATTTACAGCACGCTGGAAGAAAACCAGTGGAATATCCGCCGTACTGCGGCCGTGCTGGGAGTAGCGCGCAGTACGCTTTACCTGAAAATGAAGAAGTTCAACATCGTGCAGGCTGCAACCCGCAGCCGCGCCTCTTCGCCGGCTGACACCGCAGCCGAGGGAGAGGGGGCGTGCGGGCTGGCTCTTCCTGAAGAGCGAGGCTCCAGGCCATAAAGGACGTTGTGCTGAATCTCCCGCTGCCGGAGGAAGCGGCGCAGCGCGCGTTGAGGCAAATTCCCGCCGCTTCGGGGAGCTGAAGACGTATTCAAAAACGCTTGCCCGCCGCCTCATGAAGACTTATTTTCCAGAGACAGCGGCAAGCGCTTCTGTTTTTTCCGGTTGGTTGCCGTGCCCCCACCCCGAGCGCAGAGTTTTTCGTGAGCAAAAAACGTCTTTCCCTTTTTCGGCGCATGCCGCTTTCTTCCCTGCACCTTGTGGGCCTTCTGCTCATCGTGGTCGTGGTGGTGGGCGTCTTTACCGGGCGCAGCCTGCGTCAGACGGAAAACGCCGTGGCCCGCCTGCTTGAAGAACGGGGCAATGTGATTATCAGCCTGTTTGAAAGCAGCCTGCGCAGCGACATGCGCACACAGGCGGGCGTGCAGCTCCAGGCTTTGCTGGAGGAGCTTGCCTCCCGCGAGGATCTGCTGTTTGTGGTGCTGACGCTGGAGGACGGCCGCATTGTCGCGCACAGCGACGGCAGCCGTGTGGGGCAGATGCTCCGGGTGGACGGCAGACCGGCCACGCCGGAGGAAATGAAGCGCCTGACCCATCCTGCGGATACCGCCGCGGACGCCGCTTCAGATATTTCCGGCGACACGTCATACGCAAATCCCGAAGATTATGACATGCTGGAACCGAGCCATAACTGGCGCATTATGGATATGGAAGGCCGCAGGGCATTTGTGGTGCAGCGTTCACTGGCGCTTTTCCAGAAGCGCAGTCTGAAGCTGATGAACCCCCAAACCAGTGACGTGAGCGGCGGCGTGAGCGTGGTGGTCGCCTCGCCGCCGCTGCTCGTGTTCATTGGTCAGGATCCCCGGCCCTTGCAGGACATGCAGCGGCAGAACGCGCGTTCCGCGCTGTTCAACGCCCTGCTTGCCATCGTGGCTTCCGTCGCGGCCATACTGGCCATCCAGTACTTTGAGTACAGTGCGGAGAACCGCAGGCGCATGAAGGCCGCCGAAAGCATGGCCCGCCAGATGCTGGAAAAGAACCGGCGGCTTGAGGCGGGAAAAACTGGCCGCCGTGGGCGATCTTGCGGCCGGGGTGGCGCATGAACTGCGTAATCCTCTGAGCTCCATCAAGGGCTATGCCTCGTATCTCGGCGGGCGTTTTCCGGAAGGCAGTGAAGACCGTGAAGCCGCGCGCATCATGGTGCAGGAGGTGGATCGGCTCAACCGGGTCATTTCCGATCTCATCGGCGTGTCCCGCCCCACGGATATCCATCCCCGCAAGGTGGATATGGCCGGACTGGCGGACAACACCCTGCGCCTGCTGGCGCAGGACGCGGCGCAGCGCGGCGTGGCCCTGATGCGTGAGGGCGAGGCCGAGGCATGGCTGGATCCGGATCGCTTCCGGCAGGCGCTGCTCAATGTCTGCCTCAACGCTGTGGAGGCCATGAAGGACGGCGGAGAACTGCGTCTGCGTCTCAAGACGCAGGGGAATGTTGTGTATCTGGATGTGCGCGACAACGGGCCGGGCATTCCGCAGGATATCCTGAACCGCATTTTTGATCCCTATTTTACCACCAAGAGCCAGGGGACGGGGCTGGGCCTCGCCATGGTGCTCAAGGTTACGGAAGCGCACGGAGGCAGCGTGCGCATCACGTCCGAAACGGAAGGGCCGGAACGGGGCGCCACCGTGCGTTTCCTTCTCCCCGCTACGCCTGAAGCGGTTGAGGAACTCGCCCGGAGGGAAAAGGACTCCTCGTCTTCCGCCGTTCCCGACGCGGTTCCGGCGTCGGCGGATGTGTCAAACAGTTCACAGGAATAAGGTGCAGTCATGCCGCAGCCGTTGATTCTGATCGTCGATGACGATTCCCCTCACCGTTCCATGCTGCGTACCGTCCTGCGCGGCTGGGGCTATGCCGTGGAAGAGGCGGAAGACGGCGCCGCCGCCGTGGAGCAGGTCAAGGCCAGAGCCTTTGACGCCGTGCTCACCGACGTGCGCATGGCCCGTCTGGACGGTATCGCGGCGCTCAGGGAAATACGGGAATGGAATCCCTCGATCCCGGTTCTGATCATGACGGCATGGTCTTCCGTGCAGAACGCGGTGGACGCGCTGCGCCTGGGAGCCTGCGATTACCTTACCAAGCCGCTGGAGCTGGATGAACTTAAGTCGGCGCTTGAGCGCGCCCTGGATCATGCCCGTCCGGCGCGGGAAAGTCAGGAACCGGGCCGCGCGCAGCGCGAAGCGTCTTCCTTTCTGCTGGGCAGGAGCGAGGCCATGCGCGAACTGGTGGAAATGGTGGAAACCGTCGCGCCTACCGAGGCCACGGTACTCATTTCCGGCGAGTCCGGCACGGGCAAGGAGCTTGTGGCGCGCGCCGTTCAGGCCGCGAGCGCCCGCTGCAACAAGCCCTTTGTGACCATCAACTGCGCGGCCCTGGCGGAAAATCTGCTCGAATCGGAGCTGTTCGGCCATGAGAAGGGGGCATTCACCGGCGCGGACAGACGGCGGGAAGGACGCTTTGTGCAGGCGCACGGCGGCACGCTGTTTCTGGACGAGATAGGGGAAATGCCCTTGTCGCTTCAGGCCAAGCTGCTGCGTGTGCTCCAGCAGGGAGAGGTGCAGCGCGTGGGCTGCGATGAAACCATCAAGGTGGATGTGCGCGTCATCGCGGCGACGAACCGCGTGCTGGCGGACGAAGTGGCGGCGGGGCGCTTCCGCGAGGATCTGTTTTACCGTCTCAACGTCATCGGGCTGGAAGTGCCGCCTCTGCGCGCCCGGCGTGAGGATATCCCCCTGCTGGCCTCGACGTTCCTGGAACGTCATGCCGCCTCCAACCGCAAGACCATCAAGGGGTTTACGCCGCAGGCCATGGACGCCATGCTGCGCTACGGCTGGCCGGGCAATGTGCGCGAGCTGGAAAACGCCGTGGAGCGCGCCGTGATCCTGTCCGGCGGGGAATATGTCGCGGAACGCGCCCTGCCGCTGGCCGTACAGAACGCGCCCGTTCCGGATGCCGACGGCGAGGAGCTGGCGCTTGGCTCCATGTCGCTGGAGGACGTGGAACGCAAGGCCATTGAGGCCACACTGCGCGAAACCGAGGACAACAAGAGCGAGGCCGCCCGGCGCCTGGGCATCACCCGCGCCACCCTGCACAGCAAGCTCAAGAAGTACGGGCTGGATTGATGTCCTCTTGAGCCCGTTGCCGGGGAGGAATATTTTACAGAACGCGCCGTAAAACCCCGCTCTTCAGGGCGGGGATATAAGGCGCACCTTGACTGGAATTTTTGCCTTT
>CAJTSU010000143.1 GCA_910579055.1 uncultured Mailhella sp. | reverse complement strand
GACGGAGTAGCCGCAATTCACTTGCGGCGTTGCCACCCGAAGGGCGGCCCACCCTCCATGCTCGCTAACGCTCGCGCCTCCGGCGGTCAAGGATAGTTTCAACACTATTCTGGAGCGGGCCGGAACACAGGATACGTTCAAGAGCAAAACGCTCCAAAGAGACAAAAAAGTGTGACCCGCTTGGGGAAATGCCGTCGAGACGGCCTTGAGCCAGCCGGGATCACAGCCGGCTTACGCGGGCTCCTGATTCCAAGTCCTGTATTTTTATCCTGTAACTGAAATTACAGGTATTCTTTTCCGGGTATTTACTGCCGTTCCACCAGCAAAAACCCCTTGTGGAATATTCTCTTTGAAGAATATTCCACAAGGGGTAAGGACAGACCCGACAAAAAAATACCTGCGCTACGCCGGATTACTTCTGCTGTCGGCCAAAAACTTGTCCAGGTTCGGGATGCCCCTGCAATGTTACTTGTTCAACGCTTCAACCCCGGCCTTGGCCACATTGGTGTCTTCCTGCACCGAACCACCGCTCACGCCGATGGCTCCGACAATAACGCCGTTCTTGTCCTTCAACAGCTCGCCGCCGCCAAAGATAACCAGACCGTCATTGGTCACCTCAATGCCGAAAAGTTCCTGACCAGGTTGGGAAGCTGCGCCAAGCTGAGCGGTAGACATATTGAACAGACGCGCGGTCTTGGCTTTTTTCATCGATACATCGACACTTCCGAGGAAGGCACCATCCATCCGGTAAAACGCCTTGAGGTTACCGCCCGCATCAACAATGGTAATGTTCATGGGCACCCCCTGTTTCACGGCAAAGGCAAGTGCGCCATCCATAACTTTCTGTGCCTGCGCCAGGGTGAGATCGCCGGGCAGCTGGAGTTTGGCGGTATCCACAGCGGCAGAAGCAGGGATTGCCAGGGCGAGAACCAGAGCAAAAGAGAGCAGAATACGACGCATATTGACCTCCATACATATTAGAACCGGCACTCGGAAGAACAACCCCATGTCATTCCACTCCACGGAAAAATATCCGCTCCGTGCCGCATTCCATAGCTTTTAATCCGTACTTCTCTTCTTATACACCGCAACAGAAACAAGTTGCAACAGGATTTATACGGGGGTTCTGTTGTAGAACCGGGTTGATGGTACTGCGCGAGACGTGTATTTTTACTACGGCACGAGCGGCAATATTCAGCCCGTGTTCCACACGGGCTCGCTGAGATCGCGCCTCCGGTGGCCAAGGTTATTTTCAACATTATTCTACAGCAGAGCGAATCATGTATAATTTCAATGTCAAGCTGACTTAAAGAAAAGAGCCGGAAATCTGATACCCCGTATAACACTCAAACAGCACAAGGACGAGCAGCAAAACATTCAGGCCGCCGTGTACGACCGGCAACCAGAAGCGTTTTTTCTTGCGCTTGTCCATCACGGCCCCGGTCAGCAACCCCGCAACGCACAACGCGATGATCCACCACGCCAATACGGCATGGATACCGGTGATATGCGTTTCCCCAAACACAGCATGTGTCACATAAAAGCCAAACGCCCCGGCAATCCACAGGATCATGGCCAGACTGCCCCAGCGCACATGGGATTTCCACTGAAAAATAATTTTCTTTTTGAAATGATTCATGGCCACACGCTGCATGCCCTGCCACATGGCAAAAATCCCCAGAAGCAGCGCGAAAACCTGCATGACAGGATGCAACCAGAGGAGAGTCTGATCCATAAGAACTCCTTACTGAAAATAATTTCTAATAAGGTATCCTTACAGGATTTAAAGTCAAGGATTTTCTGTTTGCTCTGTAGTAGAACCGTGTTGATGGCGCTGTGCGTAACGTATGCTTTTGCTCCGGCAAGCTCTGTTGCCGCAAAGCCAGCCCCTGTTCCACACGGGCTGGCAGCAGGTATCCACGGCCGGCTCGCTTACGCCTCCCCCCTTCTTCCGTGACCTCCTGAAGACGCTCGATCGGCCTTGCCGATACTCGCTCTCGTCTGCGTTTTGCGCGGAAAACGCTGCGCTCGCGCCTCCGGCGGTCAACGATAGTTTCAGCACTATTCTACTGCACTACTGCACAGCGTTTCGACATGCGCAGAAAAGAGTCTGGAACCTCCCGCAGGGACTTTTGCAACAGCCTCCTCTTGCCTTGCTGAAACCCTGAAGACATTTTATTGGGTGACTGCGGTCTTTTCTTCACGCGGGAACAGGATATCGTATACGGCCTTGGTGACGGGACCTGCTGCGGAAGAACCGCCGCCACCGTGCTCCAGCATGGTGACAACAACGATTCTCTGACCGTTCTTTTCTCCCCAGGATCCAATCCAGGCATGATCCCGCTCAAGAAATTCCATTTCCGCTGTTTTGGCCCGGCGTTCCCCTACCATGCGGATCTTGACGACCTGTGCTGTACCTGTTTTTCCGCCAATGCGCATGTCAGGCCGCTTCAGTACCTTGGCGGTCGCGCCCGGAGCCTCCACAGTCTTCACCATATAGTCGAGGAGCATTTCTCGATGTGCGGCGGAAACCGGAATCTCGCCGCGCACCTCGGGAGGAGCGTCTTCCAGAAGCTGAGGCTTAAGCAGTTTTCCGCCGTTGCATAATGCGGAAAGAAACACCGCAGTCTGAATGGGCGTCACCAAAGTATGCCCCTGGCCGATGGACACGTTGACCGTGTCTCCATCTTTCCAGCTCTCTCCCACGCGGCTTTTTTTCCATTGGCGGGAAGGCACCAGCCCCTTGTTCTCATAAGGCAAGTCGATGCCCGTAGCCTGGCCGTAGCCGCAGGCGCGGGCATGCTGCTCAATGGCGTTGATGCCGTATTTTTCTCCCATAGCATAAAAATAGACGTCACAGGAACCGATGAGCGCATGCTCCATGTCCACAGAGCCGTGCCCGCCCGACCGCCAGCATCGGAATACACGGTTCCCTACCTTATAAGAACCGGGACAAAACACCTTATCGCGAGGAGAAACCCCCTTCTCCAGCAGCATGGACGACATCATGAGTTTCCATACGGAACCGGGAGGATACACACTCTGGATACCGCGGTTCAACAAAGGGTAGCGCGGGTTATTGCTCAGGGCATCCCAGTCGCGCCGGGAAAGCCCGCCGATAAAAATATTGTTGTCATAGGTTGGCTTGGTCACCAAAGCGCGCAGTTTGCCGCTTTCCGGCTCCATAACAACCACACAGCCCGAATACTCGCCCATGGCGTCCATAATCGCGTTCTGTAAACGGGAATCCAGCGCGAGCGTAATATTTTCCCCGCTGGTGGGCTCTTCTTCCTGAGTACGGGAAAGCGGCCGCCCCAGGGCATCCACTTCCTTGCGAACCAGGCCTTTCTTTCCTCTCAAACGCGGCTCCAGCACGCGCTCCAGCCCCTGTCTGCCCACGGTATCGCCAAGCGCAAGGTTGCTGTCGTTTTGCAACTCTTCCACACTCGCTTCGGCCACATACCCGAGAATATGCGCAAAGGCAGGCCCCTGCGTATAATGCCGCAGGGATCGGGAAATGACCTGAAGCCCCGGCCAATGGATCAGTTCCGCCTCAATGCCTGCGATTTTCTCAAAAGGAATATCGGTGAACAGAATGATGGGATCAAATTTTCTGCCCTTGATTCGTTCCTGCTCATACCGGGTCGTCACCTTTTCCAGCGGCACATCAAGCCAGGAGCTGACTTGCGCCAGTGTGGCCGGGATATCGTAGCAATCCTCGCGCGTCAGAGCCAACGCAAAGGCCGGACGATTTTCCGCCAGCAGGACATTGGAACGGTCGTGGATCTCGCCGCGCGAAGCGAAAATTTTCTCCTGCCGCAGCAGGTTGCCCTGAGCTTCACGCGCGTAATCGGCTCCCCTGTGAATCTGAAGAAACCAAAACCGGGCGCAAAACACCATGAACAACAGTCCAATGGCACATTGCAACAAGATCAGCCCGGAACGCGGCGGCTGGTACTCCTCGGAATCAAACACGAGTTTCATGACAGAACCTGCGGGTGAACTGGGCCAAACGCCACAGGAAGGGCGTCATAAGCGTCTGAATGACGCTTTCATCCATAACCAGCGGCGCGTGGAACGGAATATCCTGAAGGCTGGACATCAACGCTGTGGTCACGTAGTGCACAACCCCCAGACACAGGCTCAAAAGTCCGATGAACGGAAAGCTGTCCACCTCGAACAGACTGTAGCCCACATAGAAAAGAGCCGGAGCAAGGGTATAGCTGACAAGCGTACTGCCGAACATCATACTGCCCGATCCTTCCTGAATGAGCAAAAACAGCACTGCGACCCACAAAAACTGATTTTTTTTTCTCTCCTGGATAGCAAGAATAAGGCCGGGCAACAAAAAATCAAGACCGGGCAAAACCGCCTGAAGGCTGATACCAATACAGGTATACAAAGCCCACCATAACAGGTTGCGCCAATTCATCATTCCGCTGGCTCCATGAGGCGCGGCGCTTCAGAGACGATATCACGCGGGCTGCGTACATAGACATCTCCGGCCTCCGGCATGAAAAAACCGGTCGGGCGTTCATACAACAGCACCTCTTCCAATGCACCAAAGTGAACAAGCGGTTCTGCCATAACTTCCAGTGTGGGGGAAGGACTTGCCTTGACAGAAAGCACGCGGGCCACAGGAATGCCCTTGGGATACGCCGCGTCAAGTCCGGACGTGAGTAAAAGTTCTCCTTCCTCCAGGGGCGCATTCTGGTTGACAAAACGCAGCTCCATATGACGCCCGGCTCCGCCCCCGGCCAGAATGCCCTGTACCCGACTCCGGGAAGCCACCACCGCCACGCGACTGCCGACATCACTGAGCAGCAGCACCATGGAAGTTCCCGGACCGGCCTTGTAGACACGACCGACCAACCCCTCCCGGCTGGCGACCGCCGTTCCCGGAGCCGCGCCGTCAAGGTATCCGCGAGCAAGCAACAGTGTTTCCAGACTGGCGTTTGGCCCTATGCGCGACGCCAGCACGCGCGCGCCAACGACAGACCAGCCTTGAGGAACTTCCAGGCGCAACAACGCGCGCAGGCGCTCCAGTTCAGCCTGTTCCTCCCGGCCGGCTACCAGTTCCTGATTCAGACGCGCCACTTCACGCCGCAAAAGATCGTTTTCTTCCTGTACATCAATGAGCGCAACATAACGATTCCACAACGCGCTGACACTATCACCCACCCCATGGAGCGCGCGCAACACTCCACCGGAAATCTCCAGTCCGGAGTTCGCCGCCAGGCGATCCCACTGTCCTGTGCGCTGATTCCAGGTATATATCCCCAGAAACACCAGCAGCGCCAACACAATGGCTATGATAATCCTACGAGTGCTCACGATTCGTTATCCTCTTGCGCGCTCCCGCGTACAGCCTACGCAAAGAGATAAGGCGGCAAACTGCGCCCTTTCACGCCCTGAACTTGGCATACATAATGTCATGAAAGACTGCATACATATCCGCGGGCTTCAGCAAACAAGCCATGCCGCAAAAGCAGCGCAAGTCAAATTTCATTCCGCCAGGCGTTTTCCTCATCCTCCGGCTTTCGCCGTGCAAAAGACGGCAATTTAGAGCGCATGGCGCACGGAAAAAGCCCTTTTTTCGGATATGTTTCTAAAGAACGCACAGAGCCGGATACTTCTTTTTGGGCTGCCCCCAGGTCTACAGGGTAGACACCCCCTCATCCAAATCCTGTAATCTTTGCAGGCTACAGGCAGGAAAATAGCGCGTACGTGCGCTTCAACCAGATTAAACCGTTCAACATTAAATTGTGCATGCTGAGATATCGTATTCTGCCGCAAGTTTCACGCCTCCATCGGCGGCTTGCTCTGCCGGCCATGCTTGTACGCCCTGCTGGCTGGAGGCGCGGCTTCTGTGGGGCACCCGACGGGTTAACGGCACCAATGACTGCGGGCACTTCCAGAATAGCGGATACCTGGAGGAACCTCGCCTCGCTCAAGGCCATGGGAGCAATTCCAACATAACATTGCGCTCATGCACAACATAACCGTTGAAACGCTCTAACTGATACAAACATCCCGAAGCGTGGACAGGTTGTCCAAAGCAATACCTGTCCCCATGACCACAGTGGAAAGAGGATCATCCACCACAAAAATGGGCAATGACGTTTCTTCACGGAGCAATTGATCCAGCCCCAACAACAAGGCTCCTCCACCGGTGAGCACGATGCCGCGATCCACGATGTCGGCTGCGAGTTCAGGGGGAGTCTGCTCCAGGGCCATGCGCACAGCCTGGACAATGGCTCCGACCTGCTCGGAAATCGCTTCACGCACTTCTTCCGAGGTGATGACAATGGTCTGCGGAATGCCGGACACCAAGTCGCGCCCTTTCACTTCAATCTGCTGCTCGGGATCCAAGGGGTAGGCAGAAGCAATCTTCATCTTGATCGCTTCGGAAGACGATTCACCGATAAGCATCTTGTACTTGTTTTTGATGTGATGGAGGATGGCTTCATCCATCTTGTCCCCGCCCACGCGTACAGACTTGGAGTACACGATGCCCGCCAGGGAAATAACCGCAACTTCAGTCGTGCCGCCGCCGATATCCACCACCATGTTGGAAGTAGGTTCCTGAATGGGCAGATTCGCTCCGATGGCCGCCGCCATGGGCTCTTCAATAAGAAACACTTCGCGCGCGCCGGCGCTCTGTGCAGACTCTTTGACGGCACGCTTTTCCACCTGAGTGATCCCGGTGGGCACGCAGATCATGATACGCGGGCGCACCAGACGGCGCTGATTATGTACTTTGGAAATAAAATAGCGAAGCATGGCTTCGGTCACTTCAAAATCTGCGATCACCCCGTCCTTCATGGGACGGATGGCCTGAATATTGCCGGGAGCCTTGCCGAGCATGCGTTTTGCCTCGGAACCGACGGCAAGGATTTGATTGTTTCCGCGGGAATCCTTTTTAACTGCTACCACCGATGGCTCGCGCAAGACGATGCCGTGCCCCCGGACGTACACGCAGGTATTGGCTGTGCCCAGGTCAATAGCAAGATCATTGGAAAAAATACCCAGAACAAAATCTACAAATTTGGCCATGAGAAAAGTCTCGCTGCCTTGTCGTTGAATGGTTGAAAACGGTTATTTCTAGACGCAAGCCCGCCGGAGTGTCAACTTCTTTCCAGACGCAAAAGCCCACAGCTTCATGCTTTCCGGCCCCGCGCAAATGCCTTTTCGCTTGTCCGCGCTTGCCGCTCCGCGTATGTTTGGCGGAACAAAGTTTATCTTTTTCGGGATCAAAATGAAACGACATAATAAGCACCCTGTACGTTATCATGGATTCGATATGTGGCTACGCACCCGCTATGGTGAAAAAGTTCAAAAAATTCCCCTCGACGCAGGATCGAGCTGCCCCAACCGGGACGGCACGCTCGGGCGCGGAGGCTGCACATTCTGCAATGCCCTCGGTTCCGGTTCCGGAGTCAAGGGCACGTTGAGCGAACAGTGGAGTTACTGGAGAAACAACTTCGCCCAGTCCGATCGCCTCAAGCACACCAGGCTTTTCCTCGGTTACCTTCAGGCATTTACCAATACCTACGGCCCCTCCGCACGGCTAAATTCCCTGCTGGATGAGCTCGAAGGACTGCCCGGCCTTGCGGGGGCCTGCGTGGGGACTCGCCCCGATTGCCTCGATCGGGAGAAGATGGAACTTCTTGCCGGCCGCTCCTGGCCCGAACTCTGGCTTGAACTTGGCGTGCAAAGCCGACACGACGCCACCCTGAACCGTATTCACCGCGGGCATGACGCCGGAGCTTCCGAACACGCCATTTTGCTGGCTGAAGAATACGGAGTCAAAGTCTGCGCTCATCTCATAGCCGGGCTTCCGGGAGAAGACGGCGAGGACTTTCTGGACAGTGTCCGCTGGATTGCGAAACTTCCTGTAGCAGGCGTCAAGCTGCACGGTTTGTATGTGTGCAGGGGAACAGCTCTGGAGTCAGACTGGCGCGATGGCCGCTATACTCCGATGGAACAGGAGGAATACGCGCTGCTGGTCGCCCGGGCACTGACGCTGCTCCCTTCCCGCATGGTTATTCATCGTTTGACGGGTGACCCGGCCCCGGGAGAATTGGCTGCTCCGGACTGGGCACTGCTGAAGGGCCAGACTGTCCGCACCATTGACGCCATTCTGGCCATGAACGACTGGTGGCAGGGCTGCCGGGCCGACTGCCCGGAACAGAATCCTTGGGCAGGCGTTCCTGCTCCGCATTAAACCCCCCGGGGTATGTTCGCCTGCCGCAGAACAGCCCGCCGATTCCCTGTTTGCGTCATATGGACATCGCCCCTGATTCAGGTAGACTTGCGGAAATGCGGACTCCATGTCCATAGAAAACAAAGAGGGGCCCTATGCGTCTGAATAATACTTTCTTCTGTATCGCCGGAATTGCGGCCGCGCTTTTTGCCGGACAGGCCTTGCTGCGCATCCTGCGTGACATGCGCGCCCTGGATGGCGAAGCCGAATTTTTTTTCTACCTTGCCCTCTGGGCTGTCCTCTACTCCGCCATTGTCTGTGGCCTCAAACTCCGTGAATACGGCACCCGAAGATTAAAAATCGTGGCCCTGCTCCTGCTGCTTGGTTCCTGCCTGCTTTTGCTGCTTACCCTGCCGCCCAGTAATCTGATGCTTCAGGGAGTCATGGGCATGGCCCTGTGCATGATTTTTGTGGCCCGGCTTAAATACCGCACCAGGAGCGAAACGTCCTCCGCGCTCCGCTCTTCACGCCTGCGAGACATGCTGGCCCGGAGCAAAAAATGAACCTGCCCCGGCCACAGAAAATTTTGCTTCTGCGTCTCACCACCGCTTTGACCGCCCTCTGGCTGATTTTTCACGCGCCGGCCATTGGCCCCATCATTCGCGAACAAGGCTGGGAGCATATCTCCTGGCCTGTTCCTGCGGCCATGGCCGTAATGCTCATCTGCTGGTTACTCTCCCGCAAAAACTGAGTCTTCTTCCACATCTTTTTCGGATTTTTCAATGCCATGATAGCGTTATTTATTCGGTGTGAGAAAAGGGCCTTAAAAGACAAAGGCCCCCGTCCATGGACGGGGGCCAGAAAGAAAACCTTGG
>CAJTSU010000142.1 GCA_910579055.1 uncultured Mailhella sp. | reverse complement strand
CAGGAGACGAAGGAGCCTTACGAATGGCGACAGCAGAGATAAGGCACCATGTATCCACCACCGGATCGGCCTCCATAGCTCGCTGCGCTCGCGCCTCCGGCGGTCAAGGTTATTGCACCACGCTATAAGAGAGCCTTCTCTTTTTCACTCTCTTCCCGCAAATTTTGTCGACTAAAAACCGTCGACTCTTGTTGACATCCCCTTATTCTTTTCACATACTGTCAACAGAATAACAAATGAATATCTCCGGCAAATCCGAACCGCGTTCCCTGCCGGAAAGTTCCAACTCAATAAAGGAAGTTTTTGATGAACGCCGAATGCACCGGCCTTGTGTGCCGCGACTGCGGGACAAAAATTGCCGAATCTGAATTTTCTCTGGCCTGCCCGACATGCGGGGCTCCCATGCGCGTTTCTTTCACGGCGGACTCCATCAGGGAGGCGCTGAAGGACGGAATGCCTTCATATAATTCCCAGTCCTATCTGTACCAGTGGCGAGCCATCCTGCCCATTTCCGACGAGTCTCTTATCGACCGGGTCAGTCTCGGCGAAACGGAAACGCCTCTTCTGCGCTCGCATCGCTATGGCCGGAAAAGGGGAGTTGCCGAACTATACTTCAAGATTGAACAGGGGCCCACACTGTCGCTCAAGGACAGGGGAACCGCGCTGTGCGTCCTCAAGGCTGTGGAAAATGGCAGTAAAACCGTTTGTCTTTCCTCTTCCGGAAACAACGCGGCCAGCATTTCCGCGTACGGCTCACGCGCGGGCCTGCGCCCCGTGGTATTCGTCCAGAAGCACGTTTCCGCCGCCAAGATTTCCAAAAGTCTTGTCTATGGGGGCAAAGTCATCCGCATTGACGGCGACATGGCCGCCGCGAGCCGCCTGTGCGGGGAAATGGTCAAGGAAAAGGGCTGGTATCAGTGCGGCGGCCCCAATCCCTATCGTGTGGCGGGCAAGCGCACCTTTGCCTACGGCATCGTGCAGCAGCTTGGCCGGGTTCCGGATACCGTGCTGATCCCCTGCGGCGGCGGCGCGGGCATGGTAGCGGCTTTTGACGGCTTTTCCGAAATGCTGGAAGCGGGGATCATCGATCGCATGCCGCGTCTGGTAGGGGTGCAGCTTGCGGCATGCAACCCCACGGCCACGGCTTTTCACGCGGGGAAAGACGTGGTGACGCCGGTGGAAAAAAAGCCCTCTCTGTCCGACGCGATCATGAACAACAACCCCTACTGGGGCAAATACTGCCTTCAGGCCGTCCGTGCCACGGGCGGAACCATGCTCTCCGTTACGGACGAGGAATTCATCCGCGCCATCCGCGAACTGGGCCGTGAGGAGGGCATCTTCACCGAGCCCGCCGGAGCTGTCTCCGTTGCGGCGCTGGACAAGCTCATCAAGGTTCCCGGCTTTGAACAGCCCGGCCTGACCGTATGCAATCTGACCGGGCACGGTCTGAATTCCCCCCAGGTGGCCACCAGCGAAGACGAATATCCGCAGGTTGTCGCGCCGACGCTGGAGGCGGTGGAAACATTCTTGAAGGACTGAACCGCGCGGACGACGCGCGACGGCCTCTTCCGGAGCATTTCAACAGCGGAACGCTCCCGGAGATGCCGGACAACCGATGCCCGGAGGCTCCCATGAATGCAAACCCTGTCCTAGCTATGTGCCGGCAGGCGGTTCCGGATATGCTGTCGCTTACGGAACGCCTGGTGAACATGGATTCCGGTTCGGACGATCTTCCGGGGCTGGAGCGCAAGGTCACGCTTCTGGAACGGCTGTTCGCGGAGCGGGGGGCGGAAACGCGCCTGGCGGAATCCCATCCCCCCGGTTCCGGCAGGCGCAATCTGATCGCCGCCTTTCACGGCCGGGGCGAAGCCAGGATACTTCTCCTCACCCATTACGATACGGTTTTCCCGCCCGGCGAAGCGGCCCGCAGGCCTTTTTCCTGCGACGGGGAGAAAGCGTACGGCCCGGGCGTCGCCGATATGCAGGCATCCATCGCCATGCTGCTGACAGGCATTCCCCTGTTCCACGCTGAAGAAGGGCGCCCCTATCACACGCTGACCGTCTTCTGCAATGCGGAGGAAGAAACCGGCTCGTGGGGTTCGCGGGATCTGATTCGGGATCTGGCGGCACAGCATGACATTACGCTGAACATGGAGCTGAGCGGGGCGGAGGGCAACCTGATTACCGTCAGCGGGCGGGGCATGGCAAACGGCACGCTGACTGTCCGGGGCAAGGCGGCCCACTCCGCGGCGGAACCGCCCGCCGGCGTCAACGCCGGGCTTGAGCTGGCGCACCAGATGCTCCGGCTGAGGGAGCTCTCCCGGCCCGAAATCCGCACCTCGGTCAATATCACCATGGGGCATTTCGGCACAAAGGCCAACGTGATCCCCGATCACGCGGAAGCGCTGATCAATATCCGCGTCGCGCGGGCGGAAGAGTTTGACCGGGTGGAAGCGGACATCCGCCGGAGCATTCAAGACAAGCTCCTGCCTGACGCTGAGGTCGGCTTTTCCATGCAGTCGGTCTTTGCGCCCTACGGCAACACGCCGGACATTCTGGAACTGGCGGACAAGGTGCGCGCCCTGGCCAGGGAAGAACTGGGCCTGGAACTGGGGTACAGACACGCGATAGGCGGCAATGACACCAGCTTCAGCGCCGAATGCTGCCCCTCGCTGGACGGCTTCGGGCCCGGATGCGTCGCCATGCATTCAGCAGACGAATATCTGCCCGTTCATACCCTGGCCCCCCGCCTTTATATTCTGCTGCGCACTCTTCGGGAAATCTGTCTCGGCCGCTTTGTTCCGCTGAACCGCCACGGGCAGAAGGAGAAAAGGACATGACCGGAAACCGTGACTTCATCAGCGGAATTGCGCTGATTATCGTCAGCGCCGTTCTTTTCTCCCAGACCCTGGGCGGAGGAATCATCCTGTTTGAGGATGACATTGATCCCATGATCTATCCCCGCGTCATCACCGTGATGCTGGGCATCCTGGGGGCGGTGATAAGCCTCCGGGGCCTGCGCAGAGGAGCCGGTGCGCCGGACATGCCCGTTTTCACCCGCAGAACTGTGGGCGTCGCGGTTGTCCTGCTGGTGTACGCGGCTGTCTTCAACAGCCTGGGCTTTGCGCTTTCCAGCGTTTTCGCGGGCTGTTCCGTGGCCTTCATCATGGGCTGGCGGCGTCCCCTCCCCCTGGCCGCCGTCAATATTGTCGCGGTGGCGCTTATCTGGGCCCTGTTTGTCAAGGGTCTGCGCATTCCCCTGCCCACGGGAACGCTGTTCTGGTAGAGCGGCGGCTCCTGAAGGCCTTCTGTTCACCCATGAGGAAGGATTGACAGCAATGGATTATATATGGGCCGCGGTTACGGAAGTGTTTTCCCCTGTTCCTCTGTTCATGAACTTTCTGGGCGTTCTCATCGGGATGGTGATCGGCGCTCTGCCGGGGCTGGGTTCCGTGGTGGCGGTTTCCATCTGCCTGCCCTTCACCTTCGGCATGGCCCCGCTTCAGGCCATGGCCCTGCTCTTGGGCGTATACTGCGGCTCCACCTGCGGCGGCAGCATCGCCGCCGTGCTGATCAATACGCCGGGGACGCCCCAGTCCGCCTGCACGGCTCTTGACGGCTATCCTCTGGCCAAACAGGGCAAGGGCGGCATTGCCATAGGCTGGGTGGTGGCCGCGTCCATTTTCGGCGGCATTTTTTCCTGTCTGGTGCTTGTTCTGGCCGCCCCGTCCGTGGCCTCCTTCGCGTTGCGTTTCGGCCCGCTGGAAACCTTCGGCCTCATCCTGATGGGGTTTACCTGCATTTCCAGCGTATCCGGCAAGAATCTGCTCAAGGGCCTTGCCTCAAGCATGATCGGCCTTTTGCTGGCCTGCGTGGGCGCATCCCCCTTTACCGGGGACATGCGCTTCACCTTCGGGCTTTTCGCCCTGCACAGCGGCATGGATGTCGTGCCCGTTATTGTCGGGGTTTTCGCGCTTTCGGAAATTATTGACCGGGCGGAACGCATGCTGCATGAAGCGCCCATTGAGGTCATCCGCTCCAATATTGTGAAAATGCCGCGCCTGCGGGAATGGAAAGGCCGCGTGGGCGGCCTGATCAAGTCCTCCATCATCGGCACGTTCATCGGCATCCTGCCGGGCACGGGTTCCACAACTGCCGCGTTTATCAGCTACAGCGAAGCAAGGCGCACGTCTCCCCGCAGGGAAGCCTTCGGCACGGGGGAACCGGACAGCATCATCTCCGCCGAAGCGGCCAACAACGCCGTCACCGGCGGGGCTCTGGTGCCTTCCCTGGCCCTGGGCATCCCCGGCGACCCCGTAACCGCCATCATGCTGGCAACCTTTGTGCTGCACGGCATCACGCCCGGCGTGCGGCTGATGCAGGACAACCCCACCATTGTCTACGGCATTTTCATCGCCCTCATCGTCGCCAATCTGCTCATGTGGCCCGCATGTGCAGTGACCACACGGCTTTTCCATTACCTGCT
The DNA here is from genome assembly GCA_910579055.1 of uncultured Mailhella sp. GTDB lineage: Bacteria > Desulfobacterota > Desulfovibrionia > Desulfovibrionales > Desulfovibrionaceae > Mailhella. The sequence goes on along the minus strand of CAJTSU010000142.1, from coordinate 4,603 downwards.
GAAGCTGCCCGAACCTCTGCTCATGGGCATTGTGGCCGTGCTATGTGTACTGGGTTCCTACGGCACACGCGGCAACATCAACGATGTGACAGTTACCGTCTGCGTGGGCATTGCGGCGTATCTGCTGCGGAGGGGAGGCTTCCCCATGCCGCCCGCGCTGATCGCCTTTGTGCTTGGCCCGCAGTTTGAAATGAGCATCAATCAGATGGCGCTGTACAGGGGAGATCAGAGCTGGTTTTCCTACATCATGTCCTCGCCCATTGCCCTCTGCCTTTTCGGCGTCACAACGCTGCTTCTCTTTCTGCCGCATCTCCAGCGCAGAAGACAAAAAGAACGCGCCGCAAACTGAATCGATCAACCTTTATCAAAAGGAGCAGAAGAATGAAACGCATCCTGAAACCCGCGGCTCTCGCGCTTGCCTGCGCTCTGCTGGCGGCGGGCCCGGCCCTCGCCGCCTACCCCGATCATCCCATCACCATGATCGTGCCCTTCGCCGCCGGCGGCAGCAACGACCTGCCCGCCCGCGTCCTGGCCGACATGCTGGAAAAAAAGCTGGGCCAGCCCGTTGTGGTGCAGAACGTGGTTGGAGCAGGGGGCACTCAGGGAACCACCCAGATCGCGCAGGCCAAACCGGACGGCTACACCATCGGCTTTGATCCCACCGGCGCCCTCTGCCTTCAGCCGCACATGAACAAGCTGGAATATGGGGTTGACAGCTTCCAGTTCCTCGGCATCGTCACCCAGCAGCCTGTGGTTATGATGACCCCCAAGAACGCCCCGTGGAAAAATCTGGAAGAGATGGTGGAAATCGTCAGGAAGGCCCCCGGCAAGTACATTGTGGGCATTTCCGGCCGCGGCAACATGAGCCATGTGCCGGTGCTGGCCCTGGCCAAGCACTACGGCCTGCAACTGCGGTATGTCACCTACCGTTCCACGCCGGAAACCATGAAGGAAATGGCGGCGGGCCGTCTGCATTTCCATGCCGACAATCCGGTGGCGCTTTCCCAGTACGAAGTGTACGGGCTGATTCAGTTCTCGGACAGGAAGGTGGACAATCTGCCCATGCCCAATTCCGCGGATATCGGTCTGAACAAGAACTTCGTCATGTGGCAGGCCTGCATTGCGCCCAAGGGCCTTCCCGCCGACGTGACAAAAACGCTGGTGGACGCCCTGAGTGAAGTGGCGCACTCGCCCGAATACGCGGAAGCCGTACGCAAGCTGAGCGTCAACCCCTGGTGGCTGGGCCCCGAGGATGCGCAGGCCTTTTATGCGAAGGAATTTGCGGCCTACGGCGAAGCGCTGAAGGAAGCTCTGGGAAAGTAACGCCCTTTAACATTACCGGAGGCTCATCATGAAAAAGTCATCCTGGTTTCTTGCCGCTTTTCTGACCGTGACTCTCGGCGCGGGAACGGCCCCGGCCGAGGATTACCCCACAAAACCCATCACGCTGATGACCGCGTTCGACGCGGGCGGCGGCAGCGACGTCAGCCATCGGCTTATTGAAAAGTTTGCGCGCGGCGTCATTTCCAAACCCATTGTGATCACCTACCGGCCCGGCGCGGGCGGCGAGGTGGGCTGGACATGGCTGGTCGGTGCCAAACCGGACGGCTACACCATAGGCGGATGCGATCTGCCTCATATCGTCCTGCAACCCATGCTGCGCGCCGAAGGCCAGCCCGGCTATCAGACCGATCAGCTCAACCCCTTGTGCTGTCTGGTCTTCGATCCCGATATCGTCATGGTGCGGGAAGACAGCCCCTTCAAAACCTTTGCGCAGCTCATCGAACACGCCAAGGCCAACCCGGGTACGGTCAAGGTCGGCACGGTGGGCAAACTGACCGGCGACCATCTTTTCCTCATGCAGATCGAAAAGCTGACCGGCGCGAAGTTCGCCCAGGTTCCCTATACCGGCGGCGGCAAGGTGGCTCCCGCCCTGCTCAGCGGCGAGGTGGACTGCTATTTCGGCTCCACGTCCAACTTCCTGCGCATGGAAAAGGCGCGCGGTCTGGCCCTTGCCACAAAGGAACGCTACAGCCTGGCTCCGGACGTGCCCACCTTCGCCGAACTGGGCTTTCCGCTGGAATCCGCCAAGTACCGCGGCATCGCCACTCCGCAGAAATTCCCCAGGGAAGCGCAGGAGTATCTTGAAGCCAAACTCGCGGAAGTGTGCGCCAACCCCGAATATATGGAAAGCGTGCGCGGCGCGGGCCTGACCCCTTTCTTTACGAACGGCGCGGAGTTCGGAGAAATCATCGGGCGTGAACAGGCCAAGGCCCGGGAGATTCTCAAAAGTTACGGCCTGCTGAAATAGCCTTCTCCCGGAGGGCAACGCCCTCCGGGAACTCCCCCTGCGGGAGGCGGAGGCCGGCACGGCCTCCGCAGGCGCACCGCTCCGGAAACACAGAGAGACGCCTATGTTTGATCCATGGTTTGTTTTCTCCCATCTTCTTGATCCTGTGACCATGCTGCTCATGGCCCTGAGCGCCTGTTTCGGCATTATCATGGGGGCAATCCCCGGCCTCTCCGGAACGCTGGGCATCGCTCTGCTGCTGCCCTTCACCTTCGGCCTTGAACCGGGCCTGGCCCTGCTCATGCTCGGCGCCGTCTACTGCGGCTCGGAATACGGCGGAAGCATCCCTTCCATCCTCATCAATACGCCGGGAACGGCCGCGGCGCTGTGCACGACCTTTGACGGGCATCCCATGGCCCGGAACGGACAGGCGCAGAAAGCCCTGCTTACCGCGCTGCTCTCTTCCGTGTTCGGCGGCCTGTTCGGGGTCTGCTCCCTGGTTTTCCTCTCCGTTCCGCTGGCCCGTGTGGCCATGAGCTTCGGCGCGCCCGAACAGTTCTGGCTCTGCGTCTTTGCGCTGACCATCATCGCTTCGCTCTCTTCCGGCCATGTGCTCAAAGGGATCATAGGCGCGCTCCTCGGCCTGCTTTTGGCCTGTGTGGGCATGGATCCGATCACCGGCATCCCCCGCTTCACCTTCAATACCATGGAGTTGATGAACGGAATCAACGTGGTTCCCGCGCTCATCGGGCTGTTCGCCATCCCTCAGGCTCTCATGCTGATCAGTTCGGGAGAAGGCAAAAGCGGCATGGCCCCCTACCGCCCCGCGCCCGGCGTGCTGCTGCGGACGATCAAGGATTTTTTCAGGCGCATATGGGTGGTGGGCGTTTCCGGCATGGTGGGGCTGATCATCGGCATCATGCCCGGAGCGGGCGGCAACATTGCCTCTTTTATTGCCTACAATGAAACCAAACGCTTTTCCAGGCATCCGGAAAAGTTCGGAACCGGGGTCATGGAAGGGATTATGGCGCCGGAAGTGTGCAACAACGCTGTGGTGGGCGGAGCGCAGATTCCCATGCTCACCCTGGGCATCCCCGGCAGTGCTCCGGCCGCCGTCATGCTCGGCGCCCTGATGACACACGGGCTGAAGCCGGGTTTCGCTCTGTTCACGGAGCAGAGCAACGTGGTGTTCACCTATTTTATCGGGCTGTTTCTCGCCAACATCATGATTCTGATCCTCGGCCTGGCCCTTATCCGCATCTTCGTCCGGGTGCTTCAGGTTCCCCAGAGCTTCCTGTTCGCGGCGATTGTGGCCATGTCCGTGGTCGGCGCGTATTCCATCAACAACGCGGTCATGGATGTGCTTTCCATGTGTGCGGGCGGTCTGCTCGGCTATGTGCTCATCCGCTTCAGGTTCGGCGTCGCCCCGCTGGCGCTGGGGCTTATTCTCGGAACCATGATGGAGGAGGGCTTCAAGCTGTCGCTGCACCTGGGCGCGGCCGAAGGCAATGTGCTCCTGTTCTTCTTTTCCCGTCCGCAGAGTCTCATGCTCATCGTCCTGACCTTCCTCTCTCTGGGATATTCCATCTGGAAGGAAATTTCCGCGGCCCGCAGGGCCGGCGCTAAAGGAGCCTGCCATGAACAACAGCCGCAACGTTGATATCGTCAGCGCGGCCGTCATCATGCTGATCTGCCTTGTGCTGCACTCACAGCTTGCGAGGATTCCTGTGGAAGGCCTGATCTTCCCCATGAGCGTCATCTATCTGCTTATGGGGTGCAGTGTACTGCTTGCGGGGCGGGCATTGCTCGCCCCCGGCCAGAGTATAAGTTTTTTCGGCGAAATCCCCCCGTTCCGCTGGTGCCTGATCACTGCGGTTTACCTGATTCAGGTTCTGGGAGCCATGTATATCTCGTTCAGGCTGTTCATGAGCATCGGCATGTTCGTGACCCTCTTTCTCATGGAGGACAGCCATTCACTGAAACGGCTTGCGTTCAACGCGGTGTTCGTTCTGTGCTTCATGGCTTTTTTCCAGGTGTTTTTCACCAATGTGATGCACATATACTTCCCCGAACCGCTGTTTGAATAGCCGCCGCGCGGGAAGTCCGCTTACCCGGAAGATATGGGAAGATATATCTTTTCCCTGTGGCGCGCCCGTACTGCCCCCGGCACAAACAATCCCATTCCATTTGAAAAGCCGGAAAGGCTCCTGGAGAAAATTTCCGGGAGGCTTTCCGGCGGAACTCTTGAAGTCAAAATTCTAGTGCCTAATTGCAAAAATAAGGATATGAATATATGGTGCTTCCAAAACGGGA
>CAJTSU010000141.1:4749-9116 GCA_910579055.1 uncultured Mailhella sp. | reverse complement strand
CGCGTTGCTGTCCTGCGAGTCTTCGCCGCGCACGGTGGCAAGGTTCGCCTGTCAGACCTGCGGAACGTATGCCGTGGCCCTTGATGCCGACCGGATGCTTGCCTGCGTGGTGCGGCGCTTGAAGATGACGCCCCGTGACCTGGCGGAGCGTTTCGGCAGGGACAGGCTTTCCGATGTGACGCAAAAGATGCTCGAAGACAAGCCGTATGCGCCCGTGGAAGTGGTGCATGTCGTGCGGCACCGGGAGGACGTGGACGGCTCCCGCCGCGACGGGATGAATATGCCCTTTGCCTCATGCTGGTACGAGGAAAACGGGGAACGTCTGCTGCATGAGAGCGGTTTCCGTTCCATGCCGTTTTTCTTCACCGTATGGGAAGAGGCGCGGGGGATATACGGCACCGGGCCGGGCGATGAAGCTCTGGCCGACCAGAAGGGCATTGAGGCGTGGGAGCTGCGCAAGGCTGTGGGCATCGAGAAGATGATCGACCCGCCGCTGCTGGCCCCCGGCACGCTGAAGCGCCATGTGCGGGCCGCTCCCGGCGAAGTGGTGAGCGATTCCGCCGCGACGCAGAACAACGCCCTGCGACCGCTGTATGAAGTGAATTTCGGCCCGGCGGTGCAATATGTGCAGCAGGAAGTGCAGCAGATTTCCATGCGGCTTGAAGATGTCATGATGGCGAACATTTTCGCCAACATGAGTCTGGAAACACGCCCCGCCGGGATGACCATGACGGAGTACATGGACAGGCGCAGGCGCTCCGCCGAACTCATGGGGCCGACGGTTTCCGCCTATGAACCGCGTGTGCTGAATCCGCTGATCGAAAGAGTGTTCGCCCTGCTGGATGAAGCCGGGATGCTTCCCCCTCCGCCTGACGGGCTTTCCGAGTGGGCTGCGTTGAATGTTTCCTATCAGTCGCCCATGGCGCAGATGCTGGAGCAGTCCGGAGCCGTGGCAACGGCGCAGTTCATGGAACAGGTTGCGCCTCTGGCGCAGGTGAATCCGGAGATTTTCGACAAGCTTGATACGGATCAGATGGTGGATGAGCTGGCGCAGCGCATGGGCGTTCCGGCCTCGATTATCCGCTCTGATGAGCAGGTGGCGGCCATACGGCAACAGAGGGCGGAAGCGCAGGCGGCGCAGCGGGCGCAGGCCGCCGCCATGATGCAGGCTGAACAGGCGGCGAAGCTGGGCGGCATCAGCACGCAGGGCACGGTGGCGGGCGCGGTGCTGGGAACCGATGAGGAGGCGTCGTCATGATGACGCGGGAACAGGCGCAGGCGGCGCGGCTTGCGGAAGAAGAGGAAGCGCGCCGGGACTGGCATGACGCGTTGCAAAGCGAGGCGGCGTTCCGGGTGTTTTTGGGGCTTTTGGAAGCCATGGGCGCAAACAGGCTCATGGTGACGGAAGATGACATGCGTCTGCGGAACGTGGCGGAACAGATACTTGACCGCATCGCGGACGCCGACCCGGAAAGCTATGTGCGCATGGTACGGGCGTTGAAAGGCATATGAGGGAGAAGGCGGGGGAAGGAACCCTTATGATGAGGGAGAAGGCGGGGGAGGGAAACCTTTCTGGAGAAAGGTTCTCCCTCCCCCGCGCCCCCTCCTTTCCCAAGACTTTTATCGGGAGGTCAATACGATGGATGAGGAATTGAATGGCGGCACGGGGACGGGTGGAAATTCCGCCGGGGGTGCCGGTACGGGCGAAGGGATGGCATCCCTGTCCGCCGGGGGCGCGAGCGGTAGCGAGCATGGAGCGAGTGGCGAGGGTTCGTCGGGGCCTGGCCCCGCGAACATGGATACGAGCCATGAGCGGTCAAATGACTGGCGTTCCGGTCTGCCCGATGGATGGGCGGACAGGCTGAAGGATGTGAAGGACGCGGACGAGGCCATGAAGGCGCTGGAACGCGGTCTTGGCTATCAGCCTGCGGAAAAACCGGAGGATATCGCGCTCAAGTATCCGGAGAGTTTTACGGGGGCGATAGATGAAGGCGTGGAGAACAATTTCCGCGAGTTCTGCGTGAAGGAAGGCATCACGCCCAAACAGGCGCAGGCGCTTCTGGACTGGCAGTTGGGAGCCAACAGGGAAATTCTCGACAAGGTTATCGAGGACGGCACGAAAGCTCTGCGGGAAGCGTGGGGAAGCAGGTTTGACGAGAACCGCAGTACGGCTCTGAAAGCTTTCTCCGCGCTGGACCGGCGCATGAACGGGGAACTTTCCGGCTCCGTGGCCGGGCGGAACATGGCCAATGATCCGGCCTTTGTGCGGGCGTTTCATGAAATCGGAAAACTTCTTTCCGAGGACGCTCTTTCCGGCGGTTCAGGGGGAACGCCCTCCGATGGCAGGGAAAGCGCGGAAGACACCTATAAAAACATGTTCAAGGCATTTTCAAACTGAAAATGCGTCCGGAGTCGAGCGGAGCGAGGCTCCGTCGCGAAGCCGGAGCAGCCGCAATTCACTTGCGGCGTCAAGCGACGGCGGAGGCGTGAAACCTGCGGGTCGGAACATAGGGTTCTGGCCGGCAAGTCTTTCAAGACACAACAAGTCAAGGGGTAAGGTATGGCAGGCGAACAGACATTGCATGAAATTGCTCTGGACAAGGCGAAAAAGCGTCCGGAGCTGGTGGACTATCTCACCGAGGATGCGCCGATTCTGGCGATGCTGAAATGGATTGCGGCGACGCACGGGCTGTGGAACGTGGAAGAAATGCTCGACAACATTCAGGGCGCGAGCTTCACCGACCTGGGCGCGCCGCTGGCTTCCATGAAGGCGGAAACGCAGCTCCGGCAGACCTATGTCAGTCTGCTTGGCGGCGAGGTGGAAGTCAGCAAGGACAAGGCGCAGCAGTTCGGCGGCGCGCAGAAGTATTTCGCGCGGCGGGAAAAGGCGTTCTTCCGGCAGGCGGGCATGGACACCGAACTGGCCATCTGGCGCGACTACTGGCGCAAGGCGGCGCTCAAGGAAAAGCTCGTCACCAAAGGCAAGGCGACGAAAGACGCCTATACCATCCTGATTGTGCGTTTTGACGGGGAAAACAACGTGGGCATCTATGACCCCACGCAGTTCAATCAGGGCCGCCTGCTTGATCCTTCGCCCATCAACGGCGGCGCGCTGTATCACCTGCGCAGTCAGCCCGGCGTGCTGGGCTACGGCGTGGAGTATCGCGGGCGTTTCGGCTGGCAGTTGCTCAACCCGGCCCGCGCCGTCCATGCCATCGTCAATATCGACGCGGCCAATCTGCCCACGCTGACGCAGATTGAGGACGCCATCGCGGCGGTGCGCGGCTCGGCGGCGAACACCTATATCTTCGGGCATCATAAAATTGTGCAGAAGACGTTCAGCGCCATCAAGCAGGCGGACATCATGTACGTCAACAGCGACAACAACATTCAGACCGTCATCGGCGCGATCAATGGGGTTCGGATTGTGGGTTCCTACAATCTTCCCGATGGAACCGAAAGCGCCGTGGCGTAAAGGAGAGCGTGTATGGCTTTTGAATATGGTTCGGAAAACCGCTGGCATGACCAATACTTCGGGAAAAATGTGACGGTGGCCGCAGGCGGCACGGAATGCCCTGAACGGCTGGCCGTGGGGGAACATCATGGCGCATTGGCCGTGACTGTGGCGGCTGCCGTCGCAGGAACCGTGACCAATGGCACCATTACCCTGCTGGACAGTGATCAGGCGGATTGCGGCTTTGCCGTCAAGGACGATGCGCCTGTGCTCACCATCAAGAGCGCCGCCCCCGAAGCCGGGGATATCATCGCAAAGATGGTCTTGCCGGACTGCAAGAGGTATGTCGGCATCAAGCTGGGCGGCACCATGCCCAACTGCGACGTATTCCTTTCGTATCTGGCGCGCTGATGCCGATATCAAGGAAGGCCGGACAATGATCACGACGACGAAAACAGTTGCCAGGTACACGGTAACAGCGGGAGTGCTGGAGTACAGCGTTCCCTTTCCCCTGTATGAAGTTGGGGATGTGCTGGTGTTGTGGTCGGCTGCCGGAGGAAAGGAAAGCGCCCTTGCCCTGACGAACGACTACAGCGTCGAGATTTTCCCGGACGGCTCCGGCGGCACGGTGACGCTCCTTGCCGGACGTGTTCCGGCGGGGGCGACACTGGCCCTGGTGAGCAATATCCCGGAAACGCAGGAACTCGACCTCTCGCACACGGCGGAAGTTGATACGGAATCCCTGGAACGGGAGCTGGATCGGCAGGTGCAGATGATCCAGCAGCACCGTGCCGAACTGGATCTTTGCATCAAGCTGAATGTGACGGACGAGCGGACGCCGGAAGAAGTGGCGGATGAGTTGTTCGAGGCGCGGGACAGGGCGGAAGCGGCGGCGGGGAATGCCGCCGCCAGC
>CAJTSU010000141.1:0-4729 GCA_910579055.1 uncultured Mailhella sp. | reverse complement strand
AGCGGAAGCGAAGAAGCAGGCGGATCGCGCGGAGGATGAGGCGGACAGGGCGAAGGCGGAAGCCGATCGCGCGGCGCAGGCCGCTATTCTCGGCGTGGGCGCGGAGAACCTTGACGCCGTGTGGAGGCTGGATATGGAGGTTCCGGCGGGCGCCGCGCTGGAACTTCCGGTATTCTACTTTGCGGGCCGGAACATGCTGCACCTCAGTTATGACGGCGTGGAGCTGTACCGGAACGCGCAATATGAGGAAATCGGGGAAAAGGATGCGCACTCCTCCGCCGTGAAAATGTTGATTCCGCTTCCGGCGGGCACGGTGATGCACGCCTGGGCCATTGCCTCCAACGTGGCGCGCCATGTGGAAGAGGCGGAGGAACGGGCAAAAGCCGAGGCCGACCGTGCGGAACGGGAAGCGGACAGGGCGGAAAGTGAGGCCGACAGGGCGGAAAAGGCGGCACAGTCTTCCGAGCTTGGCTCCAGCGCGTTTAATCTGGATGCCACCTGGACACTGGCCTGTCCCGTGAAGCCGGGCGGAGAAATTATTCTGCCCGTCATCTACTGGCCGGGGCGCGCCATGCTCTACCTTTCGGCCAACCGGAAAGACCTGTTCCGGGGGTCGGACTATCTCGAAATTGAAGGAGACGGGCCGGAAGGTCGCAGCGACCGCGTGAAATCCATGTGCAATCTGACGGAGGGAACCGTCATGCACGCCTGGGTGATTGCGTCAAACGTCTCCCGGCTGGTGGACGAGGCGGAACGGCGGACGGAGGAATATGCCGACTCCGCCCGTGAAAGCGCGGAACGCGCGGCGAGAGACGCCGGACGCGCGGAGGATGCGGCGGAGCGTGCGGAACGTGCCGCCGGAGAAGCGGACGTTTCCCGGACTGTGGCGCAAAACGCCGCGCAGGAAGCCACGGAGCAGGCCGACAGGGCCGACGACGCGGCCATTGACGCGGGCAAATATCGCAATGAGGCGCTGGATGCCGCCAAGTGTGTGGCGGCTTCCATTCGGAGCCGCAGTCTGGCGGCAATACAGAACCAGGAACTTCTGAGCAGGGTTCCTTCCGGCTTCTTTGTCATCAATACCGACCTTGTGCTGCCCGGCACCATCCAGCAGCCGCTCACCCCTGTGGACAGTGTGGACGAGATTCCGAACATGGACGGATTTTTTCTTCTCGTTCCGCCTTTTGAAAATGACTGCCCGCCTCAACCTGATGAACCGGAACCGCCTGAAAAGCCTGATGAGGTGCCGGACTGGACGCTGCCCTGCGGCAGGCGGATAAAAATATGAATCATTCAACCCGCAACAGGAGAATGCGGCTTATGTCTGTTACCGAACTCGATACCCCGCTCTATCAGCGCGTGGGAGAAAACCTGTATCAGCTCAACATTCAGACCACGGCCAAACAGGTGAGGATGAAGAACGCCGAACAGGGCGACAGCGACGTTCAGCAGGAAATCGAAGCCCTGCGCGACGCGGTGAAGAACGTGCTTTCGGCCAATGACGCCATGCTCTTCAAGGGGGTGGTCAATCAGGATTCCGACATCGCCGCCGCCGACTACGGCGCGGGCTGGACATACAAGGTCGGAACCGCCGGAACGTACAAGGGGCAGAAATGCGAGGTGGGGGATCTCATCGTCTGCGTGAAAGAGTACGCCGACCCCGCCGCCGATTCCGACTGGACGGTGATTCAGACCAATATCGACGGAGCCGTGACCGGGCCGGAAAGAGCCGTGAGCGAAAACCTGGCCTCTTTTGACGGGGCCACGGGGCGCATCATCAAGGACAGCGCTCTCAAGACCGCGGACGTGGCCGATGCCGTGACGAAGAAGCACAGCCACACCAACAAAGCGGACGTGCTGGACAAGCTCTCCGCACAGAACGGCGCGCTGTTGTTCGACGGCCAGCCCCTCGGCGACGGGCTGGTGGACGTGGCGTCCGCCTCAAGCATTGATTCCATTCCTTCCAACCTGCGTGACGGCGGGCTGCTGATTGTCAGCGCTGGCGCATAACAATTTTGCGGCCCGCTCTTTCACGGGGCGGGCCGCGCATGGAGGCGACATGGCGACAAAAGCCGTGACATTGGCGCGGAAAAACGGGAACAGCGCGGATGTGCTGTTGCCCCATACCAGCGCCGATTTGGTGGGGTATGAAAGAGACGGCAGTGAGGTCAAAAACACCAGGGAAGCCCTGGATGAATTGTACAGGAATTCGGGGGCTCAACCGGATATGGATGACATAAAGAAAATTTTAACGCCATCCCGATTAACGCTTACCGGTCCTAACCCCCTGAGTTCAGCTGCATTTGGGGGTGGAACAATCTATTTCCAAAATACCGAATCGGCAGAAGGTGAATTGTCACCTAATCGGTTGGAAATAGACACCGTAAATGGATCATTAAATTCAGAAAACGATAATTTTATTTTACGTATAAGACGCCATAAAAATGGAAAGATATTGTCAGGACTTGATTTTTATATATCTCAGGGTTTTGACTATGTATTCCCTGAAGGAAATACATCTTTCCGTAGATATCCAATAGGGTATGCATATATGATGGGTAATAATTCAATTCCCACAAATGGCTTATATATAGGCACTGTTTTTCCTATAGATACAAGAACAGATTTCACTATTCCTCCAATCGGAACATGGGAAGTATTCGGCATCAAATTCAACTCTTCCAATATAGTAGAAAGTGAAACGATCGGCGTATGGGGTGGTGGTAATATTGTAAGTGTGAAGAATAACTCAAGACTGTTGGGATACGCAAGGAGGATTCAGTAATGACTGACTGGATCGACAATGAGGTTGTTTTCAGAAAAGATATCAACTGTTATATTATTCAATACAATGGACTTCCATACTGTGTGAATCCTTCCATGGAGATGTTCACAAAAATATCCGCATGGGCTTCCGCGCATCCTGATAAGGTTAAAATGGAAGAAATACCTGGCCCGACGGAAACCGAACTGCTGGCCGAGGCCAAGACGGTCAAGACGGCGGAGTTTGACCGGGCCATGGCCGATATTGACGCCGAGCTGATACGTTCAACCAGCGATCTGGTGGCCGCCATGCTCTCCCCCGCGACGTTGACGGCGGATGAGGACGGCACCAGCGCTATACATGCCGAAGCTCTTGAAAAAAGCAAGCTCATCTTTGTGACCCTGCGTCAGGTGCAGGCGCAAAACCGTGCGCTGCGCGGGCAGATGGAAGCGGCGCAGACAGTGGAAGCCGTGCAGGCTATTGAGCCGATCAGTCCTGACATGGCGGCCCTGGCGGCGGCTTTCTAGTGTGAGGTAAGCATATGCCGAACATTTCTCCGGACAAACCCGGCATTGTGAAGCGTGTTGACACGCTGGAAACTCAGGTTGGCAGGCTGGAAGCCGTACGCGACGACATGCTGGGGAATGTCGAGAGGACACAGTATCTCCATGCCCCCCGTCATGCCGCGGGGGGAGATGATCCGCTTTCTCCCCGTGATATCAACGCGGCGGATCGCGCCCATTCCCATGCCTATACCGATATCACCAACGTGCAGGCCATGCTCAATGCCTTTCCCGGCTTTGACCTGAACGCCCTCGCCTCCGCCCTTGCGCCGCTGATAAAGCCGTATATCGGCGGCACGGCGCGCAAGGTTGGCGAGTATGGCGCATGGAAGATGAATTACAATATTGAATATAATCCTTTTACACTAGGAGGTTTTACCCCCGGTAAAAGGTTATTTATTGTGGGTCTTTCCAATCAGGGAGATGTAAAACGTACAGAATTTGGCGTTGCCATAAGGGTCAATATTTTTCCGAGCATAGGTGGTATATGGGGAGGGATGGGAAATAAATACCCAAAAGTGTTTAGAGATGCCTATAACAGGGCAGACTCCATGACTTTCAATCCTGCCGAAAGTGCTCACCAATGGGTGATTTCACAATTCGATGCGGTTGTGGCCGCGGGTTCAGGTATGGCCCCGGCGCTGGATTCGTGGGGAATATCTTTATCTCCCGGAGAATCGCTCCCGCTCCACTCATCAGTTATCCGCGTTTTATGCGGCGTTACGGGCGGAGATGATTATCCCCTGCTTGAGTTTTGGGAGTATTAGGAGAAGCCATGCCAGCCAAGCTCGATATTATCAACGCGGCATTGGCGCGGGCCGGAGCGCGGGGAGTGAACTTTTCCGCATCCGGCTCGCCGGGGGCGCAGGTGGCCGACGCGGCCTATACCCGCTGCCGGGATTACTGTCTTGCCCTGTATCCGTGGCCTTTCGCGCTGCGACTTGTGAAACTGGCACGGGCGACGGAGGCTCCGGCCTTTGGGGCACGGCACGCCTACACGCTGCCCGGTGACTGTGTGCGGGTGATTGACGCGGTGGGCGAAGGCGGAACGGCGCTACGGTACGCGATTGTCGGGAACAGTCTGCACACGGACGCGAAAGCCGTGAATCTGCGCTATGTGAGCAACAGCAGAGACGTGCCCATGAGTGAAGCCTTTGCCGATGCCCTGGCGTGGCGGCTGGCCTTTGAAATCTCCCCGTATCTGGAACAGGGGGGAAGCAGCGCGCGGAACTATTTTCAGCTTTTTGAACAGGCGCTTGACCGGGCGAAAGTGGACGCGGACGCGCAGGACAATCCCGGCCCGACGCGTTGGCCTTCCCGTTTCCTGCGGGAAAGGCGGGTGAATTGATGCCCATATATCATACGCAGAACATCTTGAACGGCGGGGAGATTTCCCCCCTGC
>CAJTSU010000140.1 GCA_910579055.1 uncultured Mailhella sp. | reverse complement strand
AAGGAGTCTCGCCTTGCTCGACTCCTTGGAGCATTTCAAGAGTGAAATGCTCTAACGCGGCAAGGGCCTTTCCTGTGGGGACTGGAGCGCACCTGAACTTTGCGGAGTGACACATCACGCCTTCAGGCGATTTAATGCTGAGTCCATATTCTGTTTATCTCTCCTGAACAATCCTTAGCCTTCTTTTTCCAGCCCGTCGTATTTTCGGTACAGCGCACGGAACTGATGATACGTCAGCCCGAGGAGGCGCGCGGCCTCCTTTTGCCTGTGACGCGCCTGCCGCAACGCCCTTTGCAGCAGCGCCTTTTCCTGCCGGGCCAGTTCCTCCCGCAGAGAAAAGCCGGGCGGCAGCATTCCGTTTTCCGGGGCTCTCTCCGGCTCGCCCACCCGTGCGGCGTCCGCGTCCGAAACCACGGCGGGAGGAAGAAATACCGGTGCAAAGGGATTCAACTCAAGCGTTTCCACCCTGAGCACCTTGTTCTCCTTCATTTCCGCGTGAAGCACGCCGCGTTCCACCGCATTCCGCAGTTCACGCACATTGCCGGGCCAGGAATATTCCTCCAGCTGGCGCAACGCCTCTTCACCAAACTGAAATTCAAAACCCGGCCCAGACTCAATGCCCCTCGAATCCAGTTCAGCAACCATACGCGCGGCAAAATACCGGGCCAGAAGCAATTTGTCCTCCCCGCGTTCACGCAGGGGCGGCACATGCAGGACATCAAACGCCAGGCGATCCAGCAAATCCGGACGAAACTTTCCCTCCGCAACCAGCCGGGGCAAGTCACGGTTGGCCGCCGCCACCACCCGCACATCCACCCGAACAGGAACGCTTCCGCCCACCCGCTCGAATTCTCCGTATTCCAGCACCCGTAAAAGCTTGTCCTGCACGGGCAGGGGCATATCCGCCACTTCATCCAGAAACAATGTTCCCCGATGCGCCCGTTCAAAACAACCTTCGTGCCTGCCGCGTGCGCCGGTGAATGCGCCTGCTTCATGTCCGAACAGCTCCGATTCCAGCAAGGTCGGGCTGAGCGCAGGACACAACACCGTCACCAGCGGGCCTTCCCAACGCGAAGAAAGATAATGCAGGCGCTGTGCGGCCAGCTCTTTGCCCGTACCCCGCTCTCCAAGCACCAGTACCGGACGAGCCGCCCGCGCAGCCCGAGCCACCCGTTCCTGAAACGCCAAAAAAACATCTGATGTACCCAGCGCATCCGTGACAACGCTTTGCATAAATCCACCATAGTATAGCTTTAAAAACCAATTATCAGCAAAATACACCTATTTTAGAATGCTTTTGTTGTCTATGACTTTCTTCCTGTCTCTGTATCATATTGAAATCACAATAAATTATTTAATATGGCACACATTGCGCATAAGACGGCATAACCGGGTATTCCGGCTCATCCAACACCGTCATTCCTGTGGAGGTCAATATGAGTATTTTCTCCCGTTTCAAGGATATTATCAGTTCCAATATCAACAGTATGCTTGACGATGCGGAAGATCCGGAAAAGCTGATCCGGCTCATGCTGCGTGAAATGGAAGAAACCCTGGTTGAACTCAAGTCCGGCTGTGCGGCCACCATGGCCGAAGCGGGCAAGGCCGCGCAGGCCGAGCGCGAGGCGGAGGAAGAAGTCGTCCAGTGGGACAAGCGGGCGGAGCTTGCTCTGCGCGCAAAGCGGGAAGATATGGCGCGCGAGGCTCTGGCGGAAAAGCTTCAGGCACAGGAACGGCTCGCCCAGCTCGCCAAAAACAGGGAAGAATACGAACGCCTGGTGGACAAATGCCGCGACGACATCCGCACTCTGGAAGAGCGCATCGCCCATACCCGCGATCGCCGGCGCCTGCTGGTGGAAAGGCACAATCAGGCCCGCATGCGCCACCAGGCGCACCGCACCATCAATGCGGCAGACAACTCCGACGCCATGCGCCGCTTTAACGACCTTGAACAGCGCATAAACAGGATGGAAAACGAAGCTGAACTCAGCGCGCCCCGCCCCGCTCCCCATTCCGCATTCCGCGACATGGAACGGGATGCCGCCATCGAAGACGAATTGGCCGCGCTCCGGCGCAGAATGGGGGAATAAGTAAGGTTCCGCCGGAGGCTCTGTAGTAAAACCATCTCGACTAACGGGAACGCCGCGCGGCCTCCGGCCCGGCCTCAACGCTCGCTGCGCTCGCGCCTCCGGCGGTCAAGGATATGTTCAACACTATTTGCAAAACACCGCCGGAAAAAGGCTTGCCCGCCCCGAACGACAACATTAGAGTAGATGTACGCTAAAAGTGCTCCAGGACGGGCAAGCGCTGTTGTGGGTTATTGCGCCCTGTCTCCCCCCCCGTGGGGGCCCGCCTCAACCAAGGGACTTTTGATGAAAGGTCTGCTCATTATGATCATCTGCCTGCTCGCCGTCGGTCTGATCGCCCTGGTCTATGCGCTCAAGGCGCTGACCCGCAGGGAGCCCGCCGCTTCACCGGATGCGCAGGACGATGAGGAAGCAACATTACAGGATATGGTCAGAATTCTGGAAAAACTGGAAAAACGCGTAGACGTGCTGGAAACACTGCTGGATCGGCATGCGCCCCCACGCTCCGGTTCCGATACCGGGACTTCTTCCCGCGACGAAACGCTCCGCTAGCACGCTTGTATAATTTCAACGCGGAAATTACCCTGAACATTTCTCCTCTGGAGTTGTCATGAGTATTCACCGTGCCCCGGACGGCATGCTCCTTGGCGTATGCAAGGGCATCGCCCAATCCCGGAATCTGCCCGTGCCCGCCGTGCGGTTGGCGGTTGTGGCCCTGACTATGATCACAGGCTTCTGGCCCGGCATCGCGCTGTATATTCTGACTGCGGCGCTCATGGAAGCGTCCGCCCCGCAAGGGGGCGTTTCCGAAGAAGAACGCTTCCGCCCGGATCCGCGCGCCGGGCGCGCCCGCCTTATGCGGGATCTGAAAGAGCGCATTCTGCGCATGGACAAGCGCATCCAGCGTATGGAAGATCAGGTGGTGCGCCCCGATTTCCACTGGGACAAACGGTGGGACAAGCGCACATAGCCCCTCTATGACCGTGGCCGCCTGTCTGCACTCCTTTTGTGCAAAAGCAACCAGAAATACCGCGGGGGCTCTTCCGGCCGAAGAGGTTCATGTGCCGAAAAAGACAACTCCGCAAGATGCGCGTCTGTTATTTCGCCCGAAGCAGCGCCCCGTGTGTTGAAAAATGCTTCCAATGCCCGGTTCAGGGCCAGCCTATCCTGTACGGGCAGAACAGGCGCCTTCTGTTTTTCCTTTTCTGCCTCCGTACTGCCCGCACGCAAGGCTTCCACAACGCATATCCGAACCGGGCGGCGCGGCATGAAGACGACGAGATTGAGCAGAAGATCCCGCAAGGCCGCGAAAAATGCGCGGAAGAAATCCGGCGTTTCCAGCGTGCCGTCACTCTGCCGCTGTACACTGTCGTCTCTTCCGCCTCTGCGGCTGCCTCTGCGGCTGCCCCAGCGGCTGAAGGACGAACCCCACAGGCCGCTTGTGCGTACCAGAGCCACGCGGCATTCCGGGGCCTCCTCCAGCAGATGCCAGGCCCCGCCGTTGGAACCGAGATGTTCCAGCCCGTCTGAGGTCAATTTGCCTGAAGGGTACAGCAACACGCAATCCCCCGCCCGCAGCGCTTCCGCCGCCCGACGCAAGCCCTCGCGCACGGCCCGCGCGGCAGCCCTGCGATCTCCCCGCGCCGCATTGCCGACATCGGGGATATACACCGGCCGTACCAGAGAAGCCACCTGCCGGATGAACGGTCTGCCCGCCTGCCCTTCGTCTGCCAGCGGGCGCGGGCGGTAGCGCCACAGCAGGGCGGAAAGAATAACCGGATCAGTCAGAGAGGGATGAGATGCCAGAAAAAGAACGGGGCGGCCGTCATCCCGCGCATCCAGTTCCTCAAGCCCGTGACATTCAATTTTATAGCGCAGGCTCAGACAGGCCCGTACCAAAAGGGCCAACGCGCCGAACAACGCGCCGCTCCTGCGTGCTGTGACGTTTCCCTGTTCATTGCCCCGCCCATTATTCGCCCCATCATTTGACAGGCGCGCTATGGCGCGGGCAAAAGCCCAGGCCGCAGCCAGCGCCGACAGGCCGAGCACAGCATGGGCCTGTGAAGGAGGCAGTAAAGAAAGCGCATAATACGCCGGCCCGGCCAGCATAATGCCGCTGAACACAAGGCAATTATCCAGTCCCAGCACCCGCCCCTTGCAATCCGGAGCAGGACGCACCTGAATGAAGCTGGTCAGAGGAATGAGATAAACTCCCCCACAAGCCCCGGCACAGGTATAGAGGGCCAACAAAAAGACATAACGTGCGACGCCGGACAGGAGGGGTACCGCAGCGGCCAGACAAAGCAGCAGCCCCATTCCGATGCAGGCCGGCACAAGCCGGCGTTTCCAGCTTTCCGGCGTACCGCGCGCCGCGGTCAGAGAACCGATGCAGATGCCTAACAGCAAGGCACCGGGCAGGAGGCTTGTCGCACTGTGTGAAAAGCCCAGTTCCAGTTCGCCCAACGCGTTGATCTCCAACAGCAGCAGCGAAGAGAGAAAATAAAAGAAGACTTCGCCCCACACAGCGAGAAAAAGCGGCATATCCCGGCGCAGCTCTTTCAATTGGGCCGGGATATCCAGCACCGCAAGGCGGGGAAAGGGAGCGGAACTTCCCGCCGCCGGGAGGCGCGGCACAAAGACGGAACACAGCACACCGGCCAGGGCGACAAAGACCACGCCACAGGCGAGGAGCAGCATCCCCCACGTCGGGCGGGCAAACCCCAATTCAGCAGTGCGTCCTCCTCCCACGTCCAAGGCTGCTCCGGCCAGCGATATGCCCAGGAGAATGGACGCCGTGGTACATAGCTTGAACAGAGCATTGACCCGCGGCACGACCCGCGCGGGAAAAAGCTCGGGGATGGATCCGTTGAGCGCCGGGCTGAACAGGGTTGAGGAAAGCCCCATGCAGAACAGCATGGCGGCGAGTCCGATCCAGTTCAGCATGACAAGCCCCCAGGCTCCGGCAAGCATGGCGGCCAGTTCCAGCAGTTTTGCGCCGATCACCAGATTTTTTTTGGGATAACGATCCGCCAGCCAGCCCGCCCACAGAGAAAACAGCGCGAAAGGCAGGGAAAACAAAAAGGTGCCCCAGGCGGGAAAGGCGGCGTTACCCGCTGCCAGGGCCAACAATAATGCCCCCTGCTTGAAAAAATTGTCATTAAACGTGCCCATGACATAGCACAAGCCGAGCGTAAACGCCCGGCGCGAGAGGGAAAGCCTGCGAAACGACGAAGGCGCGGCAGAGACTGCGGATTGTGGGGAAGGCTCAACAGAAGACATGGCATTCCTCAATGTTATGCGCAACACAGGAACAGTCTTAATTTCTTTGAGGCTGTTCCGAGGCTGCGGACAAGGCCAGGAGCCCGAAAATTGCGAGCAGAGTGCGGCTTTTGGCCGGGCCAGTGCCGCGAAGCGGCACATGCGCGCATTGCTCTGGAGTAGAATAATGTTGAAAATATCCGTAGATACATGCCTTTGCGACAACGCATGCTGCCGCCCGTGCCGCGGTAAAAATACACGTCCCGCGCAGCGTTATCAACATGCTTCTACAACACAGCCACGCGCATGAATACGTATTTTCAGGGGGTGCCGTTGACTTCTGCGAGCATCTGTTTCGCATAGTCTTTGAACTGAGCCATGGCGGAAAAGGCCAATTCAAGGTTAAGCGTATAAAAGACCTCTCGTCCGCGTTTGGTCGGGACAAGCATTCCCGCCTGTTCCAGGGTATTGACGTGATGCGACACGGCCGTGCGGCTCAGCGGGAAACAATCGACAATGGCCTTGAGCCCGATTTCTTCCCCCGGCTCAAAGAGCAAAATGATTTTCTGACGAGTAACATCGCCCAAGGCTGAAAAAACATGTGCGATGGATTCCCATTCCGGGGGCAGCTGTTCAATATGGAGCGTGTTCATAACTTGAAAAATATACTCCCCGCTGAATTTCGGACGTTTCACAAGGGCCGCGGCAACATTCGTTGCCGCAAACACAGCATGTATCCACGGCCGGCTCGCTTGCGGTTTGCGCGGAAAACGCCGCGCTCGCGCCTCCGGCGCTCAAGGATAGTTTCAACACTGTTCCACATCGGAGCGAGCCACCAAAACGGCTTGACGGAAAGCCCCGAAAATCAGTCGCCTGCGGCGCGGCAAAGCCGCGGCCTGTCCCTGATTTTCGAGGCCGCTGACTTTCGCAGCCCCGGCGCTCTTGCGGAGCAAAAGCGCCGGAAAACGCTTCAATCAGCGGTTCCTTTCCTTTTCCGCATCCCAAGTACAATACGGGTTCTGGGCCAGTTCCACGTTCAGGTAACGAGACAAGCGGCTGACTTCATCTCCCAGCCAGTCCGGCTTTTCAAATTCCTGATCTTCGCTCTTCAGTTCAATTTCAGCCACAATGAGGCCGCTGTTTGCGCCGAGGAATTCATCGACTTCCCACACAGCGCCCTTTTCCTCAAAGGTGTAGCGGTATTTTTCAATAATTTCTCCGGGAGAAAGCGCGCTCAGCATGGCCTGCGCATCTTCCAGCGGCACGGAATACTCAAATTCCTCGCGAGAAATCACTCCGGACTTGATCTTGACGGTGAGCAGGCCCTTGTTTCCCGCAACACGCACTCGCACCACCCGATCAGAAGTGCGGGCAAGGTAGCCCTGCCGGTATGACACAGGTTCCGCCCGGCCACGCCAGCCATCCCCCCTGACCAGAAATTTGCGTTCTATTTCTCTGTGCACGGCTCCTCCGGCTCTTCTACCCAAGGCAAAAGTTACTGATACTCTAACAGGGGCGATGGGAACGGGCAAGTCGGATGCCATACCCCAATTAATTTGGCTCTGTTGGAGACCGTGCGGAGTTTGCGCCTCCAAGCCGCCAGGCGGCTCACTTTCAAGAAAACCCGCCGGGCGCGCCTCCGGCCGAAAAGACAACACGGGCGGGAAGTCACCCTCCCGCCCGTATCTATCTTTCAACTATACCTTCAAAAGAAGGTCTGGTACTTCGAAACCTTTCATGCGGCGAAGTACTAGTTGGCTTCGTCCATTTTCTGCTTGAGCAAATCGCCCAACGTGGTCACAACTTCGTTGTTGCCGGACTGGTAATCCTTGGGCTTGCGGCGTTCGTCGTCATCCTTGAGCTGCTTGACGGAAAGGCCGAGACGGCGTTCGTCCGCGCTGACATGGATAATCTTGGCCTGCACGCTGTCGCCTTCCTTGTACAGTTCGGCGGGAGATTTGACCTTCTTGCCCAGTTCGGTAACATGGATCAGGCCTTCAATGCCTTCTTCCACTTCCACGAACAAACCGAAGTCCGTCACATTGGTGACCGTGCCGGTCACGATGTTGCCCACAGGGTAACGGGTGGGCACAGAGCTCCACGGATCTTCAGCCAGCTGCTTCATGCCCAGGGTGAACTTTTCGTTCTCCTGGTCCACAGTCAGCACCTTGGCCTGAACCACGTCGCCAACCTTGTACATTTCACCGGGGTGACGCAGCTTTTTGGTCCAGGAAATGTCAGACACATGGATGAGGCCGTCAATGCCGTCCTCAATGCCGATGAACATGCCGAATTCGGTGATGTTCTTGATGGTGCCTTCAATAACCGTACCTTCGGGGAAGCGTTCGCCCACCAGTTCCCAGGGATTGGGCCTGACCTGCTTCATGCCCAGGGAAATGCGCTTCTTCTCACTGTCCACGCCGAGGATAACCACTTCCACTTCATCGCCCTGATGCACCATCTGAGACGGGTGACGCAGCTTGCGCGTCCAGGACATTTCGGAAATGTGAACCAGGCCTTCCACTCCGGGTTCGAGTTCCACGAACACGCCGTAGTCCACCAGGTTGGTCACTTTGCCGTTGTGGCGGGAGCTTTCGGGGAAGCGGGCAGTGATATCCTGCCAGGGGTCGGGCACCAGCTGCTTGAGGCCAAGGGAAACCTTCTGGTTTTCCTTGTCAAAGGACAGTACCTTGAGTTCGAGTTCCTGCCCCATCTGCACCATTTCGCGCGGGTGGCGGATGCGCTTCCAGGACATGTCGGTGATGTGCAGCAGGCCGTCAAGGCCGCCGAGATCCACAAACACGCCGTACTCAGTGATGTTCTTAACCTTGCCCTTGACAATCTGTTCTTCAGCGAGCGTCTGGAGGAGGGCAGAGCGTTTGGTATCGCGTTCTTCTTCAAGCAGCACGCGGCGGGACACGATCACGTTGCTGCGGCGGCGGTTGATCTTGAGCACGCGGAATTCGTACTCCTGATTCACCAGGGCGTCCATATCCGGCACGGGGCGCAGATCCACGTGAGATCCGGGCAAAAAGGCTTCCACGCCGCCAAGATCGACCGTATAGCCGCCCTTGATGCGACGGGTAATCGTGCCCTTGATCACGCCGTTCTTTTCCAGCATATCTTCAAGCTGATCGAATATCTGCATGCGCTTGGCCTTTTCGAACGAAAGGGTGATAGTCCCGTCCATTTCGTTCTTGCGAGCCACATACACGTTCACGCGGTCGCCCACGTTGACCATGATGTTGCCCTGAGCGTCGCGAAATTCTGCGGCCGGAATCTGGCCTTCGGACTTGAAGTTCACGTCCACCAGGACGTTGTCATCATCCACGCGCACAATCACGCCTTCCACAATGGAACCTTCTTCAAGGTCGCCCATGT
Organism: uncultured Mailhella sp.; assembly: GCA_910579055.1. Classification (GTDB taxonomy): domain Bacteria; phylum Desulfobacterota; class Desulfovibrionia; order Desulfovibrionales; family Desulfovibrionaceae; genus Mailhella. Next base: position 519 of record CAJTSU010000140.1, on the reverse strand, counting down.
CGGAAGACACGTAATTGTCCAGCATGCTCGCGAAGTCCAATTCCGCGTCGACTTGGTTTTCCATGGTTTCTTTGGCAGTTGCCATACAGGATCCTCCAGACCTCATCACAAAATTTCCGCCTCTTGCAAGGCGGGTCAGTGTTTATAGCAGATCAGCCAGGCGGGCACAAGCCTTTTCCCGGTCTTGCGCGCCGTAACCGGCCGAAGACTTGCCATTGCCCACGCTCTCGTCTAAATTTTGCAAATCCGCCAACTGAGGAGCCTTTTTATGTTCCAGCCCCCTTTTCGCACCGTGTCCCCTCTTTTTCCCGTCCTGCTCATCCTGCTGCTTCCCGCGGGAGGATGTTCCCTTTGGCCCGGAAGCGGCGAAATCCCGGAGGAAGAGACACAGCCCCGGCCCGTGCCCGATTCCGTCATGGAAGAGGAACTTCAGGATCTCCGGCGGCGGGTGGAAGTTCTGGAAAACAAGCTTGTCCCCGGCAGCCCGGTTCCCCCCCAGCCCCCGGTGAAGCCCGCGCC
>CAJTSU010000139.1 GCA_910579055.1 uncultured Mailhella sp. | reverse complement strand
GGCGACGAAGGAGCCTTGCGAATGGCGACAGCAGAGATAAGGCAACATGTATCCACGGCTGGCTCGCTTGCGCCTTCGGCGGTCAAGGACAGTTTCAACACTATTCTCGAACAGAGCCTGTTTTTTCCATAGCTTTTCAGTATTGATAGGAAACAGGAGCCAGCGGCGTAGCCGGGTTCGCTCACCGAAACCACGCTTTCGGCAAGGCGATTTTAACATTGATTCAATATTGTATGGTACTATCTGCGGAAATACGTGGAGCTCCAGCACATGAGCGATCCCGCAACGACCACCGCCACGCCTTTCCAGAACGACGCGTCAAGGCCGGCTCCGATCCAGACCGTGGCGAACAGGCAGGACAAAACGGGCGTGAAGTAGGAGGCTATGGCGAGAATGGTAATGTTGCCTCTGGTCACGCCGTAGCTCCAGGCGGCATACGATCCGCCCATGGCAATCGCACCTACGGCTACACTGATCCAGCCCATGAGCGTCGCGTGGGAAAGATCGCCGAATCCCGCGGCCCACAGTGCCCCAAAGATCAGGAAATCCAGGGCAAAAACCACAAGCGTGGGGTTGTGCCCGTTCGACCAGGCTCTGGTCAGGTTGGAATAGGCGGCCCAGGCCACAGCCCCGCAAAAGGCCAGCACATAACTCCAGGGATTGCCCTGCACATGCCGCCAGATACCCGGCAGATCAATGCCCCCTTCTCCCCCCAGCACCAGCATGATCCCCGCGAAGCTGACAAGGACGCCGGGCACAATCCACCATCTGGCCTTCTGCCCGTTGAACAGAATGGCAAACAGCACCACAAGGCAGGGCCATGTGTAATTGATCATGCCCACTTCCACCGTCTGCTGCCCTCCGGCGGACAGATACATGGACAGACAGAAGCAGATGGAACAGACATTGGCCAGTGGAATGCCGAAGAACAGGTATTTGCGGGGAAATGCCCGAAGGCGGGGCCTGCCCAGAAGAACATACAGAAAGACAATGGTCGCGCCGTAGAGAAGCGTCAGCCCGGCGGCCAGACCGAACGACTCCGTAATGCTGCGGATCAGCCCGACGGTCATCCCCCAGCACACCGGAGCCGTCAGGCCGATCAGCGTCGCGCGGGTCTGAATGTTTGAAACAGACATAGTTCCCCCCCCCCAAAAAAAATCCGGAATGAACCGCGCGGCCAGACAAAAACGCCTGCCCGAAAAGCGGCATGGCCGCTCTATACCACTTCCGGACAGGACACAAGGGGAGGAGCAGCGAGATCAATGCTGTCCCTGTTCAAGGTTCTACAACACAGCCAACCATCTATAGATGTTGACAATACACAAAATACGTCCTATCAATTAAAAAGATAATTTACCAACCTATCTTATGCCTATGGGAGGAACTTTCCATGAATTTCGTTAATCAGAAACTTATGGATATTTATACATCCACAAAAGAACAGACTATGGCTTTTTGTAAAAAATGTGAAAACACATTCGGAAATTCTGAAGAATTTGTCATTCAATACTGTTACTGCCCGGATAAGTATATCGATATTAAAACAAGAATTATGTTTGTTGGCCAGGATCCAAATGGCTGGGGTTACATAACTGAAATATCAGATGCTATGAAGTTTACGCAAGATGCACTCCAAAATATTGACTGGCATGCACCTTACTGGAGATTTATTCATGAACTCGAATGTGCAATAAATGGAGAAAAGGAGTTATCAAGAGATTATATATTCTGGTCAAATATTTTTCATGTGCTTGCAGATGTAGATCCACACCTCATGCTGAGAAATAGTGAACTTACTATGGAATATCTAGATCATTTTCAAACCCTTTCTGCTGAAATTGCTGCGGCAGATCCAAATATATTAATTTTTCTCACAGGCCCAAATTATGACCTCTATATAGAAAGAATATTCAGAGATGTTCAGTTTATGCCTGTATCCCAAACATTTGATGTTCGAGAGTTGGCACGGCTTACCCATAAAAATTTACCAGACAACACGTTCCGACTGTATCACCCCGGATACGCGAACCGTTACAGAGATCGACTGTGGGAACCTGTCATGCAGGAAGTGAAAGCTCATATCCACATGTAACCTTTGTTCAGGCCGGGCTGGCCTTTCAAAGGGAAAACACCGAAGCCGAAGCCTATGGCAGCGACAGCCTGCGCTATGCACTGGGTCTTTATCGCGTTCTGCCGTATGGCTTTTCCCTGTTTGGCGAGCTGAGCCTGACCGATGCCCGCCATCATGACGCCCAGTGGTACATCACCCGCGATTACCGCATCGCTGAAACGCGGCGCAGGGACAGAACATGGCAGGTCTTCGCGTCCCTTTCTTCCAGCCTGCTTGAAAAATACGACATCACGCCGACGCTGCAATATACCTATACCAGGCGGGATTCAAACATATGGACGCAGGAGCACAAGCGGCAAAGGCTGAATCTGTCGTTCGGCTACCGGTTCTGACCGTCCTGCCGCTCGACTCCGGGAGCATTTTCAAAACGAAAAAGCCCTAATGCCGCACCGATCCGGAACAGACATTGATGACCACAACGCCCGCGATGATGAGGCCCAGGCCGATGTACGCGGGCAGATCGAGATGCTGCTTGAAGTAAAAAACGCCCACCGCGGAAATGAGTACGATGCCGAGGGCGCACCATATGGCGTAGCCGATGCCCACGGGCATGCTCTTCAGCACATGGGAAAAGGTATAGAACGACACAACATACCCGAAAATGGAACACAGCGTGGGAACAGGTCTGGTGAACTGCTGGGAGGCGTTCAGGCTTGATGTGGCGAAGGTTTCCGCCAGAATGGCAAGGAAAAGAAGACCGTAGGTTGTTACCGCGCCGCTCATGCTCGCCCTCCTGTCCAGATTGCCCCGGAACAGCGGAATGCGCTCCGGGGCCGTTTCACACCGTGTTTTCCCGGGCGTCACTCATGCGCGCCGCCCGGGAAAAGGCTATTCCTCGTCGCAGTCAAGTTCAAGATTGTATTTCACCGGAAAGGCGCCTTCCAGCGAGCCGGTGATCAGGCATCCCTGACGCATGATCTTGGCCACGCGGTCAAAAATAAACTCGTATTCCTCATCCATATGCACCGTCACGTCAAGCGTCAGACCCACCACACGGCCGCGCCCCTTGTCATCAATGCCGGTTTCCACCGTAGCGCGCCCTTCAATACTGCGGTATTTGGCATCACGCGATTCCAGCGCCTTGTCCAGCGCCGCGCAATAACAGTACAGCGCGGAGGCGGCAAGCAGCTTTTTCGCCGTGCCGGGGCGTTCCTCGGCGGGAACCGCGCCGTTGTCGAGATGGAGCGTGCCGAACAGGCCGGATTCCATATCGAGATCAATAAGGTCGCCCTTGCGGGTCATACGGATGCTTTGCTGATGAGACATGGCGTCCTCCGGGAAAGACTTGGGCGGACAATCCGGCCGCCGCATGGTTGCGAAATATGCCGCTCCCTTGCCGCTTCACGGCCGGGAAGGGTCTGCGCAGATGATAAAGCATTTTTCATGCCATACGCGCCTGTGCCGCGCATGACGAACCATGCCGCCGTTTCCGCCTTGACGGAACTTCTCTTCCATGTCAGACACGACATATCTGTCGTATAATGCGACAGCCCCGCAAGGAGTCCGCCATGACGCACGAATTTCTGCCTTCCGTAGAGGAAAGCTACCATCGTCTGCTGGAGCATATCCCCGGCATGGCCTACCGCTGCCGGGTGGAAAAGGCCCGGGGAAGCGAGCAGGGCTTTGAGTATGTGCTGGAATTTGTGAGCCGGGGCAGTTTTGATCTGCTCGGCATTCCGGCCGGAGACATGATCGAGCAGAACCAGAATGTCATCGAAAGGATGACCCATCCGGACGATTTGCCGCGTCAACGGCAATCCATCTACGACAAAGTTGTCATGGGGCAGCCCTATCAGGCCATGTACCGGCTCATTCTGCCGGGCGGACGCGTCAAATGGGTATGGGATCAGGGCGAGGGGGTCACGGGGCCGGACGGCGGGCTGTGGTATCTGGAAGGGCTGATGATGGACGTGAGCGAGCAGAAGTTCATGGAGCTCAGCCTGCGCGAGGAAAACCGGCAGTTCAAGACCTCCACGGATTCCCTGTTCGGCCTGGGCGGCATGGTGGGCAAGAGCGAGGCCATGCGCAAGGTCTATGAACTCGTGCTCAAGGCGGCGGAAACGGAAAGCAACATCATTATTTACGGAGAAACCGGATCCGGCAAGGATGTAGCCGCGCGCGCCATTCATGCCCTGAGCGGCAGACGGGGGCCGTATGTTCCGGTGAACTGCGGGGCCATTCCCGAATCACTGATGGAAAGCGAATTCTTCGGCCATACCAGGGGGGCCTTTTCCGGCGCGACGGGCAACAAGGAAGGCTATATCGGCGCGGCCAACAACGGCACGCTGTTCCTTGACGAAATCGGCGAACTGCCTCTTCAGCTTCAGGTCAAGCTGCTGCGCGCCCTGGAAAACAAGATGTACACCCCGGTGGGCGGCACGGCTCCGCGCGAGTCGAGCTTCCGCCTCATTGCCGCCACCAATCAGGACCTGGCCAAAATGGTTCGGGAAAAAACCATGCGCTCCGACTTCTATTATCGCGTGCATGTGCTCTCCATCACCCTGCCGCCGCTGCGCGAGCGCCTTGCCGATCTGCCGCTGCTGACGGCGGCATGGATGGAAAAGAGGGGAACATCCATCGACATTCCCCTTCCCGTGCGGCTGGCCATGGAACATTACGGCTGGCCCGGCAATATCCGCGAGCTGTACAACTTCCTCGATCGTTACGCGGCCTTCGGCGAGGCCGCGCTGGATTCACTGGGCGAGGCGGGCCGCGCCGGGCTTGTTCTGCCTGACTTCCATGACGGGCTGACGCTGGAAGACGCCACCCTTCAGCTGGAAGAGCGCCTGATCCGCCAGGCCCTGGAAAAATGCCGCTGGCGACGGGGCGAGGCGGCGGCCTGCCTTGGTCTTAACCTGCGTACCCTTCAGCGCAAAATGAAACGCCTGAAGATGTTTCAATCCACAGCCGCCCTGTCCGCCGACTGACTCCGCAGAACAGATGAGGGGGTTCGGGGGGAATCATTCCCCCCGACGGGGCACGGGGCGGAGCCCCGAAACAACATTTTGGCTCTATCATGGCTCCATGTTGATACCGCTATGCTCGATGTGTATTTTTGCTTCGGCACGGGCGGCAACATTTTTGCCGCAAAGGCAGCCCATGTTCCACACGGGCCAGCGGCAGGCGGCGACGAAGGAGCCTTACGAATGGAGACAGCAGAGATAAGGCAACATGTATCCACGGCTGGCTCGCTCGCGCCTCCGGCGGTTATAACGACTGCATGGGGTCGCGCCCCAGGAACCTGTTCAGCAGGAACAGCGGCACGATGACCGAGAGAATGAGGATCGCCCCGTAGGCCGAAGCCGGGCCGAAATCCCCACTGCCGATATACTGGAACACCTGCACCGTCATGGTGGACCACGGGCCGTAATACAGGACAATCGTGGAGCTGAGTTCGGCCAGCGTAGTCACCCACATGATGATCGCGCCGGAAATGATGCCCGGCAGCATCACGGGAACCACCACCTTCATAAACGAAAGCAGGGGCGGCACACCGAGGTTAACCGAAGCCTCCTCCACAGAGGCGTCGATCTGGTGCAACAGGGCGGAGGTGGTCTTGACGGAGAACGGCGTCTTGCGCACGAAATAGGCCAGCACCAGAATCACCCAGGTTCCCGTCAGCACGACCGGGCCCTTGTTGTAGGTAGCGGCAAGGGCGATGCCCAGCACCGAACCGGCGATGACCAGCGGCAGCATCATGATCAAATCCAGCGTATACCCTGCCACGCCGCGCCTGCGCACCACGATGTAGCTCACCGCCATACCGAAGAACATGCCGATGACAGTCGCCGTGGTTGCCAGAAAGAAGGAATTGAGAATGGGACGCGGCGCGGCCTGGAGCGCAACGGCAAGATTGTCCAGACTGAACTGGCCGTAGTACATGACCGGCCCGCTGGTTTTGGTCACTGCCGCCACCAGAACCACGGCAAACGGCGCGAGTGAAACAAACACCACCCCCGCGCAGAACAACCAGGCCAGGCGGGTTCGCCACGGGGAAAGAGGTTGGATTTCCGGGGGCCGCAGGGAGGACATGGCGTAGTTCTTCCGTTCCACCCACAGCTTTTGCAGCACGGTCAACAGCAGCGTCACCATGACCAGCACCGTGCTGAGCGCCCCGGCCATGGAGGGGTTTCCGCCCATTTCACTGACAAATTCGCTGTACGCCTGCTCGGCAAGCACCTTGTAGTCATTGCCGATGATCGTGGGCACGCCGAAATTCTCAATGGACATGCAGAATACAATCAGTGCGCCGGAAGCAATGGCGGGCGTGACCACAGGCAGCGTCACCGTGCGGAACACGCGCCAGGGGGACGCGCCGAGGTTGCGGGCCGATTCTTCCAGCGAGCGATCCACAGAATTGATCGCGGCGGAAACCATGAGAAAGACAAAGGGGAAAAACTGGAGCGTATACACCAGAACCACGCCCTGCCAGCCGTAAATACTGGGGGTGTTCAGCCCGATGGAGTGGAAAAGCTGAGTAAGAATGCCGTTGCGTCCGAGCAGCAGCAGCCACGCCTCCGCTCCGATAAAGGTAGGCAGGATAAGCGGCAGTGTGCCCAGGGTCTTCAACAGACCGGCATGGGGCAGTTTGTAGCGAGTGGTGAAGAACGCGAACGGCACGCCGATAATGACGCTGAACACCGTGGCCAGCCCGCTGAGAAAAATGCTGTTCCACAGGCAGCGCCGGTAAAATCGAGTGGTGAAAATGCTGAGGTAGTTGTCCCAGGTGAATTCCCCGGTGTCGGCGGAAATCAGGCTGGCCTGAAAAATGGAGTACATGGGGTACACCACCAACAGCACGAGCACAATAATTGCAGCCAGAAACACCATGTTCCAGACGGAAAACAAACGATTGAACCTGTTCATGCGCGCACCGTCACCGGACTTTCGGGCGCAAAGCAAAGCTCAACCGACGCCCCCGGCTCAAGCATCTCGCCCCTGTTCAGAGAAGGCATATCCACGCGCAAGGCGCGGCCCAGCGCTTCCACCTGGTACACGATGCTTTCCCCGAGGAACATCCGATCAACAATCCTGCCGTTGAAACGGTTTGATGAATCCGGCCCGGCAAGTCCAATCCAGTCAGGGCGCAACATGATGTGCAGGGGAGCCCCCACGGACGCATCGTCAGCGTGGAAGCTGAACGTACTGTCTCCGACCGTGGCCGTGGCCATGCGGGATTCGGAATCAAATCCCGTGCACATTGTCTCAAGAATATTGCAGGAACCCATGAATTCCGCCGTGAAGCGGTTGGCAGGGGAAAAATAGATGGCGGCGGGGCTGGCTACCTGCTGCAAATGCCCGGCATAGAAAATGGCAATACGGTCAGAAACCGCCATAGCCTCTTCCTGATCGTGGGTGACATAAATGGTTGTGATGCCAAGGCTCTGCTGAATGCGGCGGATTTCCTCCCGCATGGAGACGCGCAGCTTGGCGTCAAGGTTGGAAAGCGGTTCGTCCATGAGCAGCACGCGCGGGCGGATAACCAGCGCCCGGGCCAGAGCCACCCGCTGCTGCTGCCCCCCGGAAAGCTGCCGGGGATAGCGCGACTCCATGCCGCCAAGCTGAACCGCATCCAGAATGGCCTGCACCCGCTCCTTCATCTCCCGGCCCTTGACGCCCCGAGCCTTCAGACCATAGGCCACATTCTCCGCCACGCTCAGATGGGGAAAAAGCGCATAGTTCTGGAACACCATGCCGGTGTCCCGCCGATGCGCCGGAAACGGCAGTATGGATTCCCCGCCGAACAGGATATCGCCTTCGTCCGGGTCATTGAATCCGGCGATCATGCGCAGCAACGTGGTCTTGCCGCAACCGCTCGGCCCCAGCAGAGTAAAGAACTCTCCGTCCCTGATGGTCAGATCCACATGATTGACAACGGTATTCCGCCCGAATTTCTTGACGATGCCTTTCAATTCAACAAGCATGAACAATCTCCGGCGGCGCGGGCGGAATATCCGCCCGCGCGGGATATGACTTTGAGCAAAATTACTTGTTGAGTACCAGCTTCTTCCACTTGGACAGAATGACGTTCTTCAGTTCGCTGGCCTCCGCCGGGTCAAAGGCCTTCAGAATATTGAGGGAAGACGTGGCGGGCAGGCCTTCAATCGCTGCGGCATCGGGCCGGGCGGGTCTGCGATAGTATTTTTCAAAGATCATGTCCTCCACTTCCTTGGAGAGGAGGTAGTCCACCAGCAGTTGGGCCTCTTCCGGGTGCTTGCAGCCCTTGATGACCGCCGCGCCTTCGGGGGCGGAGATCACGCCGTCAGAGGGGTAAATGAGCTTCACATTCTTGTTGCCGCCCGCCACATAGCGGAACGCGGCATATTCCATGGTGATGCCGAGAGGGAATTCGCCTTCCGCCGTGCCCTTGTAAACCAGGCTGGAACTGTCCAGAATGGTGGCGTTGTCCACCAGCTTCGCCAGCCCCTCATCGCCGAACATCTTGTACACGCCGTATACCTGCGCGTAAGCCGTACCGGACTTGTCCGGGTTGGCCATGACGATCTTGCCCTTCCAGCGCGGTTCAAGCAGATCCGCCCAGCTTTTCGGCAAATCCGCTTCGGGAACAAGTTCGGTATTCACCATGAACACCATGAGGTGCGTGTTGGAAGCCGTCCACAGGGCGTCCTTGTCCACCATTCCGGCGTCAAGATCCCTGGCTTCGGGCGATTTGTACGGCGCGAAGTCAGCCTTGGCGTTGTCCAGAACGGAAAGGTCGCCGCTCCAGAACACGTCACAGAGCGGGTTCGCGCGTTCAGCGGCGATGCGCTTCATGGCTTCCCCTGTGCCCATGCGCACCGAAGTCATGGTATGACCTGTCTTTTCCTTGAAGCCCTGCGCGATGACGTCGAGCAATTCGGGCTGATTGGACGAGTACAGCACCACTTCCCCGGCCCAGGCGGAGGATGCGCCAATCCCCCCCAGCGCCGCGAGGCCCAGAGTCAATCCGCTTGCCAAAAATGTCATTTTTTTCCAGACCTTGCGCATGGCATCCTCCATACATCAACTTTATGGTTAAATTTTAAGGCTCTCTTATAGAACCATGTTGATAACACTGTGCGTGACGTGTATTTTTACTACGGCACGGGCGGCAACATTCGTTGCCGCAAAGGCAGCCCGTGTTCCA
>CAJTSU010000138.1 GCA_910579055.1 uncultured Mailhella sp. | reverse complement strand
CAGCGGCAGTCGTTAGGCGACGAAGGAGCCTTACGAATGGCGACAGCAGAGATAAAACAACATGTATCCACGGCTGTTCGCTTACGCCTTCGTGCGGCTCCGCCGCCCAAAGGCCCCGCTCCGCGAACCCTTTCTTCCGCTCCTCGCCCCCCAGGATGCCGCATTACCATGCGGCGGGGGGTCGTCGCTCCAAACGCGCTGACGCGCGTGCCTCCGGCGGTCAAGGATAGTTTCAACACTATTATTGAGGAAATACTTATGAGTCAGCTTCCTTCCACCAATCTTATTCCCGCCCTGCTGACCGATGCGGCCATATACAAGGATGGCGTCGGGCTGCTCGGCGTGGGCAGCATTGAAATGCCGGACTTCGAGTTTCTGACCGAATCCATCGCGGGCCTGGGCATCGCGGGCGAAGTGGACGCCCCGGTTGTCGGGCACCTGAAATCCATGTCCGTGAAAATCAAGTGGAATACCTGCAACCCCACGGCCACAAGCCTGCTCGCGCCGGAAGCGCATCAGCTCGAAATCTACGCTTCCGTGCAGCACTACGACGCGGGCAGCGGCACATACGTTCACCAGCCGGTGAAAGTGGTGTGCAAATGCCCGCCCAAAAAGGTGGGCATCGGCAAGATGGAGCCCGGCAAAAAAATGGAGCCCGAAACCGAGCTGGAAGTCTACTACCTCAAGCTCTGGCAGAACGGTCAGGAAATGGCCGAAGTGGACAAGTTCAACTACATCTTCAGCGTGCAGGGCAAGGACTACCTCGCCCCTGTCCGCGCCAACCTCGGAAAGGATTATTAAAAACCCTTCACCATAAAAGCGTCAGGAACCCGACATGCCCAATGTAAAAAGAATAGAAGACGTTATCCCGGACGAGTCAAAGAGCGCGACAATACAGCTTCACTATCCCGTTCAGCTTGCAGATCGCGTTGTTCAGGAACTCAGCATGCGCCGTCCGACCATGGGGGATCTGCTTGATTACGAACCCAAATCAATTGAGGACATCACGGCGGAAGTGGCCCTGCTTGGTCGTTTGTGTGGGCTGAAAAAAGAGGAAATGCGCCTGCTTGACGCCACGGACTACGCGAGGCTGCAAAATCAGTATTTGCGATTTCGGGCCGTATCCGGAGCGTAAGGATATTCGCCGGCTGGTGATCGCGCTCTCCCGCCTCACGCGGTGGGGCGTACGAACCCTCAAAGCCATGACGTGGCAGGAAGCCTGCGAATGGCTGGAAGAAGCCATACGGTTTGAACAGGAAATCCGATGAACGTCAGCCTTCATGTCGCGGTGTTTTGATCCGGCGGCGGGGCATGGCGCGGATACGGCGCACGCGTGTCACGCGTCGCACTTCATTGTTCGGAGCGGCATCCGTGGAGGCTATTTCTGTCGGAGGTATTTCGGAAGGCTTCGAGCCTAAACCGAAGAAACGCAGAACCGCGCGCACCATACGAAAAATGCCGCATACAATATCCCAGATATTGCACGCCAGCTTGTGGAACTCTCTAATCACCCCTACGGTCAACGGTACTATGGAAGCTACATACCACAGTACATACAATGCAAAAAGGCCGGCGACAGTATACGCAAAAAGAGTCCCTAGAAACTTCAGATACCAGTTGTCCATCAAGTTGTCCATAACATCTCCCGGAACCTGATATGTCCCAAAATGCAAGTGATACGACAGCAGCACGGCTCTTCCTTCGGACAGTCTCTCAATGGTTTATCATGCAGAAGCAGGCAAGCCAAGCAAAAGCGGGACGTCTGGAAGCGGCTGCCGTCATGACGTCTGTCCGGGTTGAACAGATACAGCGCAGCCTTGCCGGGTTGCGCGCCGCCCCCGCTGTGCGCTTCCGGGAAGGGAGGCAGGAATCCGCTCAACACGGGAGTTCCCGGCCTGTCGCGCCCGCGCCTGTATCCGCGCGGCAAGGCCCCGGCGTTTTTTTACGAACCGTCGGGTACACTATACCGCAGTACACCGTTACCAGTGCGCTTACCTTTGCATCGGCCATGCGTCACAGTGCGGCAGGCATCAACGGCATGTATGACGCCTCCGGCCGGATCAGCGAAAAATTTGCCGCCATGCGGGCTTCCGTTCTGGGCCTGGGCCGGGTTCTGCCGCTGGCGCATGAGCAGCTGGCAAAGCTTTTCAAGACAGGAAACGCTCTGGGGCTGACCGGGGTGAACAGCTTGCGCGATTTCGCGGCAACAGCCGCCACCCTTTCCTTTGCCACAGACATGGAGCCGGATGCCGCGGCGGCAGCTGTGGAAAACTTCATACGCAAGGCCGGAGCGGGCAGCAAGGCGACACGGGAACAGCAGCTCGCCTTTTCCGAACTTGGCCTCAGCGCCGAGGATATGGCAGCCAGACTGCAAAAAAACGGCCCTGAAGCGCTTACGGAATTGTTTGAACGCATCAGGCTCATGCCCGCGGAAAGGCAAGGCGCAATCCTGGAGGGCATTGCCGGAGGCCCGGAACTGGCTGCAAGCATTCTCCCCCTGGCGGGCATGCTTGATAAGCTGAAAAGCAACCTCCGGCAAAGCGCGGAAGCCGCCCGGCAGCTTGCCCCCGGCCAGCAGGCCGCAGCAGAAGGCGCCCGTGCCGCCGGCGAAGCCTTTGCCCTGTTCGCCAATCAAAGCCGTGAACTGGCAGTGAGCGTGGGAACGGCGGTTTTGCCTCCCCTGATATTTTTCGCCAATGCATTGACCCCGATCCTGAGTTCTGTGACCAGTCTGATAAACGAGCACCAAACCTTGACCGCTGTGCTGCTCGGAACCGTATCCGGCCTGGCGCTGCTGCATACGGCGGGATTTCTCTCCTACATAGGCCCGGTGTGAACCGTTTTTTCTCAAGTCTGAAAAAAGGTTGGCATGTACTCGGAACCACGTTGGGCTTTCTTGTTCGCGGCATGAAAACCGTGGCGGCCGCTAGCGGCGTTGCCCGAATCGCCGCATTGCGTTCCGCAGCGGCATGGGGCCTGCACAGGGCGGTTCTGCTTGCCGGAGCCGCGGCATCCAGGACAGCCGCGGCCGGAGCCTGGCTGCTGAACGCGGCGTTCACGGTATTGTGGTCATGGGCATTGCCGCTCTCGTCGGAGGGCTGGTCTGGCTCTACAGGACATGCGAGCCGGTGCGCGCGGCGTTTGATGCGGTGTTTGGCTTCATTGGGGAAAAGCTGGCATGGGTGGCGGAAAAGTTCGGCTGGGTAGCGGAAAAAATCAGAACCGTGCAAGGCTGGTTCGGTTCACCCGCCGCCGACATCGCCGCCGCTATCAACGAAGAGGCGGGAAGCCGAGAAAACGCCGCCGTTTCCTCCACTTCCGCACCCGTCGCGCCGCCTCCCATGCCCGCGCCTCCCCAGCCCTGGAATCCCGATGAAGTCATGTCCCCGGAAGCGGCGGGCATGGCCTTTCCCTCCGGCCCCGGCGGGATGGACGCTTCCGGCATGGCTGTTCTGGCCGGGGCCGGAGGCGGCCCCATGAGCTTCCAACTCAATGTCAGCCTGAACGGCATGACTGACGCCGATTTCGGCAGGCGCGTCATGGACGGTCTGAAACGCCGTCAGGGCGAGCTGGAAAAACTCATCGCGGGCATTGTCGATGAACAACGTAGGCTGGCGTATGGGTAGTTACACCACCACTCAGGGCGATACCTGGGACGGCATCGCGTTCCGCCTGTGGGGCCGCGAACATCTGATGTCCGCGCTGATGCGGGCGAATCCCGACCATGCCGACGTGCTGATGTTTCCGGCGGGCGTTGTTCTCGATGTGCCGGAGATCAATCCTGATGCGTTTGTTCAACCTGTAACGGAGCTTCCGCCGTGGATGTAAACAACGACCATTCCCGCCGCGTGGCCCTGTCCGTGAGCATCGGCGGCCATGACGCCACCAGTTTTCTGTGGCCGTATCTGCTGTCCTTTTCCTACACGGACAACGCCACGGGCAAGGCCGACTCCCTCCGGATTGAATTGCAGGACCGTGACGGCAAGTGGAATGGCGCAGGCGGGCTTTGCCCGCCGCGACATGGGGGGCTCAACGGGGGGCGGAGCACCCCGGAGGATTTGGTCGTCTGGGTTCCGGGCAAGGGCACGGGCGTGACCGCCTCGCTCAACTGCCTGAACTGGTTCGGGCCGGGCAAACACGCCGGTCTGAACTGCGGCGCGTTCAAGGTGGATGAAGTGGAATGTTCCGGCGTGCCGGACAAGGTGAGTCTGAAAGCCGTCTCCGCCTCCCTGAACAGCGGCCTGCGGGAAACCGCAAGGACGAAAGCATGGGAAGGCTACAATCTGCGGGGCGTCGCGGAGGAAGTCGCGGAACGTCATGGGCTGACGCTCCTGTACGACGCTCCGGAGCATGGCTTTGCCCGGCAGGATCAGCGCGAGGAAAGCGATCTGGCCTTTCTGACCCGGCTGGCCGGTGCGCGCGGCGTGAACCTCAAGGTGCATGACGGCAAGCTGGCGCTCTACGGAGCCAGAGAGGCAGATAGCCGCCCCGGCGTGCTGACCATTCCCAAAACAGGCGGGCAGTTCTCGCCCAAAAGCTACAGTTTCAAGGAAAAGAGCCAGGGTACGGCCTTCACCGGCTGCGAGGTCAGTTATCTCGATCCGGCCACGCGGGAAGTTCACAGCTACGCATATGACGCCCGGGGCAACCGGGTCGAAAAGGCCGCCTCGGACGCGCAAAAGGTGTGGGCGGTCAATCAGCGGGTGGAATCCGAGTCTGATGCCCGCGAACTGGCCCAAAACGCCCTGCGCAACAAAAACGGCGGGGAATGCACCGGCTCTCTTGAAATCATGGGCCATCCCGGCCTTGTGGCCGGTATCACCATCGCTCTGACCGGCTTCGGCGCATTCAGCGGCGATTATTTTGTTGAAAAGGCCGAGCACAAAATCGGCGGCGGTTATACCACGTCGGCGGAACTGCGCCGCACATTGACGTATTGAAAGAGGATCATCATGTCCGGATTCGATTTCGCCGCCCTTGAACGCCGCATTGCGGCCCTGGAAGCCAACCGGGGCGCGTCCCTGCGCTTCGGCATCGTCACCGGCGTCAATACGAAGGACGGCTCGGTTCGCGTTCAGCTCCCGGACGGCGACAACATGGTGTCCGCGCCGCTACGCGTGCTGCAACGGCGGAGCCTGAAGGACAAGGCGCAATGCCTGCCGGACATCGGCGAACCCGTGGCCTGTCTCTTTTCCGGGCAGGGGCTGGAAAGCGGCGTGGTGCTGGGCGCGCATTACTCCACACAAACCCCGGCCCCCGGACAGCAAGCCTCCACAGATTATGTCGTGTACGAGGACGGCACGGAAATGAGTTATGACCGCAAGGAGCATTCGCTTCATGCCGGAATTCAGGGGGCGGCGGCCATGGAAACCCAGGGCGGCGCGCATGTCCGGGCGCAGGGCGATGCCGATGCGGCGTCGGAGGGCACGCTTACCCTGAAAGCGCCCCTTATCCGCTTGCAGGGCCGGGTCATCATCGAGGGCGGCAGCCTGAGCGTACCGGACGGCGACGTAAGCGGCGGAGGCGTGTCGCTTGGAGAACACACGCACGGCGGCGTGGAGTCCGGTTCCTCCGAGAGCGGCCCGCCCAAGGATGAGGATACGCAGAGAGAACAGGCCTTCGCCGGGCTGACCGATGTTTATGACCGTCTGATCCGCTGCATGCCGGAAATGGTGGCCAACGAAGCGCGGCGCACACTTGAACAGGGCAACATGACCGACCATCAGGGCTGGCTCTACCTGCATGAAGGCATCATGAAATGGCTGCACGGCAAGGCGTGGGCCATGCCGGACGACAAATACAATAACGGCGGGCAGGAACCGCTCTGGGTGGAGTGGGACTGGCTCATGCAATATGAGCGCTTCCGCAGGGCATTGGCTCAACTCTTGCAGCCGGACTATCTGTTCTCCGAATTGGCCAAAGCCAATCTGACCAGCTTTTTACGCATGAGCGGGGCGTTTGAGGGCGAAGGCAAGGTTTTCGACCATATCAGCCTGCCCTGGAGAATGTGGCGGAGACGAGCCATTCAGGGAAAGTCTATGGAATACAGCTTACTTGATGTTCGTGATCCAGTGGCGTGGAAACAGGACCGCAGTATTAAACCTGACGGACTTCAAGCCGCCATTGCCAATACAAAAATCTATGCGTTGACAGCCGGGCGTACGGTGAAACTCGAAAACAATTCGTGGCGCGTGATAGTCGAAAAAATAGCCTGTTTTATCCACGACGGTTTTGATTTCATTGGTGATCAGTGGCTCGGTAATTGGATATGTGATGAGCCATATATAAATGAAGATACGGGGGAAATAGTAACAGGCATGAAAGAATTTAAAATAAGTGGTTTTATGCTTTTTAATAAACACTTTCGACATTTTCGTGAAACAACAGGTTACGGTTGTGATTTTCGCACAATGTGCAGGCCACAGCTTGTCTCTACGGAGAAATTTTCCTATGATATATGAAAATACTCCCCAAAAGTGGGCTTTTCAATATGGAACACGAAGCTCCCGAATCCGACAGACGCAAACGCCGCATTCTCGGTCTATGGCTGATTCTGCTGCCTCTGGTGTGCTGGGCGGCGCTTTCTTTCGTGGAATATTTCAGGCCCAACCCTTCCTTCGATTACAACGAGTTTCCCGACGCCCGTCCTCTGTGGTGGAAATATGCGTTAAGATCATTGTGGACTGCGGGCTGCTTCTCCCTGCCCACAGGCGTAAGCGGGCTTCTGCTTTATTTACAGCGAGTCGGGCGCTTTTCAATCTTTCTGGCTTCGCTGGCGTGCTGGACGTTCACCTTTTTCTTTACGGTTTCCTGCATTTTCAGCAACATGTTCGCATACACTTCCTTACAGTTCAGTCTGATGCGGGCTCCGGTTATCCTGTTGGGGGTATTGGGCGGCTTCATTGTTGGAACATACATGTTTTCCCTCAAGCATCCAGGTGCGGCGCTGTTGGGCCTTATAGCCACGCCGCCATCCATTATGCTCATTTTGGACATAATAATGCGCGTCCACTAAACTATTTCCCCTTCCCCCTCCACAAGCCCTCCCTGCGTTCTGTCCTGCCGGACGCACGGGGGGCTTTGTCATGCCCGGAGGCCCCATGCGCATAGGGAGCCTTGGCGACATCATCTTTGAAGCCGGAGCGGAAGGGCGCGTGATGGCGCCCTCCGAGTTCCAGCGCGAGAGCGCGGCCCGCTATGAGGAACACAAGGTTGTGGGAGCGCCGCCGCGCCTGGAATTTCTCTCCTCCGAGCTGGACGCCATGACCCTGCCCATACGCCTGCGGGCGGACATGGGCGTCAATCCCTTGCGGGAGGCGGAAAAGCTCTCCGCCATGTGCCGCGAGGGGCGTGTCGCGCGTCTGATTCTGGCCGGGCGCAGCCTGGGCGACGTGGTGATCGAGTCCGTGACGGAAACCTGGCGGCTCATGGCCCCGGACAGCGGGCCGTATCTGCTGGATTTGACCCTCAAGCTCAAGGAATATGTGTGATGCCCGCCGTTGATTTCACCACGCCCCTGCCGCCGCTGGTCATCGGAGCGAGCGGGCTGGAAGCCATAGCGCAGAATATCCGGGTCATCGTGACCACTCCGGCCTGGTCCGTGCCGCTGGATCGTGCGTTCGCCCATGCCGGGGCGTTCATCGACGCGCCCACGCCCTACGCCGTGGCCCGCAAAATTGCGGAACTGACCGAAGCCATTGAGGCCAACGAACCCCGCGTCAGGGTGGAGAGCATCCGTTTCGCGGCCCGCACGACAAAGCCGACGGCAGTCGCGAGCGGTAGCGAGCGGATAGCGCAGACGCCGCGCATGGAGGCGGCGTCGGAGCGGGGAGAGGATGCAATGCAAGGCCGCCTGTATCCCGTTATCAGCTTTTCTCTCCGCGAGGGGGTGGCGCTGTGAGCAATTTCTTCGATCAACTCCCTTCCGTTTCCTTCGCGACATTAGGCCGCTCCGGGCTCGTATCCATGCGCGGCGGGCAAAGCCCGACCGCGCCCTCGCCGCGTCGCTCAAAACGCGCCACGGCGCGTGACTGCGTCGCCCAAGGAGGTCGCTCATGACATTTTTTGATCAACTCCCTTCTGTTTCCTTCGCTCCCCTTGATCCGGCGGATATCGAAAAGGACATTCTGGGACGTTACGAAACCATCACCGGCACAACGCTGTACCCCGGCGATCCGGTACGGCTCTTTCTGGAGTCCGTAGCCATGGACATGACCATCCTGTGCCGCCTGGTGGACATGGCGGGCAAACAGAACCTGCTGGCCTTCGCCTCCGGAGCGCATCTTGACCATCTGGGCGCGCTCATGGCCACGGAGCGTCTGCCCGCCGCATCCGCCCGCTGTATCCTGCGCTTCGAGCTGGCGGAGACGCTGGATTTCGCCGTGCTCATTCCCGAAGGCACAAGGGCGGGCACACAGGACAGACGCCTGAACTTTGCCACGGACGCCGAACTGATCATTTCCGCCGGGGAAAGCTTCGGGGAAATCAGCGCCACGGCGTCCTCGCCGGGCGCGGAGGGCAATGGCCTGACAGCCGGACAGGTATGCCTGCTCATTGACCCTGTCGCCTATGTGACCCGCGTGGCCAACGTATCCATGACCATGGGCGGCTCGGACAGGGAAACGGACGAACGATACCGCGAGCGTATCCACCTCGCGCCGGAATCCTTCACCTGCGCGGGGCCGGAAGGCAGTTACCGCTACCATGCCCTGCGCGTGAATCCGGATATCGCCGAGGTGGCGGTGTGGAGCCCGAAGCCCGGCCATGTGGACGTGCGCCCGGTCATGATCGGCGGCGAACTGCCGGACGCGGCCACATTGGAAGCGGTGCGGGCCGCGCTCTCCGCCGAGGACGTGCGCCCGTTGACGGATACCGTGACCGTGGCCGCCCCCGACCCCGTACCGTACCGCATTGCGGGCGGCTGGCATCTGCACCGCTCGGATTCCGCTCTGGCGGGCAATATCACGGCGGCGGTACAGGCAGCCGTGGAAGAATACCGCCTGTGGCAGCGTTCCGCGCCGGGCCGGGACATCAACCCCACCAGGCTCATTTCTCTGGTGGAACGCGCCGGAGCAAAGCGCGTGGAACTGGAGGAGCCTGCCTTCACCCCGCTCAAGGGCTGGGAAATCGCGCGGGAAACGGACATAGATTTCAGATTCCTGGGGCTTGAGGATGAATAATCCTTTAACCTGCGGAGCAGCGAGCGTAGCGAGCCTTGAGCGACGACCCCCCGCCGCCTGGAAGGCGGCATGGAGGGGGGCGAGGAGCGGTCAAATGTCACGC
>CAJTSU010000137.1 GCA_910579055.1 uncultured Mailhella sp. | reverse complement strand
CCCGCCGCATGGTAATGCGGCATCTTGGGGGGCGAGGAGCGGAAGAAAGGGTTCGCGGAGCGGAGCCGAGGGAAGCGTAGCTTCACGAGGCGTAAGCGAGCCAGCCGTGGATACATGTTGCCTTTCGCCCGTGTGGAACACGGGCGCTCTTAAGCGGATTTGCGGAAGCAAATCCAAGACGCCTTTGGCCCGTGTGGAACACGGGCTGCCTTTGCGGCAACACATGTTGCCGCCCCGTGCCGTAGTAAAAATATACGTCTCGCACAGTGATTGAATCAGACCTCTTGACGGACGGGCCGCTTTTCCCCATCTTCCCCCTATGTTGCTGTATATTCATGTCCCTTTCTGTCGTTCCAAGTGCCGTTACTGCGCTTTCTATTCCGAACCGGTCGGGGGCGAGGGGCTTCTCGACGCCGCTTCGGAGCGCATGCAGCTGTGGATGGACAATATCATGCTGGAAATGGCCCAGTGGAGCGATCGACTGGGCCGTCTGCCTGTGCGTACCGTGTTCTTCGGGGGGGGCACGCCCAGCCTTCTGCCGCCTTCCATTATCGGCGGCATACTGAACCGCGCCGCCCGTTGCTTCAAACTGGACGGCGCGGCGGAAATCAGCATGGAAGCCAATCCCGAATCCATCAACCGAACCACGGCAAAGCAGTATCTGCGGGAAGGAGTCAATCGCGTTTCTCTCGGGGCGCAGTCCATGAACGATACGGAACTCGCCGTGCTGGGGCGGGGGCATTGTTCCGCCGACGTGGCCCGTGCCGTATACGCTCTGCGGGAGGCCCATTTTCATAATATCGGCATTGACCTCATATGGGGACTGCCCGGTCAGACCTCGTACCAGTGGAAAAACCAGTTGAAAGAGATCGCCCGTCTGCGTCCGGAGCACCTTTCCTGTTACGGGCTGACGCTGGAAGAGGGTACGCCGCTGCGTGAACTGTGCGAAAGCGGGGCGCTGCTCCCTCTGCCGGATGAGCGCGAGGCGGCGCGTATGTATGTGCAGGGCGCGGAACTGTTGGAAGAACTCGGCTACCTGCAGTATGAAATTTCCAATTTCGCGCGCATGGGCTACCAATGCCGCCATAATATGGGCTACTGGGAAGGGGAAGATTATCTCGGGCTTGGCCCTGCGGCCACCTCCACCATCGGGGGGCGGCGCTGGACCAATCCCGCAAATATGGGGCGATGGGCGCGTCTGGTGAAGCGCCGCGTCACAGGGAAGGACGCGGAAGAGCTGGATTTGACCGACCGCGTTCTTGAGCTGATTATGCTGCGCCTGCGCACGGCACGCGGGCTGCGGGTGAAAGCCTACCGTGAGTTGACCGGGCGCGATTTTCTGCGCGATCACAAGCAGCTGGTGCACGCTCTGCATCGGCACGGCCTGGTGCGCATCAAGGATGGGTATTTACGTCTGACCCGCAATGGCATGCTGGTGTCCAACAGCATTCTGGAGCGTTTTTTTGACGCGTCGCGAGACGCCTTGCGGGGAGTCGAATCTTCTGGAAAGTCCGCCGCAGAGTTGTCCGCAAAGATGGCTGGCGATGTGTCGGCAGATGCTTCCGGCCTGTCCGTCGAGTCGCTCGCGGAAGGCGTGGCAGGAGCGCCCGAAGGTGCTCATGGGGAGGATCGGGCGGATAAAAAGGGGCGCGAGTCCGGCCCTGCCTCCGGTTTTGCCGGGGCGGAGTCCTCCGGATATTCCGCATTGACGGAATATGATGTCTTGTTCGGAATGGAGGAGAGGGAGTGAGCGCTCTCGTGCGCGGGCGTCTGGCGCCCAGTCCCACGGGCTTGCTGCACCTCGGCAACGCCTGGTCCTTTCTTTGGGCCTGGACAGCCGCGCGCGCCGAAAAGGGGCGCGTGGCGCTGCGCATTGAGGATATTGATCCGGCCCGTTCCCGTCGGGAGTGGGAAGAGGCCGCCGTGCTCGATTTACGCTGGCTGGGGCTGGACTGGGATGAGGGGCCGGTGCGCCAGAGTGAACGGTGCGATATATATGAGTCCGCCTGCGCGCGCCTGCGCGATGCCGGGCGGATGTATCCCTGTTACTGCACCCGTCGGGAATTACGGGAACTGGCCGGCGCGCCGCACGGCCCGGCACGCGGAATCGGGAACGGCATTGGCGATGCCGGAGCAGCGTACCCCGGCACATGCCGCCGCTTGACGCCGAAAGAGCGCGCCGCGCGAGAGGCGGAAGGCAGGCGCCCCGCATGGCGTCTGGCCTGCCCGCCGCCGGGGCCGGACGGACAGGAACCGGGCGTGATATTTAAGGATATGGTGGCCGGGCCGCAATGCATGACCTTTGCCCGGTGCGGCGGCGATTTCGCCTTGCGCCGTTCGGACGGCGTGTGGGCGTATCAACTGGCTGTGGCCGTGGATGACATGGATATGGGAGTGACGCAGATCGTGCGCGGGGAGGATATTCTTTATTCCACGCCCCGCCAGATATTGCTTTATGAGCTGCTTTCCGGCATGTTTAATGACCGCCGCCCCATGACCTTTGCTCATCTGCCCCTGTTGCACGACGAAGCGGGGGAAAGGCTGGCCAAGCGTCACGGAAGCATGGGCCTTGCCGCGCTGCGGAACGCGGGAGTCTCCGCCGGGGCCGTGACGGGGTTTCTTGCGGCGAAAGCCGGGCTGGCGGAAAAAGGAGAGCTTCTTTCCCCTCCCGCGCTGCTTGACCGGGTGCGCCGGGGCGGCGGAGTCGGTGTGCTGTGGAGAGCGTTGCAGGATGCGGGAAAACGCGGCCCCGTGCGGGTATTGCCGGAAGAGATGTCAGCCCTGCAACACGCGAAAAACGGGTAGATTCAGCGGCCTGTTTCGAGTTTGGCCGATGCCCTTCGCTTGACGCCGTGTCGTAATTGACATACGCAAATTTTTTACGGTTAAGGTTGAAGAGCGCCGTTTTGTACGCCGGGGGAGGCGCTCATTCCCATCGCGGCCATCACCGCCCCCCGCGCAGGCAGTCTCGGAGAGTTCCCTTGAGCACGCAGAATAAAGCACACAAGCCTATCAAGCTTGCCACGCAGTCGGAGCACGCGGCCTATTTCATGCCCATGCTGGAAAGTTTCGCCGAACACGGCGACCTGAATGAAGTGGTTAAAAACTGCGTGGTAAAATCCTGCGAACTTCTGGACTCGGGAGTGCCTCTTTTTCCCAATGATTTTCGGAAAGAGGACGACGCGGGCAGCGTGCGCGCCGAATATGAGGCTTACAGCGCTGAAGAACTGGAGAACCTGGACGAGAGCTTTGCCCTGGCCGGGCGCATCTTGTCCTCCCGCTCCTTCGGCAAGGTAATCTTTTTCCATGTGCAGGATCGCACGGGCCGGATTCAGTGCTATGCTGAGCGCGAAGCCCTGGGCGACAACGCCTTCAAGGTGTTTAAAAAACTGGATGTGGGTGACATCGTGGGCGTGACCGGAACCCTGTTCCGCACCAGGACGGGCGAACTCACCCTGAAGTGTTCCGGCGTAAAACTGCTGACCAAGGCTTTCCGCCCGCTGCCGGATAAATACGCTGGCTTGACCAATGTTGAATTGCGTTACCGTCAACGCTATGTGGATCTGATCGTCAATCCGCGCACCCGGGATATTTTCCGTAAGCGCTCGCGCATTATCCGTGAATTTCGCCGGTTCATGGAGCAGCACGGCTTTATGGAAGTGGAAACGCCCATGATGCATCCCCTGGCCGGGGGGGCGGCCGCGCGGCCCTTTATCACCCACCATAACGCGCTGGATATTGATCTGTATCTGCGCATCGCGCCTGAACTGTACCTGAAGCGCCTTATTGTGGGCGGCCTGGAAAAGGTGTTCGAGATCAACCGCGCCTTCCGCAATGAAGGTACGGATACCAGGCACAACCCCGAATTCACCATGTGTGAATTCTACTGGGCTTTTGCCACGTTCCGCGACCTTATGGATTTTACCGAGCAGCTTTTTGCGCATATTGCGCTGGAGGTCTGCGGCAGTACGGTGATCAACTATCAGGATCGGGAAATCGACCTGACCCCCGGACGCTGGAACCGTCTTACCTTCCATGAATCGTTGGAGCGCGTGGGCGGTCACAAGCCGGACTTTTTCTGGAACAAGGATGCTCTGCGCGCTCATCTGGCCGCACGCGGCGAAAAAGACATGGATCGTGACGGCATCGGCAAGCTGCAATCGCGCCTGTTCGACCTCGACGTGGAGCCCAAGCTCATTCAGCCTACCTTTATTTATTTTTATCCGGCTGAAATTTCTCCTCTGGCTCGCCGTAACGATGAAAATCCCGAACTGACCGACCGCTTTGAACTGTTCATTTGCGGCGGGGAGTACGCCAACGCCTTTTCCGAATTGAATGACCCGGTGGATCAGCGCAGCCGCTTTGAGGCCCAGATGGCCGCCAAGGCGGCGGGGGATGAAGAAGCCAACCCGATGGATGAAGATTATCTGCGCGCGCTGGAATACGGCCTGCCGCCCACGGCGGGGCAGGGCGTGGGTATTGACCGTCTGGTCATGCTGCTTACCGATTCCGCGTCCATTCGCGAGGTGCTTTTCTTCCCCTTGCTGCGACCGGAACTTTAGAACAATTTCATTGTGGTTTGAAGCATCCCCTCTTCAGGGGGGGAAAGCGAACATGACAAAACGGCAACGCCGACGAAATTTTTGCCCCCCTCGTTCAGGGAGTGGCAATCCGCATGCCCTCCCTGTCCGCCGGCTGCGGAGTCCGTTGGCGGATGGGGCGGCTGTGGATTGAAACATCGGCAACATGCTTAGGCAAATCTGTATGGGCTTCGAGCTGTTCATCGCGTCGCGTTACCTGAGATCCCGGCGCAAGCAGACCATCATCTCCGTCATTTCGCTCATGAGTGTACTGGGCGTGGCCATAGGCGTGGCCGCGCTGGTGGTGGTCATGGGCGTTTACAACGGTTTTACCGCTGATATCCGGGACAAAATTCTGGGGGCAAACGCCCATGTCACCGTGCTGTCCGCTGATCCCGCGGCCTTTGATCCCGTAAGCGAATCGTTTGACCTGGAAGCTCCGGCCACGCCGGAAGAAGCCGGCAGCGCGGGGAGGGGAAGCGACGCCTCTGCCGAAGCCGTCCCTGCGTCCTCTCCTGTCACTCCGGTACTGACCGAAGTGCAGTCTGTGCCCGGCATCAAGGCCGCCACTCCGTATATTTATACGGAAGTGCTGCTCTCCACCCCGCGCGGGGCAACCGGTCTGGTACTGCGCGGCGTGGATCCGCTCCAGGCGGGGGAAGCGTTGCAGCTGCTGCGCGACATGCCCGAAGGGAAGGTGGAGGATCTGGCAGGGGAAGGCACACCCGGCATTGTGGTGGGCAAGAATCTGGCCTCGCGTTTCGGCCTGAGCGTCGGCAGCCGTGTCAACCTCATGTCCCCCATGGGGCAGCGGAGCGCGGCGGGTTTCATTCCCAAGATCAAGGCGTTCCGGGTAGTGGGCACATTCAGTTCAGGCATGACGGATTATGACAGTCGCCTGGCCTATGTTTCCCTCGATGCTGCTCAGGATTTGCTCGGTCTGCCGCAGGGGCGCGTGTCCGGCATTGAGGCTTTTTGTGATGACGCCTATCAGGCGCGCGATTTGGCGAACCGCATTCAGAACACGCTCGGCCCGCCGTTTTACGCCCGTAACTGGATGGACATGAACGCCGGCCTTTTTGCCGCGCTCCAGCTGGAGCGCATCGGCATGTTTATCGTGCTGGCCATGGTCATTCTGGTCGGATCGTTTTCCATTATCACCTCTCTGGTCATGCTGGTCATGGAAAAAACGCGGGATATCGCCATTCTTATGTCCATGGGAGCCACGGCGGGAGCGGTGAGGCGCATTTTTATGCTCCAGGGGCTGATCATCGGGGTCGTGGGTACAGGTATCGGTTACATCATGGGCCTGGGCCTGGCCTGGCTGCTCAGGAGATACCAGTTTATCGACTTGCCGCCGGGCGTTTACACCATGGATAAACTGCCCATGCTGATCAATGTGTCTGATACCGTGATTATCGGCGTAGTGGCCATGATCATGTGTTTTCTTGCCACTATTTATCCCGCGCGGCAGGCGGCCCGGCTGAAACCCGCTGAAGCGCTGCGCTACGAGTAGGCAATGGCGGAACTGTATCGCGTGGAAGATTTGGGCAAGACCGTGAGCGGCCCGGCCGGAGAACTTACCATTCTTTCCGGCCTCAACCTGACTGTGGAGGCCGGAGAATCCGTGGCCATCCTGGGCGCGTCCGGATCGGGAAAATCCACATTGCTGCATATGCTGGGCGCTCTGGACTCCCCCACACGGGGGAGGGTACTGTTTGAAGGGCGTTCCCTCAACGGCTTGTCCTGTGCTGAAGCTGCCGCCTTTCGTAACCGGCAGTTGGGGTTCGTATTCCAGTTTCATCATCTTCTGCCGGAATTCAGTACGGTGGAAAATGTGGCCATGCAGGCCGTTATCGGGGGTATGGAGCGGCACGAAGCCCTGAAAAGGGCCGCCGCCGCGCTGGAGAGCGTAGGGTTGGCCGAACGCGGTGCCCACAATGTGACCACGTTGTCCGGCGGCGAGCGCCAGCGTGCGGCCATTGCGCGGGCGACGCTGCTGCGTCCCAAAGTGCTGCTGGCGGACGAACCGACGGGAAATCTTGATGAAAAAACCGGAAGCATGGTGATGGACCTGCTGCTGGAACTCAATCGCGCCGAGGGCATGACCCTTGTCGTCGTGACGCATAATCGCGAACTTGCCGCCCGCATGGGGCGCAGGCTCGAATTGAAATCCGGAGAACTCTATGATGAAGGCCGCGTTTAAAGCTCTTCGGCCGGCGCAGGCCCTGCGCCCGCTGTTCGCCTGTCTGGTCGTTTTTCTGTCGGTTCCCGCCTTGGCCGGGGCGGCGCTGTCTTCGGGAGCGGGGGGAGCGACCAGGGTCGTGGAGGGCAAGGCCCCTTCCGTGCTGGTGCTGCCTTTTACCGTGCATGCCGCTCCTGAGCATGCGGCGCAGCTGAGCCGGGATTTGCCGTCTTTGCTGCGCTCTTCCCTTGCCGATACGGGATTCCGCGTGCTTTCCGCTTCCGGGAGCAAGCGCGCGGCCGGGAGCAGGGTTCCCGCAAATGACGCGCAGGCGCGTTCCATGGCATCGGCGTCCAGAGCGGATTATGCCGTATACGGCACACTGAGCAGCCTCGGCGAGGCGTTCAGCCTGGACATGCGCATGGTATCCGCCTCAAACGCAGGCGAGAGCTTTGCGTATCACGCCGAGAGGAATTCTCTGCTTGAGCTGGCCTCCGCCGTGGATAATCTGGCCGGGCAGGCACGCGGATCGGCGCGGGGCAAGGGCGGCGTGGCGGATATTGAAATTCGCGGGCTGCGGCTGATTGACCCGGAACGCGTCAAGGTGCGCCTTGCTACCCAGGTGGGCGGAGCCGTGGACGGAATCAGCGCGGATGAAGATTTGCGCCGTATATGGGAAATGGGATATTTCAGTGACGTACAGGCTGATCTTGAACAGACGCCGCGCGGCCCCGTGCTGGTATTTACCGTGGAGGAAAAGCCGCGCATCGACGATGTGCGGGTAGACGGCTCCGACGCCGTGGATATGGATGACATCACCGAGGCCATGTCTTCCAAGACGGGTGACGTGCTCAACGACAGGGTACTGGCCGACGACCTGCAAAAAATTACTGAACTCTACCGTAAAAAGGGCTACTATCTCGCCGACGTGACCTATGAAATCCAGGAGCGTTCGGGCGGAGCTTCCGCCGTATTGCTGCTCAAGGTCAACGAAGGCAACAAGTTGTATATCAAGGAAGTGGCCATTGAAGGTCTGGAACAGGAAGATCCCGATGACCTTACGGGCAAGTTGTCGCTTAAGACGCGGGGAATGTTCTCCTGGATTACCGGTTCCGGCGTACTGAAGGAAGAGGAGCTGGAGCGTGATTCGCAACTGCTCCAGGCGACTCTGGTGAACAAGGGCTACATTGACGCCCGTGTGGCCGCGCCTGAGGTCATGTACGACCCGGACGGCATTCGGGTTGTGTTCCGCGTGCGTGAGGGTGAGCGCTATAAACTCGGCGAAGTCGGGTTCAGCGGGGATCTCATCGACACCAGGGAGAAGCTTCTTGCTCAGACCAGGTTGGACGATCTTGCCGCGAGCGGCGAATATTTCCACCTGGAGACAATGCAGGGGGACATAAAGAAACTGACCGACTTTTATGGGGATTACGGCTACGCGTTCGCGGATATCGGAGTGGAGACGATTCCCCGTCATGAAGACGGCGCGTTTGTGGATGTCATTTACACATTGAACCCCAAAGAACGGGTGTATGTGCGCCGGGTGGAAGTTGAAGGCAACACCAAGACCCGCGACAACGTGATCCTGCGCGAACTGCGTTTGGCAGACGGTCAGCCCTTCAGCGGAAGGGCTTTGCGGCGCAGTGTGGAACGGCTCGACAGGCTGCGCTACTTCGATGAGGTGAACCCTCAGCTGGTGCCCACGGGCAACCCCGGAGAAGTGGATCTGAAAGTCGGCGTGAAGGAAGGCAATACCGGTTCCATCAACGTGGGCTTCGGTTACTCCACCTATGACAAATTCGGCATCGCGGGCGGCATCAGCGAAGCCAACCTGTTCGGCCAGGGGTATTTTCTCGGCCTGCAGGGCTATACTTCCACCAAGGAAACTTCCGTCCGCGGCACCTTCATCAACCCGCGCCTGTATAACAGCAACCTGGGTCTTTCCCTTCAGTTGTACGGCGTGGAAGAAGAGTGGACGGACTTTGACAAGCGTACTGTGGGCGGCCGCGTCAATTTCATGTATCCCCTTGGAGAATACACGACGCTCAACTGGGGCTATCGCCTCGACCGCTATACCCTGAAGAATATTGAACCCTGGGCTACGAGTATCATCAAGGACTACGAGGGCACCAACTGGGCCAGCGTCGTTTCCCTGGGCGTGGGGCGTGATTCCACCAACAGCGCTACCTTCCCTTCACGCGGTACGCGGGAGGGAATCTCCCTGGAATACGGAGGAGGTGGCCTGGGCGGCGATGATAACTTTTTCAAGGTCACCGGCGAATATGGTTTCTACTATGGCATTATGGAAAATCATGTCATTCACGCCAAGGCCAGCGCCGGAGCTGTGTTCCGCAATACCGACGACAAGGTGCCGGTGTTCGAGCGCTTCTACCTTGGCGGCATGAACAGCCTGCGCGGCTACTCTGACGATGATGTTTCCCCGCGCGATCCGCGGACGGGCGAACATATCGGCGGCGACCGCATGGGTTTTGCCACGCTGGAATATATATGGGTCTTCAAGCCTGACGCGGGCCTCGCGCTGGTGCCCTTCTATGATGTGGGCTTCAACAGCGATTCCGCCGAGGAATCTCTGTTCAACAAGGTGTATCAGTCGGTAGGGCTGGAGCTGCGCTGGCGTTCGCCCATGGGCGACCTGCGCTTTGCCTACGGTTGGCCGCTGTCCAGGAATGTGGACGGAGAATCCCGC
>CAJTSU010000136.1 GCA_910579055.1 uncultured Mailhella sp. | reverse complement strand
CTATCGGGCTGACTATCAGGGCAAGTCCAAAGAGGGGCCAAAGACATGCTTGGAGCACCTGCCCAAGAACTGCTTTGGCACGTTTTTGCATGCGGGGACAATCATGAGGCCTCCTTCTGTAGGGATAGCTTTTTCGCTGCGACTGTCAACAACATGCGCGAGGGGCCTCCCGCCGCCTTGTAAATAATGCTGCTGACCGTCTGACAAGGCCCGCGAAGGGAAATGGTTACGGTCACATTAGGTACGGTTGGGCGAGAGCTACATCTCGTCAGCTTCCCCTGCGGGCCATCTGACACGTTGCACCTTATTGCAACGCTGAACCTCAACTCCATCTCGCCAGCTATCGGGCTGACTATCAGGGCAAGTCCAAAGATACAAATGTCAGCTAAGCATTATTCTGTACAAGTCAAGATTCTTTCGGGAGAAATCATCAAGTTTTGCTATCCTTAACCCTATAGAAAATATCCCGGCCTCGTGTTATACTTTTTGGACATGAGCAGTAATGTCCAGCAAGGAAAACCGGTGTCCCTTACTCCTTTTCACGCCCTATACAAAGCCCACAAACTTTCAAGCTACGCCTTTGGTCAGGACAGGCTGACGGCTGTTTTTGCGTCTTCTGATATCGAAGTCTACCCCTACCAGATAGCTGCCGCGCGGTTCGCCTTGCGTTCGCCGTATCTGAAAGGCGTTATTCTGTGTGATGAAGGTTCCTTGGGCAAGACCTATGAAGCTCTGTTGATCATCACCCAGCTTTGGTACGAGGGCAAAGAGCGGCTGTTGCTCATTGTGCCTACGCCATTGCTCTACCAGTGGCACGAGATCATTCATAAAAGCTTCTCTGTTCCCTGTTTTACGTTAGATTCTGCAACTATCTATGACGCAAACAAAAACAAGGACAGTAATCCCTTTCTTCAAGATGGCCTTGTCCTGACCACCTACGATAGTGCGGCGCAAAACGCCGAACACATCGCCAACGTGGAATGGGATGCAGTTGTTTTTGAAGAAGCTCACCACCTTCGCCGGATATATGCGGACACCAACAAAACCGCCGGTGTCCTAAAAAACGCGGTCAGCAACGCCTTCAAGATTCTGCTCACGGCCACGCCTATGCAGAACTCCATCATGGACCTGTACGGCCTGATTCATTTTATTGACGAGACCGTGTTCCCGGATGAAAAGGCGTTTTACGAGCGTTATTTCCGCAAGCCGGAAAACTACCCGGAACTGGCCGACAGGGTAAGCCGGTTCTGTTTTCGTACCACCAGACCGGAAGTAACGAACTACGTCAAGATTCCGGAACGTATTCCTATTACTGTTGAATTTACGCTCACACCCAAAGAACAAGAACTGTATAATCTGCTTGAGGCATATGTGCAGAGGGAGAACAAGGCTGCGTTTCCGCACATGGACCAGTATGATCTGGCGCTCATGCTCTTCCGTACCTTTTCCTCGTCCACTTTCGCTCTGGACAAGCTGTTGCGCGGCGTGATTCGGCGGATGGAATCCAGTGCTAAAACAGAGAGCGAGCACGTTGCCGCTGAATTTTCCGAACTTCAGCACATGCAGGCTTTGGCCGCCAGCATCAAACAGAACTCCAAGGTCACAGAACTGCTCACAGGCTTGAAACAGGGTTTTGCCCGACTCAAGGAACTTGGCGCAAAGCAGAAAGCTCTTATCTTCACCGAAAACCGCACCACGCAGAATTTTCTGTTTTCCTTCCTGAACAACGGCCCGTACAAGGGCAAGGTTCTGACCTACCACGGCGGCAAAACCCGTGAGTATTCCATCATGGAACGCTTCCAAAATGAGGCGAAAATCCTCATTTCCACGGATATCGGCGCGGAAGGATTTAACCTGGAATTCTGCTCCTTTATCGTCCACTATGATTTGCCATACAACACCCTGACCATTGAACAGCGCATCAACCGTTGCCACCGCCAGGGGCAACAGTCAGACGTGATCATTCTCAATTTTCTGAACCGCAACAACTTTGCGGATGTACGCACGCTGGAGCTGATTAACAAGCGCATCCTGCAATTTTCCGGCATTTTCGGCATGTCCGACAGCGTAATCGGCAATTTCAACAGAGATATCGAAAGCGGCTTTTCCAAAGAGCTTGCCAAAGCTAGGACCAGACAGGAAATAGACCAGGCCCATCAAACCACCTTGGAACAGTTTGAACCGGAAAACAAACAACTCGTGGACCGGGCCGAACATTCCCTGTTCACGTCCTTTACCAGGGATATAGCGGAAAAGGTCCACATTACCCCGCAATATATTGAGTCCAAGACCAGAGAGATTGAAGAGGATCTCTGGTATGTCACCCGCTGGTTCTTTGCAGGGAAACAGGGCTTCCGTTTGGATGACGCAACGCGCACGGTTGCCGTTACGCATCTTCCGCCGCCGAAAGTATTCACCGGCAAGGCATTGCGCCGCATGGAATACAGCATGGCGAAAGACTATCAGCCGCGCTCTGGCCGTCATACTGTCACCGGTTCTCTCGCCAGAGGCATTTTAGGCGAACTCTTCTGGCGTGGCATTCCGGAAAGTGGGAGTATTGTTGTTGATACGGATATGGAACCGTGCGAACTTGCGTTGTATGAAGTGCGGGTTCGGCCCAAGGGGAACGTTTGGGGCGGGTATTCCTTTTATCCACTGATAGGAGAAACCAGTTCCGGCCGCGTGCTTTCCCAAGATGAATGCGCCGCGCTCATGGCCGTGCCGGTGCTCACTGTCTCCACCCACGGAGAACCTGTAGGCAGCCGCAATCGCCATTTGCGCCCCGCCATGGAGCACAAGCTGGACAGGCTCATTTCCGGCGAGGATTTTATCCGCAAGGTGTTTACCGAAACCGATTCAGCGGAAAAAGAGGCCGTCAATGCTTTGAAAAGCAAGGCGACCGAGCGTAAAATCGCCTTGGAACGCGGCCTTGACGCCTTGCGCTTCCAAGTGAAAACAGCCAAGTCTGCTTTGGAAAAGGAACTTTCGCGCATGGAGCGAATGTCCCTGCAACGCCGATGCAGTAAACTGACCATGGAATTGAAACAGGCGGAACAAAAGCTGTTCATGCAGCGCAGTATACTGGACAAAGAGCTGGATGAACAGATACAAGAGTTTATGCGCAATACAACACTTGCTGCTACCATTGAACGATTGTTTGTAGTGCAGATACGCGGCACTGCATAATTTTAGGAAATCAGGTACTCGTATGGAAAAACTTTCCGGCCTCTCCAAGGATATTGAACAGACCGAGCGCGAAAAGCTGGCTTCGGTTTTCCCGCAATGCTTTGTTGAGGGCAAGCTGGATATCGACAAGCTGCTCTCGCTCTGTGGCGAATACATCCTCAAGGATTTTGAGAAGTACGAATTCACCTGGAAGGGCAAGAGCCAATGTCTTCCCCTTGCCCAGCAACGCTCCACGGCAACACTCCGTCCGTGCGCGGAAGAAAGCGTCAATTTCGAGACCACGCAAAATCTGTACATCGAAGGCGACAATCTGGAAGTCCTGAAACTGTTGCAGACGTCGTATTTCCGCCGCGTCAAGATGATCTACATCGATCCGCCGTACAACACGGGCAACGATTTTGTGTATGAGGACGACTTCAAAGACCCGCTCGAACGCTACAGGGAAGTGACCAGCCAGACCACCAAAAGCAACCCCGAGGCAATGGGGCGCTTTCACACCAACTGGCTGAATATGATGTACCCACGCTTGCGTCTGGCCGCGAACCTGCTCCGGGATGACGGCGTTATTTTCATTTCGATTGATGATGGTGAACAGGCTAATTTACGCAAAATGTGTGATGAAGTTTTTGGAGAAGAGAATTTTACTGGACAATTTCCATGGCGCAAACGTACTGCAAAGTCAGATGTACCATTTGGTATTTCACAAGATTATGAATGGGTACTATGTTATGCAAAATCTGATAAATTTGTAGCTTGTATTGAAGGCGGTACGCGAAAATATTTTGAAACAGACGATTTGCCGGGAAGACCCTGGCGAATTCATGATCTTACCAAGCAAACAAGCGCCAGTGAAAGACCAAACAGTTTTTTTACAATGGTAAACCCAAAAAATGGGGATGAATATCCTGCAAATCCCAATAGAACCTGGGCCATTACAAAAGAAACTTTTGATAAATACTATGCTGATGGCAGAATTGTATTCCCTAGCGACTATGATTTTTTGAATATCTCCAAGCCTGCTCTGCGTTACTTCAAAGAAGACGATATGGCAAAAGCAGGCGAAAAATTTGGTTTTATGCCTGTCAGTACAAACCTACCTAATGAAATTGGTATGACTCAAGATGGAACAAAAGAAATTACTGAATTATTCGGAAATAAAGTCTTTGGTTTTCCCAAGCCAACACTTTTGGCTCACTACTTTATCAAAATAGCAACAACCACAACACCAAACGATTCCGATATCATCCTTGATTTCTTCTCCGGGTCCGCCATAACCGCCCATGCGGTAATGCAACTCAATGCCGAGGACGGCGGCAACCGCCAATTCATCATGGTGCAGCTTCCGGAATTGTGCCCGGAAAGTTCGGAAGCGTTCAAGGCCGGCTACAAGAATATCTGCGAAATCGGCAAGGAGCGCATCCGGCGGGCGGGCGCAAAAATGCTTGAGAATATCGAATCCACAAAACAGAATAAAAAGCAAACAACAAAACACAAGGAACAGCTTTCGCTTGTTCCCGATAGTGACGATGCTTCAAGCAATTCTCCATCGCCCGACACCGGCTTCAAGGTCTTCAAACTGGATTCTTCCAATCTGAAAATCTGGGACAGCACGCCGTTCCCGGAAGACGATCTGCTCTCCATCAGCAACCGGCTGCACAACATGATCGACCGGATAAAGCCGGACCGCACTGATCTTGATGTGGTGTACGAAATCATGCTCAAGATGGGGGTTCCCCTGACCTGTAGCGTCTCGCAGGTGGATATTTCCGGCAAAACAGCCTGGTCTGTCGGGGATTTTCTCCTGCTCATCTGCCTGTCGGACGGCCTGACCGTGGAAATGATCGAGGAAATGGCGAACTACGCCCCCGGGCAAATCATCCTTGCCGAAAACGCCCTGCCCGACGACACGGCCATGTCCAACGCCTATTACATCCTGCGCGACAGGAATATTGAAGTGAAAC
This sequence comes from uncultured Mailhella sp., assembly GCA_910579055.1. Classification (GTDB taxonomy): domain Bacteria; phylum Desulfobacterota; class Desulfovibrionia; order Desulfovibrionales; family Desulfovibrionaceae; genus Mailhella. Next base: position 4,343 of record CAJTSU010000136.1, on the reverse strand, counting down.
TGGTGTAGCCGGGAGCCTGCGCGCATGACAAAACATCTTCCCGCTGAATTGCCGGACGAAAAAAGGGGGGAACTCCTCCTCTACCAGGCCGAAGGCGACGGCCCGCGCCTTGAAGTGCGCCTGTACGACGAAAGCGTGTGGCTGAGCCTGAACCAGATGGCCGAGCTTTTTCAGGTGGACAAGTCCGGCATTTCCCGCCACCTGAAAAACATCTTTCAAACCGGTGAGTTGCAACGGGATTCAGTTGTTGCAAAATTTGCAACAACTGCCGCGGACAACAAAACCTATCAAGTCGAATACTTCAATCTGGACGCCATTATTTCTGTAGGGTACCGCGTCAACAGTCTGCGCGGCACGCAATTCCGGATTTGGGCGGCGCGCCTGCTGAAAGAATATCTGCTCAAGGGCTTTGCCCTTGACGACAAGCGCCTCAAGGAATCCGCGTCGGCACGTTACTTTGAGGAACTTCTCGCCCGTATCCGGGACATTCGTTCTTCAGAAAAAGTCTTCTGGCGCAAGGTGCTGGATATTTACGCCACGAGCATTGATTATGATCCGCGTTCCGAACTCTCCAGGACATTTTTCCAACAGGTGCAAAATCAGATGCACTGGGCGGCGCACGGGCACACGGCAGCGGAACTCATCTACTGTCGCGCCGATGCGAAACAGCCGCAAATGGGCGTGACCAACTTCCCCGGCGCCCGGCTCCTCAAGCGCGATGTGGAAGTGGCCAAAAACTACCTGAGCGAAACGGAACTGGACATGCTCAACCGTATCGTGACCGCCTATCTTGAAATAGCCGAAATTCAGGCCATGAACCATATCCCCCAAACAATGCGGGACTGGACGGAACGACTGAAGCAGTTTCTGACCATAACGGGACGGGAAGTCCTGACCCATGCCGGAAACATCTCACATGAGCAGGCGCTGCAAAAAGCCCATGCGGAATATGAGAAATACAAGGCTCAACTTCTGGCCGAACCAACGGAAGTGGAAAAAGACTTCGTGGAATCCGAGCGGGAATTCAAAAAAATTGAAGCTCTCAAAAAAGGAAAGGGCGCATGAAACTCAAATTCGTCAACCAGCCCTTCCAGACAGCCGCGGTCAACGCCGTGGCCGATCTGTTCATCGGCCAGGAGAAAAAGACTGCCGCCTTTTCCCTTGTTCGTGACGATCGTCCGACACTGCTGGAAACGCAGTACGGCATCGGCAATGCTCTGCTTATTGATGATGAAACCATGCTCGCCAACATGCGGGCTGTGCAGAAACGCAATACCCTGCCTCTGACGGACAGTCTGGAAGAGAAGCAATTTTCCGTGGAAATGGAAACCGGAACCGGCAAAACCTATGTCTACACCAAGACTATCTTTGAATTGAACAAGCGTTTCGGCTTTACCAAGTTCATCATTGTTGTGCCGTCCGTGGCCATTCGCGAGGGCGTGTACAAATCTTTCCAGATCACGCGGGAGCACTTCGGCGTTCTCTACAACAATGTTCCGTGCCGCTACTTCATTTACAACAGCGCCCGCTTGTCCGATGTGCGCCGCTTCGCCACAAGCGCCAACATCGAAATCATGATCATCAATATCGACGCCTTCAAAAAGGCGGAGAACGTGATCAATCAGGTTCAGGACCGGCTCTCCGGCGAGTCCGCCATGAATTTTATCCGCGACACCCGGCCCATCGTGATCATTGACGAGCCGCAAAGCGTGGACAACACGCCCAAGGCAAAGGAAGCCATCGCCTCCCTGAACCCGCTCTGCGTGCTGCGTTATTCGGCCACCCACCGGGAAAAGGTCAATCTGCTGTTCCGGCTCACGCCTGTCGACGCCTACCAGATGGGGCTGGTCAAGCAAATCTGCGTGTCCTCAAACCAGGTGGCGCACGGCTTCAACAAGCCGTACATCAGGCTGCTTTCCGTCACCAAAGACGACAGGGGCTACCGCGCGAGAGTGGAAATGGACGTAGCCGCCAAGGACGGCAAGGTGACCCGGAAAAGCGTCACCCTCAAACCGAATTCAGACCTGTTCGTGCTTTCCGGTCAACGCGATCTGTACGAGGGGTATGCGGTTGTGGGCATTGACTGTACGCCCGGCCTGGAAGGAATCGAGTTCGGCAGCGGCGAATTCCTGCAACTTGGCCGGACCATCGGCGGCATTGATGAGAACATCGTCAAGCGGGCGCAGATCCGCCGCACCATAGAAGCCCATTTTGACAAGGAATTGCGCTTCACGGGAAAAGGCATCAAGGTGCTCTCCCTGTTCTTCATTGATGAAGTGAGGAAATACCGCACTCCGGAAGGCGGCAAGGGCCTCTACGCGGAGATGTTTGAGGACTGCTATCGTGAACTCCTGGATCTTCCCAGGTATGCCGAACTGAAGGAGCGCTTCTTCACACCGGTTGAGGATGTGCATGACGGCTACTTTTCCCAGGACAAAAAGGGCAATTACAAGGACACCAAAGGCGATTCCCAGGACGATTCCACCACCTACAACACCATCGTGAAGGACAAGGAGCGGCTTCTGTCGTTCGAGTGCCCCTTGCGCTTCATCTTCTCGCATTCCGCGCTGAAAGAGGGATGGGACAATCCCAATGTGTTTCAGGTCTGCACGCTCATTGATCAGAAATCCGCCTTCACCTGTCGCCAGAAAATCGGCCGCGGCCTCCGGCTCTGCGTGAATCAGGACGGAGAACGCATTGAAGACCAAAACATCAATCTGTTGCACGTCATGGCGAATGAAAGTTTTGCTGAATTCGCGGCCACGCTCCAGAAGGAAATCGAGGACGAAACCGGCCTGAAGTTCGGCGTGCTGCAATTGAGCCTCTTTGCCGGAATGACCTACACGGAGACAGTTGAGGAACAGAAGACCATCGCCCCGGAAGAAGCCGCGCAGATCGTCGCGCACCTCGAAAAACAGGGCTACATCTCGCCCGAAGGGCAGGCGCAACCCGCGCTGCAAACAGCCATTGAACAAAACAGCCTGGACTTGCCGCAGGAAGTGGCCGCGGCCAGGGTGGAAGTCGCCAAGACAATCACCTCAGTCACGATTGCAAGCGAAGCCGCGGCTACGCCGGTTACAACCGCGGCCCTGAAAACCGCCCTCTCCGGCGCAACCTACACCCAAACCGTGCGGACGGAAAAAACCGTTTCCTATGAAGACGCCCAGGAACTGCTCACCCACCTGCACGCCAAAGGCTACACGGACAAAAACGGCAAGATCAAGGATACGCTGAAAAACGCTCTGAAAACAGGAACCGTGGATCTGCCGAAAAAATTCGAGGCCGCGCGCGAACGCTTTGAATCCATCTTCAGGAACGCGGACAGACGCCCGCCGCTCCGCGACGCTTCCCGCGATGTGACGGTCAGGCTGAAAAAGCAGGTCACAGCCTCGCCGGAATTTCTGGAACTGTGGGACAAAATCAAACAGAAAACTACCTACCGGGTGAACATCGACAGTGCGGCTCTGATCAGTCAATGTGTCAAGGACTTGCGGGACATGGAGCCTATCCCCAAAGCCCGCCTTGTCTCGCAGACCGCGAGCATCGCCATAGAATCGGCCGGGGTGACCCACCGTGAAACCGGAATGCGGACCACGGACATCCGCGACAGCTACGCCAGAATGCCGGACGTGCTGGCCGTCATTGGCGAGCAGACCCTGACCCGGCGGGCCACGGTCTGCGAAATCCTGCTTCAGAGCGAACGCTTGCAAGACTTGCGCAACAATCCGCAACTGTTCATCGAACGCATGGTGGAAATCATCCGCAACCGCCGTTATCAACTGGCCGTGGACGGCATAAGCTATTTAAAGCTGGCCGGGCAGGAATACTACATCCAGGAAATCTTTGACAGTGAAGAACTTATCGCCAATCTGGAAAAAAACGCCGTGACCGTGGAACACAGCGTTTACGACCATATCATCTACGACAGCAACACGGTGGAGCGTCCCTTTGCCGTGGCTCTGGACAATGACCCGGACGTGAAAATGTTCTTCAAGATTCCGCGCACGTTCAAAATCGAAACACCCATCGGAACCTACAACCCCGATTGGGCTGTGTACCTTGACCGCAACGGTGAAAAGAAACTCTACTTCGTGCTCGAAACCAAAGGCGACACCAGCCTGTTCAACCTGCGCACTCCCGAAGCCCTGAAAATCCATTGCGGCAAACAACACTTCAAGGCGCTGGATAACGGCGTGGAGCTACGGGTAGCGAAAGAGTGGAAGGCATTCAGGATGGGGGTTTGAGTGCTTCACCCCCATTTCCGAACCCACGTTGCGCGATAGCCTTGATTTGTAGTAGTTCAGACTTGATCTGACATTCGCTCCGTTTTGATGTCTCCTCTT
>CAJTSU010000135.1 GCA_910579055.1 uncultured Mailhella sp. | reverse complement strand
GAGCTTCAGCGCGAGCTTGTCTTCACCCGCTGGATCGACGGCGGCGGCAATGTGGCCCGGTTTCTGCCCGGCTTTACCTTTGTGGTGGAACGGTACCCCCGCGCCGAGATCAATGATCGCTGGTGGACGACCGCCGTTTCCCACCAGGGGCGGCAGCCGCAGGTGCTGGAACAGGAGGCCCCGGATCGGGGCATGGAATACGGCTGCCTGTTTCAGGCCATACCCGCCACAACCCGCTTTGTGCCCGCCGAGAAGCATCCCAAGATCCGCATCCCGAACAGGCAGACCGCGATTGTCACCGGCCCGGCAGGCGAGGAAATCCATACGGATTGCTACGGGCGGGTGAAGGTACACTTTTTTTGGGACAGGGAAGGCTCATGGGACGCGAATTCCAGTTGCTGGCTGCGCGTATCGCAGGGCTGGGCCGGGCCCGGATACGGAAGCATAACCATTCCCCGCGTCGGGCAGGAGGTGATAGTCGGCTTTCTGGAGGGCGACCCGGATCGCCCCGTCGTCACCGGGCGGGTCCATAATCCGGACAATCCTCCGCCCTATGAACTTCCGGCCCACAAGACCCGCACGGTGTTCAGAAGCATGTCCACGCCCGGCGGGGAGGGCCCGCGCGGATTTAATGAACTGCGCATCGAAGACAAGGCGGGAGAAGAGGAAATTTTCATCCATGCGGAAAAGGATATGAACCTGCATGTCAAAAACGACTGGAAGGAACACATCCTGCGCGACCGCCACTGCACCGTGGACGGCTCCTCCTACCTGCGCATCAAGGGCGAAACGCATGAGATACGGCACGGCCGGAGCATGACGGAACTGTTTTCCGATGACAATCTCACCGTGCATGGCGACAGCCACAGCGAAATAGAAGGCTCGTGGCTGGGCGAGGCGGGCCGGGAGCTGCACCTTGAGTCGGGCATAAAGATTGTGCTTGAAGCCGGTTCGGAACTGGTGCTCAAGGCCGGCGGCTCAAGCGTGGTGCTGAACGACGACGGAATCTTCATGAACGGCCCGGCCATCATGCTGAACAGCGGCGGTACGCCGGGAGAGGGAACCCCCGCCAATCCCCTGTTGCCGGAAGGCAGCCTTGAGCCGTCGGTTCCGCTCCTTATCGCGAAAGACTGCCATAATTCGGCGCGCGCTCATTACAAGGCATTTCTTGGAGAAAGGGAGGACGCGGAAGGAGAAGACGCATGATTGACGGAAGCTCACATGCCGCGCTCAAAAGGCTCTTTGAGCTGTTTCCACCGGAAGCAAACACGGATTCCGCATTCTATGTGCTGCTGGATTGCACGGAAGACAAGTCCGCTCTTGCCGAACTTCATTCCCTCTTTTTCGAGCTTGAGGCATGCGGACTGTTCGACAAGAGCTGCGGGCAAGACATGGCGGACAAGGGGCCGCTTCTCGTCCGGATTCCGTTTGACGGACGGGCGCGGGAGTGGATGGCGCGTGACGATGTCCTGCGCGGGACGGCCATGTTCCTTTTCTCTCCGCTGGATTTTCCCAAGCTGTGCCTGCACCTGAAGGCCTTGCTGAAATGCGGTACGGAGTACGGCCAGCGCCTGCTGTTCAGGTTCTATGACGACAATATCCTCTACGCGGCTCTGGAGGGCGGGTTCAGGCCGGCATTTCACATGCTGGCGGCGTTTGACGCTGTGGCGCTGAATATTGTGGATGCGCGCAATATCAGAAAATGGGTGCTGATCAGGAATGAAATGCCCCCGGAGGCGCTTCCGGCCCGGATGACAATAACGCATGAAGATCTCGAATTTTTTCAAACGGCGGCCATGCGGTACAAAATGCGCGACTATATAGCCGGGAACTTTGAATCTCTGCTGCACATCGGCAAACGCTCCCCCCGCGCATACAGCTGCGATCGGTTTACGGTAATGGAGCTTGTTTGCGATGCCGCGCGGGCAATAAGCGACACGTTGTATGAGGAAACATGCGAACGGCTGGTTCGCCTTGAAACTGAGTTCGGAATAAACGATTTCGGCATGCTTCTCAAAGTCGACAAACTCCTCTTTGATGCCTCTCTTGATGAACTGGAGGAATGCCGGGCCATTGTGGAGGCGGGGGGAGGGGATGCCTCCTCGCGCCTGCGTGATATCCTTGCCGCAAGGGAGCGGATATGAGTTTTCCCCTTTCTCTGAAAAATGAATGTGGTTTGGGCTGTTACCGGTTGAAACTGGTTCCGTTTCATTTGGCGCTGACCAGTGAAAAGCCTTCGCCGTTATCCCGGCATCGCCTCACGAGTTTTTTTCCGCTCCCGCAGCTGGGCCAGTATTACGATTATACGCTCAAAACGGTAAAAAACGGGCTGCTTTTTATTGAATGGGATGCCATCAAGGGCAATCCGGTGGCATTTTCCTGCTCCGGCGGCGTGTTCAGAGAAGTGAGCGATTACGGGCTGGATGCGGGCAAGGGCTATGTCACCATGCCGCTGGACGGCCGGGTTTATACCATCAGGGCGGTCTACATTCATGCCCTCCCGGAGGATCTGAACGCCGCCGTGGCGGCGTGGCAGGCAATCGCGCGGAACATCAATGCCGCTCCCGCCGCCTGGCAGGAAATTACGCTTTGCAGAAAACCCTATTCCGGCCATATGTGGGATATCGCCCCCCTTGTGGAGGATTTTCGCACGGAGGGCGGGGGGCATCTTGACTATCTCGCCACCTGGCCGGATTCGGCAAAGATTCTCCATCAGGAGAATGAGGCCGACGCAAGGTGGGCCGGGCTGGAAGATGCGGATCGGGAACTGCTGGAGGACTTGTCGGAAAAGGAGAAGATCTGGCATGCGTCGGTGCAGCCGCCTGCGGAAAATGAGCCAGCCCCGTCGGGCGCCTGTGTCCCCATCCTGCTGCATGACGCCATAGGGCAGATTTATGACTGCCGCAGGGCATACGCCCTCTCCGTCAACGGCATCATCAACTATTGCCGCCTTCATGCTCCGCTTCTTGCGGGCGGGTTCATCGTTCCTCTGGCCCTGGAGCTGCTCAGGGCGCAGGCCATGGACAGAGCCGCCGAGCGTGTCCGGGAACTGGAGCGGGGCTTCCGGCTCGGGGGGACAAGGCCGCCGGGCGATGCTGTGCCGCCTCCGCCTCTTCCGGCCGGGCCGGTCAGGGGCGCGGAGCGTTTGTACATGGAGCGCCTGCGGGCCTATGAGGAATGGAAAGCCTCGCGCGGAGGCCGCTGCTGGGCCTGGGACGAAAAGAAAAAATGCGAAAGCGATTTCACCTATAACGATGGAGCGGCATATACCGGCCTGCGCGACGAATTTGCCGGTTTTGACAAGGAGTTTGCAGCGTACCGAAATACGTTTTTCAGGGATTATTTCGCGCTGTGCGCCGCGCTCAAGCGCGTGACAGAAGTATGGTACACGCTGCTGCATTCCACGCTTGCCCATTCCTTCCGCGGCGTCATGGCCGATTGTCTCAGGGTTGAGGATACTTTCGCCCGCATGCTTGAGGGCACGCCCAGCCCCCTTCTGACGCTGCGGGATCTTACATTTTACCATGCCCATGAGTTCCTGACAACCTTCCCCTGTCTGCCCGTTTCCCCGGATAATGAGCTTCTGTGGCGCAAATGCCAGGACGTTCAACAATCCTTTTATGACGATTTGACCACGCGGCTGTTCAGAAAAGACGACGATCCCGGCTACCTTGACTTTTTCTGCTCCGTGCTCGGCACGGGCAACCATCCGACCATGGCCGCGGCGGATTTGATGACGGTGGTGCTTCCCTATGCCATGCATCAGCCCGTAAACCAGAAGAATCCTCTGCTGCTGGCCGCCAGAATGCGCATTGGCCTGGACTGCGTACAGGCAAAAAGAAGCTGGCTCCAACTGGCCAATGACTGCGAGCTGCTTGGCACGCCTTCCGACGCGCTGGGCGGCGCGGTGCTTGCCTTCGCCTTTCTGGGCATGGTCGCCCTGTTCGGGGCGGGGCTGTTCATCTACCTGTCCACCAGGGACAACGGGGTGGAAAAATTTTTGAAGAACTGCCTGTGGAATATCCATGCCCGGCCTTCAAACCGGGCGTTGCGGGAACTTTGGGTTCCCTGTGACGGCGGCGTGGAAATCCATCCCCTCTGGCGGAAGTGGATCGACAGGACAGGGGAACACATGCGCGCGTTCTTCCCTTCCCGCCTGACATGCAGGTATGCCCCGGACAAGGATGAGCTTGTCGTTCATTTCGAGGCCCCCTGCGGTTCCGGGCCGGAATGCGCCCTGGGCCTGACCCTGACCTGCCTCATCCACCCCATTGAGGGGGAATCGCCCGCCAGGGCGGAGCTGACCGAGCGCTACCTCATTGAGATACCCCGTGACGTGAAGGGCAATGGAATATATCGTTTCAAGGCCCGGTATCATGTTGTCCCGCTGATCATGCAGTTGAAGAAAAAGCGCGAACTGCCCCCGCTGTACAGGCTGCCGTCGCCGTACAGGGCGAAGGCGCAGTCTTCCGCTGTTGGGGAAGAAGACCTTTCTTTCGTGTACGCCAAGGCGAATGTCGCGCTGCGCTACAGGTTTTCCTCTGATATTGATTACGGGAAGGTGGAGGAAGTGATTTCCATCCCCAATGAGGTACCGCGCGCCGTCATTAAAAACAGCCTGAAGCAGTGGGGTCTGTGATGCAAAGCTCTCTATGCCGTCTGGCGCTTTTTGTTCTGTGTGTTTTTGCTCCCGTTGGGGCTCATGCCGAAGGCTTGTTTCTGACGGAAAGTAATTTGGAGTATATTGCCCCGGAAGGGCAGTTTCCGGACAGAAGCTGTGCACCGCTGTACGGAGCTGTTGATGACGTGTACCGAAAAAACAGAGTGGAGCTGGCTCCAGAAGTGCGTGAACGGGCGTTGAAGGGGGATTTTAACGCGCTTTTTGCCTTGGCCGCCCTGACCAGACTGGAAGAGAACACGGGCCGCCCGCCCAGTTCCGGCGCTCCCGCCGCCTTCTGGGAAGACTGGATCGTCCGCATGCTTGGAGAGAAAGAAGCATGGTACAGATTGGGCGTCGCGGCATTCACCATGACGCAGGGGATAAACATGCCCGAAAGCGATTTGCAGCTCATGGCCAAGCGGGCGTTGCGCAAGGCTGCGGATTTGGGCCACCCCGAGGCCATGTATGGGATGGGCATTCTTGCGGAACTCCAGCCTGATCCGGATTTTCGTATGCCGGAAGACCCCGGTTTTCCCATTATTCCACGCAATATTGCGGAAGGAAATTTCCGTTTAGATGAATCCCGTTACTGGATGGGGGCGGCTGCCGCACATGGTTCCTCACGGGCCAATTTACATATGGGCTTGGTATATCAAATGGAGCAATTCGCTGTTGTCAATGAAACTGAGTCTGTGAAAATGCTTAGAAATAGCATGGTTATGGGTAATGCTGTTGCTGCAAGAATGTTGTATGCTTATTTTGAACCGTATATGACCGCACATTCTCCTACATTGGCTAATTGTAAGGATAGCATATATTATTTTTTATTGGATACAAAAATGCACAGTGAAAAAATTGAACAGGTAGAGATTATGGCTGGTCATATGATAGCTGGTAACAATAAATTATTCCCCAAGGCCTGCCTTACGCGGGAACAATATGAAGAAGCCATGAAAAAGGCGGAAGAGGAATTCAATGCGATCAAGGCATCCATGGAAGAGAAGAAACGGGAACATGATGCGCTTTACGCCAGAGCGGAGCGGATGCTCCCGGAGCTGCGCGCCGCGTTTGAGGCTCAGGCAGGGGGGAAATGTTGATGAGTTTTGAACTTGCCGCCGAAGACCTGACCCGGGACTACGGCTCCGGCCCTGTTCTGGAACCGCTCTCCTTCACGCTTGCCGCCGGGGAGCGTTTGGCCGTGATCGGCGAATCCGGCTGCGGCAAGAGCACGCTGCTGGGCCTGCTTTCCGGCATGGAAAAACCAAGCCGGGGCAGGGTGACGGCCCGATTTGTGAACGGAAGTGCGGGAGACTCCGCTGAGCGGAACCCGCGTTCCGCCTTTGTATGGCAGAATCTCGGGCTTTTCCCGTGGAAAAGGGTTTTGGCCAACCTGACCCTGCCGCTGGAACTGGCGGGTATGGGAAAGGCGCAGCGCGAGGCAAGAGCGTTTGCCATGCTGGATGAGCTGGGGTTGAAAGGTCTGGAAAAACGCTGGCCCGCAAGCCTTTCCGGAGGGCAGCGGCAGAGGTTGGCGCTGGGGCGGGCGCTCATTGCCGAACCGGATATTCTGTTTCTGGATGAGCCGTTTTCCGCTCTGGATGCCCTGACCCGCGAACGGCTTCAGGACTTTCTGCTGGGCCTGCTTGAACGCCGTCGCTGTACCACAGTGCTTGTTACCCACGATATAGGAGAGGCAATCTTTCTTGGAACGCGTGTTCTCGTGCTGGGCGGCCGCCCGGCGCGGCCGGCCGCCTGGCTGGAAAATCCCCTGTCCGGCTTGCCGGACAGCCGGGAACGCGAGGCGTTTTTTCATATGAGCCGTCGTGTGCATGCGGCGTTGCGGGGTTCCTCCCTGCGGAAAGAGGACAAGCGGGAGGGTGTGGAATGAGATGCGCCGTTCCGCTGCGCTATGTTCTGGCCGCTGCCGCGCTCTGTCTTGTCTGGCAGGCGGGCACTCTGGCGCTGGGGTCGGATCTGCTTCCTTCTCCCGGCGAAACCTTTGCGCTGTTCCTGGACGCGCTGGGCACGGCCGCGTTCTGGACGGATATGGGCATGAGCGCCTGGCGGCTGGTTCTGGGGCTGGCCCTGGCGGTGTGCGTGGCCTTTCCCGCCGGGCTGCTCATGGGGTATTGCCGCCGGGCGGACGCGGTGGCCGCCCCGCTGGTGTTTCTTACCTACCCCCTGCCGAAAATCGTGCTGCTTCCCGTCTTTTTCACCTTCCTCGGACTGGGGGATGCGCCCCGCGTGCTGCTGCTCGCTCTGACCACGGGGTATCAGATTCTGGTCATTGTGCGGGGCACGGCCCTGGGGCTGGATCCGTCCTGTCGCAAGGTATTCCGATCCCTCACCGGCGCGGCGGCCGGATCGGGGCGCGGCATGCTGTTGCAGGCGCTCCGGCATGTGTATGTGCCAGCGGCGCTGCCTGGCCTGTTTACCTCCCTCAAGGTGGCCGGAGGCACAGCAGTGGCGGTGCTGTTTCTTGCGGAATCCTTTGCCACGCGTTCAGGGCTGGGGTTCCGGATCATGGATGCCTGGGGCCGGGGGGAGACTCCGGAAATGTTTGTGGGCATCCTTGGCATGAGCCTGCTCGGGCTTGCCGTGTATGCCTTGTGCTGTCTGGCCGAACGGGTGTTTTGCCCGTGGCGGAACGCGTAGGGCCGAGGAAGGCCGTGTTTCCTCCTGCTCTTGCGCCGCAATTTCCATGTTTTTCTGCATAAAAAGGGCTATACATCGGCGGTCTTTTCTTATAGCGTTTTTGCGCCGAATCCTGTGCCGCGGGCGTTTTGCGCGAAGGCATTGTCGCCTGTTGACCCGCATTTCTCAACGGAGGCTCACATGGAACCCTATTATGCCGGATGGCTTTCCATCCTTCCCCCCATTATCGCCATCACGCTGGCGCTTGTCAGCAAGGAGGTCTTTTCCTCCCTGCTTATCGGCATTCTTTCCGGAACAGTTATCTATACCGTGGGCACGGGAACCGGCTCCTGCATTGTGGGGCCGGTGCAGACCATGTTCAGCACCATGTTGAACAAGATAGACTTTGCCATCATTATTTTCTGTTCTCTGCTCGGGGCTCTGGTGTATGTCATCTCGCTGGCGGGCGGTTCGGTCGCCTACGGCAAATGGGCGGCCACCAAAATCAGAAGCCGCCGCTCCTCGCTGCTTTCCACCGCCGGCCTTGGCATGTTCATCTTTATCGACGACTATTTCAACTGCCTTACCGTGGGCACGGTGATGAAGCCCATCACCGACACCTACAAGGTTTCCCGCGTTAAGCTGGCCTATATCATCGACTCCACCGCCGCGCCCATCTGCATCATTGCGCCCATTTCCAGCTGGGCCGCGGCCGTGGGCAGTAATCTGCGTGCCACGGGCGCCTTTGAAAGCGATTTTGCGGCGTTTGTTTCCACCATTCCGTATAATTTCTACGCGCTGCTTTCCATCGTCATGGTGCTCATGATCTGCGTCACCGGCTACGATTTCGGCTCCATGCGCAAGGCGGAACTCCTGGCGGAGAAAGGCAACCTTGGCATAGCCAATGATAACTCGGCTATGCTGAAGTCCTCGCCCCGGGGGCGGCTTATCGACATGCTGCTGCCTATCGGCGCGCTTATCGTGTTTGCCGTACTCGGTCTGCTGTATACCGGCGGCTATTTCGGCGATGATCCGCAATATCATACGCTTGGCGCGGCCTTTGGCAACTGCTCTGCCGCCACCGGGCTGATGTACGCCTCCTTTGCCGCTCTGATCGTGGCCTTTTTGCTTTTTGTGCCGCGCGGCCTGATCAGCTACAGGGGATTTATGGAGGGCTGCGTGGAAGGCATCAAGACCATGATGCCCGCGAACATCATTCTGGTGCTGGCCTGGACGATCAGCGGGGTATGCCGTGACCTTCTTCAGACGCCGCAGTTTGTGGAAAGCGTGGTAACGGGAGGAAGCATGACCGCCGCTCTCCTGCCTGCCGCCGTTTTCGTCATTGCGGCCTTCCTGAGTTTCTCCACCGGCACGGCCTGGGGAACCTTCGGCATTCTTATTCCCATCGTGGTTCCTGTGGCGCAGGCGCTTGATCCTCAGCTGCTGGTGGTTTCCCTTTCCGCCACTCTGGCCGGCAGCGTGTTCGGGGATCACTGTTCACCCATTTCCGACACCACAATTCTGTCCAGCGCAGGCTCTGGCTGCAACCATGTGGAACACGTCTCCACCCAGTTGGGCTACTCCATGCTGGTAGCCGGATGCTGTATAGCCGGCTACCTGGTGGCGGGCTTCACGCATGGCAATCTGCCGCTCAGTCTCGGCACGAGTTTCGTGCTGCTGCTGGGAGTGGTGCTGGGCATGCATGTGCGCAATCAGAAGCGGGAAGCCGCGGCACTCAGGCCGTAGCGCGCGGAGCGGCCGCATCGCCTTTTTCTGCCGCAATGAAAAATCACAACCACCCGCATAGCGGGTGGTTGTCTGTTTCCGAAGCTATGCTTCCTCGACAGGTTAAAGCCCATAAAACTGATTGCCCCCATCTCAGATAATGAGATGAGGGCAATCTTTACCACCGCATGGATACCAATAACCATACGGGACGCTGAAACATGCTGTTTTAATAGTTTCTTCCCCTGAATTTGGCAAGTATTAATAATGTTTATACACATTATTGCCTAATGGAGTTGCGGAAGAAGAAAAACCTCCATAATACGGCTTTAGATTAAATACATATGCGAACTCGTTTTCACTTCCTGCACTCCAGGTATTCCACATGATCCTGAGCCAGGCTTTATTGTCCGCAGCCACCTGGCCAAGCGTGGTTGTTCCAGAATAGCTGATATTTCTGCCACGCAGTTCCGGCACTCGCCCTCCCATGAGAGCACACAGTTCCGGGTAGACTTGGAATAGGACATAAGCCATTGCCCGAGCGAAGAAAACGGGCTATAACACGCCTGCACGGTTGCCTTCGTTTTTGTTACAGCCTGCGCTCGGCGCGGCGC
>CAJTSU010000134.1 GCA_910579055.1 uncultured Mailhella sp. | reverse complement strand
GGCAGTCGTCAGGCGACGAAGGAGCCTTGCGAATGGCGACAGCAGAGATAAGGCATGTATCCACCGCCGGCTCGCTTGCGCCTCCGGCGGTCAAGGATGTTTTCAAATCAGGCTTTTCAGAAAACGGTGCAGGCTCTCTTTCGATTCCGGAGGCAGGCGGGAGATCAACGAGCCGATTTCCCTGTCCCACTCGGGGGAACCGGGAGAGGGGGCTGCCGTCTTGCGCCGCCCGGGCAGAAGATTGTACTTTTTAATCTTGCTGTACATGGTGCTGAGAGGAATACCAAGAAAGGCCGCCGCGTTACGAATATTTCCCTGGCTGCTTTCCAGAGCTTCACAGAGCAGTTTCTTTTCAAAGGCACCTTTGCGTCCGCCAAACCCCTCCCCAGCGGCAGCCGCTTCCCGCGCACCGGACAACGGCGGGACGTAAATAACGTCTCCTTCCGCAAGGTTGACCTGAAGACGGATACAATTTTCCAATTCGCGCACATTGCCCGGCCAGTCGTGCGCCGCAAGGTTGCCGATCGATTCCTCGGCAAGAGAAAGCCCACACCCCCTGGCCGCAAGGGAAAAGGCGCGCGCAAAATGCCGGGCGAGCAGGATCACGTCATCCTCCCGTTCCCGCAGAGCCGGAATACGCAATGGAAAGGCATTGAGCCGATAAAAAAGATCCTGCCGAAATCTGCCCTGCCGGATAAGTTCAGGCAATTCCCGATTGGTAGCGGCAATAACGCGCACATCCACCCTGCGCGGGCGGGCTGAACCAATCGTGCTGAGCTCTCCGCTTTGCAAGAAACGCAGCAGATTAGCCTGCACATCCAACGGCAATTCCCCCACTTCATCAAGGAATATGGTGCCGCCGTCGGCCAGTTCAAATTTCCCCACCTTGCCCCGCAGGCTCGCCCCTGTGAACGTGCCTTCCTCATAGCCGAAGAGCTCGCTCTGGATCAGCCCTTGCGGCAAAGCGCCGCAGTTGACAATAAGGAACGGATGCTTTGCCCGTGAACCGGCGTTATGTATGGCATGGGCGAACAATTCCTTGCCTGTGCCGCTTTCTCCGGTAATAAGCGTGGTCATGTCCCCTGCCGAAGCCTTGCGCGCGAGTTCAATGGTTCTGCTCAGCGCCCGCGATTTGCCCATGATGTCGTCAAAGCTGTACACGGCTCCGGGGGTTGCCACCCGTGCGGCCAGCTCGCGTACCTTCCCGCCGCGGCGCAGAATGAGCACCGCGCCGCTCAAATTGTCGTAACTGACAGTGACATAAAAGGACATGCCTTTTCCGGGGCGACTGCGCACAGGCATAAAAAAATCATTAAGTTCCCGCCTTTCGCGCAGGCATTTCCTGAATTCTTCCCCAAAGGGTATCAGCTCCGGAATATGCGCGCCTTCCCGAAGTTGTTTAAATGTTTCCGCCGCCACGCGGTTAAAGGAAAGAACCCGCTGTTCGCGGTCGGTATAGATAATGGCGTCGTCAATGTGATCCAGCAGGAATTCTCGATGCGAACGGTGCACACTGGAATTCACCAGGCTGGAAACAGCCTTGGACGCAACATCGCTCATGGCCTTGATGGAAAGGTCATAGTCCCCGCAATGCAGCAGCACGCCAAAGGCCCCGTGCACAACGCCGTCTTCCGTGATGATCGGCGCCGCGCTGGCCACATAGCCGGAAAACTCCTCGAAATAGTGTTCAAAACCGTACACAGTGGAAATGTAACGGTTTTCCATGCAGGAATGCACGCTGTTTGTGCCTATCAGGCGCTCGTCAAACACCATGCCCGGCCTGATCGGAAAGGGCTGACTGTCCAGCTTGGTCAGCAGCACGCCCGAGCTGTCCGTTACAAAAACACAGCACCGGACTCCCTTGATGTCCTCTTTCGGCCCGGTGAGCAGCTCAAAAACACTGTGCATGATCGGCGCGGCGTTTGCCAGAACAAGACCATTGCCGCTCCTGCACGCTTCCAGTTCTTTTTCTGGCAGAATCCGAAACTCCGGGCGGCTCTGTGCGGAAAAATGCGCCCGGCAGCGCAGCCAGGAATCAAGTACAAAATCCCGCACGCCATCCCGATCCACCTGTTTTCCTGCCTTGAAATCCCTGTGACGCTGCTCCAGAGCGAGATGTTCTTCCCGCGATGCCGGGATATCGGGCATAGGCCCCCCTGTAATTCTATAAAAATATCAATTTCTGAAAAATATTCTTGAATTCGAGAATAATACGTCATGCCTTCAAAGGCAAATAAATCCATAATCCATGGTATTATATAAAAATATAGTATAATGGCATACGACTTGCTTGGTTATGTGAACATTTTTCCAAAACACCATACAAATGGAACATGCACCAAAGGGGGGCCGTTGATGCTTAATTCTCATGCCTTTACCGCAGTCAAATGGGTTGCGGCGCTGTTCATCCCGCTCGGGATACAGCTCATCCCGGCTTCGGAGGCTTTTCCCGCTCCCATGCGGGAATTCCTCGTTGCAACCACCTTTGTTATCCTGCTGGCCGCCTTTGAGCTGCTCCCGAACATGCTGGTCGGGCTCCTGCTGCCGGTTGCCTACGTCATCACCGGAACCGTGCCGGTTGCGAACGCGCTGAGCATCTGGTCCGGCAGTTTCATGATTTTCATGATTGTCGGGGGTATGATTTTCGCCAATGCTCTGGATGAAAGCGGCCTTCTGAACCGTATGGTGTTGTGGGCAGGCACGAAATGCCGGGGCAGCCTGATCAAGCTGCTTTTCGCCTTGATGGCGGCGGGGCTTCTGGTCATGTTCGTTTCGTTCACCAACGGGTGGATGGTCACGCTGGTGCTGTGCTACGGTGTGGTCAAGGCCCTCAGGCTGGAACATACCAGCGAAGGTGTCCTGATCATGATTGTCGCGCAGATCGTATCGACCGCATCGCTCAATTTCATCTACAGCCCCGTTACCGTCGGGCTTTGGGGCGGCGGCGTTCAGATGGTGGTCAAAGACTTTCAGATGTCCTGGTGGACGCTGACTGTCTATAACCTGCCCCTGATCGTTATCCAGTTTCTTATTGTCTATCTGTTTTACAGGCTGTACAAGCCAGCGCGATTCCTCAAGGGCGGCATGCAGTATTTCGAAACGGAGTATGCCAAACTGGGTCGCCTGAGCACCAGGGAAAAAAAGGCGATATGCCTGACCGTTCTTCTCTTTCTCTACATTTTCGCCCAACCCTGGCACAAGCTCGACATGAACTACGGGTTCATCATCATCCCGATGCTGTTCTTCCTGCCGGGCGTCAATGTGGCGACAAAACAAAAATCTCTGGACACCGTCAATATCGGTTTCATCATCTTTATTGCCTCGTGCATGAGCATCGGCTCCGTCGGTGCGGCCGTGGGCATCGGGCCGGCCATCAGCAAATCCATCACGCCCATGCTGGAAGGCTGTCCCATACCGATCTTCCTTTTCCTGTGCATTATCTTCGGCATCATCATGAATATTCTGATGACGCCTTCGGCCATGCAGGGGATGTTCCCCGGGCCGCTCGCCGCACTGGGTACGGGGCTGGGCATCAGTTACCCGCTGCTGCCCTTTATGGCCATGTTTTTCGCCAATGACATGGTCCTCTTTCCGTATGAGAACGCGTATCTTCTGGTTATGTTCGGATTCGGCGTCATGTCCATGAAAGATTTCATGAAGTACAACATCATCAAAATAGGCATCACGCTTGTTCTGTACTGGGTACTGGTATTGCCTTTCTGGTATTTGATCGGGCTCATTTAGCACCATGCACCATTATGCGGGATGTGTATTTTGGCTTCGCCACAGACGGCAACGCCCGTTGCGGCAAAGGCGGCCCGTGTTCCACACGGGTCAGACTGATGACAAACCCCGCTTCGCGGCGTTTGCGCCGTCCAGGCCGCAAAGCGGCTTGACGGAAACACACGAAAATCGCTCGCTTGACGGCGCGGCAAAGCCGCGACCTGCTCGCAATTTAAGGAGTTCCTGATGAAAATTATAGATGTACGCATGCGTCCGCCCTTCCTGCCCTATCTCGACAAAAACGGCATGTTTGACACCCGGGCCGACAATCCTTTTGCCGTTTCCCGTTTTTACAGGAATTTCGGCATGAATATGTCGGAATCCATGAAAACGGCATCCATGGAACAACTTTTTGCGGAAATGGATCGCGCGGGGGAGATTACCGGCGTGGTATCCATCCGCAGGAATTCCCGCGGTTATGAAAACGACGCCCTTGTCGATCTGCTGAAAAAGTATCCGGAACGCTTCCTCGGGGCCTGCGGCATTGCGCCGGACAGCAGCCCGGAAACCATGAACACCCTGCAACATTATGTACTGGACGGGCCATGCGTATCGGCCTTCATGGAGCCGGGCTTTCACAACATCATGATCGATGACGAAAACATCTTTCCCACCTACGAATTCTGTGAAAGGAACCATATCCCGCTGCTCATCTCCTTCGGCGGTTTCCACGGGCCGACAGATGATTTTTGCCTGCCCATCCATGCGGAGCATGTGGCCACGGCCTTCCCGAATCTGAAAATCGCACTCTGCCACGGCGGCTGGCCGTGGGTGGAAGCTGCGGTTCGCCTGGCCTTCAAAGCCCCCAACGTCTATCTTTCCCCGGATATATACGCGCTTCACGCCGCAGGCGCGCAGTCGTATATCGAAGCGGCCAATTACATGCTGCGGGATAAAATGCTGTATGGGTCAGCGTATCCCTGCGTTGATGTGGAAAGCTCTGTGGCGCTCTATCTGCAAAAATTGCGCCCCGAAGTGGTGGAAGACGTCATGTACAACAATGCGGCCCGCTTCTTTGGAATAGGCTGCTAGTGCCATACGACGTTGAATACTTCATATTCAACGTCCAGACTGATGACAAATCCCGCTTTGCGGTGTTTGCTCCGTATGGGCCGCCACCTGCGTCTGGTTTTCGTTCGCACGGCTAGAGGCGTCGCCCCGCCGTCCCGCAGGTTTCACGCTTCCGCGCGGCCATTAAAATAAAACCCGGCCTTGGGGGAAAATACCCACGGCCGGGTTTTTTATGCTGCAAAAACACGAGGTACACGCTATGCAGGCATGGCCAGGGCAGGCACGCCCATAACTTCGTCTTCCTCTGCCGCCATCTCGCTTTCGCGCACGATGTCGAGATAATACGAAGCCTCAGCCTGAAGGTGACGCAAAAACATGTTGTTGTGGTGATGGCCGGAGCAATGCACCTCGAACGCTCCCTGGAGGGGCATCCCGAACATGGCCATATCGCCCACAAAATCAAGGATCTTGTGCCGCACAAATTCGTCCGGGCAGCGCAATCCTTCAGGGTTTACCACGCCGTCCTCGTCCAGCACTACCGCATTGCCAAGACTGCCGCCCAGGGCCAGCCCCTTGCTGTGCAGGTATTCCACTTCCTGAAGAAAGCCGAAGGTGCGGGCATTGGCTATGCGCGGGAAGCTTTCCGGCGTGATTTCCAGAGCCAGCCGCTGGCGGCCGATGGACTTGTGCGGAAAGTCGATGGTGTAATCCACATAAAAACCATGATGCGGGCGAGCATGAATGGCCTTGCCCTCGCCTGCCACGGACAGAGGACGGCGGATTCGGGCCACCCGGCGTTCCATGTGCTGCGCGCGCACGCCGGCGTCCCGGATCATCCTGACCACCTGAGCCGCGGAACCGTCCATAATCGGAACCTCGCCGCCCAGCACATGCACCTGTACATTGTCCACCTGCAAGCCATTCAGCGCGGCGAGCACATGCTCCACGGTGGATACGGAAGCCTTGCCGTCGCTCAGCGTCGTGGCCAATGCCGTAGCCGTCACAGCTCCCGGCTCCGGGTGGATACGGCGCACGCCGGAAGAGGTGTGCGCAAAAAACATAATGCCGGAATCCACGGGAGCAGGCTGAAACTTGATTTGCACATCTCTGCCGGAATGCAGGCCTACGCCTGTGAAAGATACCGGGCGGGCGACAGTGGTCTGAAACATATCTTATCCTCCGTCATGCCGCGTGAAACGCGAGGCATGGTGTACACAACTTTACACGTTGGCTCTGTCATGGAACCGTGTTGGCCGCGTTGCGCGGAGCGTATGGTTTTGCTCCGGCACAGGCGGCAATATTCATTGCCGCAAAGACAATCCGTGTCCACACGGGCCAAAGGCAACATGTACCCACAGCGGCTTCGCTCGCGCCTCCGGCGGTCAAGGATAGTTTCAACACTATTCTGGAACAGAGCCCGCATTTTTATATGCAATATCCATGCCTAATATAAAAACCATATTATTTCAATATAATAAATTTAAAAGTCTAGACTTTTATCTCCTGAACGTGTGTTTTCGGCAACACTTCCTTCGCCCTTTTTCCCCCATAGGGGACAAAAAGCCACAGTCATTTCCCTTCGCACCGGAAAGGCGATCATTGACTTCCCGTCTTTGCGGCGCGAAAAGAAGAAAACTTCCCCAAAGCGGGAAAATATTCCGGACGCCTCCCCCTCTCTGTCGGCTGCGGAGTCTGTCGGCGGAGGGGATGAGGGGAATTGAAACATATGGATGCGCTTCTTCTTGTCTTCGCTCTTCTTGTCCTGCTCATGGCGTTTATCGGTTTCGGAGCCTCTGCGGTCTGGCTGTACCGGATGTTCCGGCGCAACTTCTCCGCCCCCGCGGAAGGAGAGAATGCGGCTGTGCCCGGTGCCCCTCCGGCCTGTGCGGCTGCTCTGCCTTCTCTGGATGACACGCCCCCTCTTATGAAACCGCATACCCCGGAGCGGGAAACTTCGGGCCAATCTCCGGAAAAAGACATGACCAAACCCAGCCCCCGCACCGAACCCGCGTCATCCGCAAGCGACAGGCAGCAGTCTCTCCCCCGCCCCGGCTTTGCCGCCCTCGACGTCATGCACTCTGCGGGCGTGCGTTTTGCCGTGGTCGGCGTGGTCATGCTGGCGCTGCTCATTCCCCTCGGATTCGTGCGCGGCATCGTGAATGAACGGGCCGAACTGTATAACAGCGTGGTGCAGGACATCAGCAAAACATGGGGAGGCCCCCAGAATCTGGACGGCCCCCTCCTTGTCGTGCCCTTCACGGAGAACCACATCACGGAAAGCCGGGTGCGGGATGAAAGCCGCCCGGCAAACGCCCCCGATGCGTACAGGCTGGTCAAGAGTTCCGAGCAGGTATTAAATCATATGGTCATTCTGCCCCGTTCGGTCCGCTTTGACGGCACGCTTGCCCCCGAAGAACGCAAACGGGGGATTTACCGTTCTCTGGTGTACACGGCGGAACTCGGCCTGAACGGTGTTTTTGTCCTGCCCACGCGCGAGGAATGGACGCGGGTTGCGCCTGCGCTGAATGAAATCGATTACCGTCACGCCTATGTCATCATGGGGCTGTCCTGGCCCAACGCGTTGCGCTCCGTCAGCCCCTTTGTCTGGAACGGCAGGGAACTGCGCGCCGAGCCCGGCACCCGGCCCATGCGCATGTCCAGCGGCTTTCGCGTGCCGGTATCTGTGGACGCTGCTCAGGGGGAATATACCTTTTCCCAGAAGCTGGTATTTAACGGCAGTACCGGCCTGCGCATCACACCTGTGGGCGATGTGACGGAACTTTCCCTTGTTTCCTCCTGGCCGTCCCCCAGTTTCCGGGGCGGGGCGCTGCCCGTCACGCGCGAGGTCAGTGAGGAGGGTTTTCACGCAACCTGGAACATCCCTTCCCTGGCCCGGCCTTTCCCCAGCCTTGCGGCAATGGATGAATGGCATGCTGACTTCACGGACTTCAGCGTTGGCGTGGATCTTTTTGAAAGCAGCACCCAATATCAGCTTATTCACCGCGCGGTGAAGTACGGCATTCTGTTTATCGGCCTGACCTTCCTGGCGTTTATCGTGCTGGACCTCGGCCTGCGCGCCCGCCTGCATCCGGTGCAGTACAGCCTGGTGGGGCTGGCCATGGTCGTCTTCTATCTCTCGCTGCTTTCGCTGGCTGAACATGTGGCTTTCGGCGCGGCCTATGCGACGGCTTCGGCCTGTGCCGTTCTGATGATTTCCCTGTACGCGGCGGCGGCCTTGCGCGCCAAGCGGCTCGGCCTCGGCGCGGGCTTGCTGCTGACCGCGCTCTACACGCTGCTGTATGCCATTCTTCAGATGGAAGACTACGCGCTGATCATGGGAACAGGTCTGGTGCTGATCATGCTCGGCGCGCTCATGTTTGTCTCGCGCAAGCTCAGTTACGAGCGGGAACAGGGCTGAAACGCTCCCGGCAGATCCCGCTTACGCCCGGCGCACGGCATGGGTTACGGCAATTCCCTCGAAAAGCGAGGCGGTGATCAGACACTGCTTCACTATTTTGGCGCAGTGTTCCAGCCTGGGCACATATTCTTCGTCCAGGTCCACGGCCACATCAAGAGCGATATCGGTCAGGCGCGTGGCCCCTTCAGCGTTCATGCGTTTTACACCCTTTGCCGTGGCGCGGATCGCCCTGAACGGGACATCTCGGGCGGCCAGCGCGGCCCGGATGCTTCCACAGTAGCAGCTGAGCGCGGCGGAAAGCAGCAGAATGGAAGAATTGCCGCTCCGGGCGTCCTCGGGGTACGCGGAATAATCCATGACAATATCTCCCAAAACCGGCGATCCGGTATGAATGGTATAGATATCGCCTTCCTGCACAAATCCGACTTCAATTTCTCGTGACATGAAAACTCCGGAAGGCTCTGCGGCAGAACCGTGCTGATGGCGTTGCGCGGAGCGTATGGTTTTGCTCCGACACAGGCGGCATGTATCCACGGCCGGTTCGCTCGCTCCTTCGGCGGTCAAGGTTATGTTCAACACTATTCCACAACAGAGCGTTGCTTTATTCGGCAGGGAAGTGGGCTTTGCCTTTTCTGCTTCTTTTGGGTGCAGTCGCGTCGCAATATTTGGCAAGACGTTCTGCCGAGTCCGCGTAGTGTTCGCGCACGGCGTTTTCGATTTGTTCCCGGTTTCCCGCGCAAAGCGCCTCGTAAATGATGTTGTGCCGGAAGTACAGCTCTTCGGGAGAGTAGAGCGTTCTCCACTGCTGGTACATGAGGTACTTGGAAATGACTCGACTGGTACGGCTGGCAAGAGTACGGAGCAAGGGGTTATCGGAAAGGCAGAGGATGGCCTCATGAAACTCCGTCCCCAGGGACGCGTGCTCCTCAAACGTACTGCCCTCGCGGACAGCCTCACGCATCCGCTCAATAACAGAAGACAGTTTGCGCCGCACGCCTTCCGGCATGCCCTTTGCCGCGTTGGCGGCCGCCGTTCCTTCAAGCAGCCCGCTCAGCTCATAGCTGTTGCGAATGCCCTCCGGGGTGAGGATGGTGACACATTTGCCGCGTGAAGGATGCGACATGAGCAAGCCCTCCGCCTCAAGCTGATACAAAGCCTCACGCACCGGCGCCCGGCTGATGCCGCATTCCTCCGCCATGCCTGCTTCTCCGATGGACTCTCCCGCCCGGAGCTTGCCGCTGCGAATGCGCTGTTTGATAAGTTGAGCGACCTGCTCGCTGTATGTCGCCTTGCTGAGCCGTTGCACACGCCCCCCTGAATTTCGCAATGGTTGTCCGGCTTGTTTTAATCCACACTCAAGGCCTTCCTTCAGCTGACTCCGACGAAGGACTGGCTCGGTGCAGATTACCTCACCTGAAGGCAGAAGTTCACCGGCTTGACCATTTTGTCAATCCCTTTTCCCGCCGGAGGAACATATTAGAGCATTTTCGTTTTGAAAATGCTCCCGGAGTCGAGCGAAGTGAGACTCCGTCGCGACGCCGGAGT
>CAJTSU010000133.1:9676-9885 GCA_910579055.1 uncultured Mailhella sp. | reverse complement strand
GCGAACAGATTGCCCAGCACGTCCATCTTGCGGCAGGCGCAGGGCACGATATCGCCGGTGGACAGGACGATCAGACGCCCCGTTCCGGCGTCGCACTGATGCAGCGCCGGGACTCTTGCGGAACCGCAGGGAGACATGAGTCTGATGTCAAGCTGGCGGTTCTGCGCGTACACGCGCTCGATGGCGGCCAGCGACGCGGCGAAGTCCTC
>CAJTSU010000133.1:3238-9666 GCA_910579055.1 uncultured Mailhella sp. | reverse complement strand
GGGCCGCCGCGCTGCCGTAGGCCGGTTGGAGCAGAAAATGCCGGAAGCCGCGCACGGCCAGCCAGGCGACATGGCGCGGCAGGTCTTTTCTGTTTTTTCCATGCACGACAATGCCGATGAGGCTGTCGCGCGATGCCGTCTCCAGATTGGCAAGGAGCTTCCCGAAATCGTCCGCGCCGGTGATTTCCCGGTATGTTTCCCTGTCCATGGCGGGCATGGAGATGTTCAGACGGGCCTTTCCCGCCAGTTCCGCCAGCTCCCCCGGCGTCCAGCCGGCAAGATTGGTGTTGATGGTCACGCGCACGTCGGCATGTTCCAGCACATGGTACACCCTGTCCCTGACCAGAGAGGGTTCGCCCCCGCTGATCACCAGAGCGGACTTGGGCAGGGCCAGCAGCCTGTCCAGTTGTTCTTCCGTCATGGTCAGGCCGGGCTTGCCGCGAAAATCCTTGCAGCAATAGAAACAGGCGTGATTGCACAGATCGGTGATCTCGAAATAGATAACGGGCAAATCAGACATAGCCGCCTCCGAAAGCCGCCTTCAGGCGTCCGAGGCGGTCAAGGTGATCCTGCATCTTGCCCCGCGCCGCAAACAGCATGTTGTCGGCCTCGTCGTTGATGCAGCCGGAGCAGTCCCGCCAATCGCCGTTTCTTGCTTCATTCCACCAGGGGCAGACATTGTTGCGCCGCGCGGCCCCGGCATAGTCCGGCGCGCTCATGGCCCGCAGGGCGTCCATGTCATGCCCCTTCCATACGTCGCCTATGGGATGCCTGTGATTGCTGGCGTACAGCTCGCAGGGGTACAGCGCGCCGTCCATGCCCACGACCACCTGTGACGGAAAGCCCGTCTGACAGGAAAACGTGCCCTTGCGGTGAACGCAGTTCAGGTCGCTCCCCGTTTCAATACGGTTGAGCGTCTGGACATACTGTCCGCGCACGATGCGCTCATGCGCCAGCAGAGCGGCATAACGGTCGATATTGGCCGCCAGCCCTTGCAGATAGGCGGCGTTATTGCCCCATATATTGTGGTGGCAGTTGCGCTTGATGAAGAGACGCCGGAATCCCGCCGTATCCGCAATGAGCTTCCGCGCGTTTTCAAACAGGCTCCCCACGGTTTCATCCGTGGTCGTCCAGCAGGGCACAACCATGAAGCCCCGCGATATGGCCATGCGGATGTTGCCCAGCACCCGCTCCGTGGAGCCGGGTTTGCGCCGCTCCTGAAACATGCCGTCGTAGCTGGCGATGATGGTCAGACGCTTCCGGTATGGCCGCAGCATGTCCAGAAAGTCCGGCTGCCAGTTGAACGCATTGGTCATCAGTTCAAAGAACCAGCTCTCCCCCGCGCCTTCCAGAAAACGCCGCAGCACATGCGGCGAGAGCGAAGGCTCGCCGCCCAGGAACATGATGGAAAGCGCTTCATCCCCCGCCGTGCGCCGATAGAAGTCAAGGCAGGCGTCAATGACGGCATCGGGCATTTCTTCCCCCGTGCGCTTCCTGCTGTCGTAACAGTACGGGCAGTTCATGTTGCAGCGGTCATTGACGTAGGTCAGATAGTGTTTGGCGCTCATCCTGTCCTCCCGTCTCAATGGCTGCTGCAATCGCGGTTGCAGTCGCAGTTGCATTGCCGCTGGCAGCTCTGGCATTTGCTGCTCTGGCAGCTCTGGCAATACGCGCTTTGGCAATAAGTGCTCTGGCAGGTCGTGGTCTGGCAGCTCTGACAGCAATCCGTGTTCACCAGACAGTTGCAGTTGCCGGAGAATTTGCTTTCAAGGCTTTTCACGCACTCCTGAAGGGAAGCCAGCGTCACCTTCTTCGCCAGAGCGCCTTCCAGACCGCTTTTGTCCACGGCGGGCACACCGTCCGCAAAGGTCACGCTGGCGGCTATGGCATCATAGCCTGCCGTCAGACCGGCCACGTCGGCCTTATTCGTCAGTTCCGACATGGGCCGCCTCCTTCGCCGCCAGCAGCGCCGCGCGCGCCGCGTAATATTCGCGCTGCTTTTGCCGCGCAAAGGCTTTCAGTGTGCGGATTTCGTCCAGGCACTTGCTCGGCTCCTTGACCGTGAACAGCAGGTTCGGCTCCACGGCGTCCTTGAAGTTGGCGTATTCGCCCACCTTTTCCAGCACCCGCAGTTTCAGTTCCGGATCGCCGTCCACCACGGCCAGCAGCATGGCGGTCACAAAATCAAGCTGGCTTTCGATGCAGGCCAGCGACTCGTTGGGGTCAAGCGCCAGCAGTGTGCGCAGGCGCAGGGTGTTCATGGGCCGGGGGTCTTCGTAATTCGGGCAGTGCGCCTGAAGGATGACGTGAAAATTGTTGCTGTCCACCACAATCGGCTCAATCCCCTCAAAATAGGTGATATGCCGGCAGTAGACATACACGTCGTCCGTGCCCGGCGCGATGTAGAACACCACGCTGTTGGGCTTGTGGTTCAGGTGCAGGCAATGCACCTCTTCCTTGGCCGCCGCCACCTGCCCCATGTCCAGAAAAATGTCCATGGAAACACGGTCTTCCGGAATATAGGGAAGAAAGGTGTTGTAGCCCTGCAAGGAATGGATTTCACCTTTGGCGTATTTGGAAATGTCAATGTCATACGCCGCGCGCGGTTCTCCATCCACATGAAAGGTTTCCACGCGGAACTCGGTATCGCTTTTTCTGATGAAGGCCAGCCGGGGGCGCTTGTCCCGCACTTCCAGTTCCTTTTTGTCCGTGACGACGGGATCGGTGTAATCAATAAAAACCTGCATGGACATGGCATGACTCCTAATGGCTGCTGTTGCAGTCGCAGTTGCTACAGTTGCTGCTGCAATTACTTGATTTGCACTGGCTCTGACACGATTGTGTCTGGCAGCTCTGGCAGGCCGCGCTCTGACAGGTGGGAGTCTGACAGCTCTGGCACACGGCGCTCTGACAGCAGTTGCTCGGCGCGCAGTTGCAGTTTTGTACGTTGCCCTTGACTCCGTTCAGACTGGCCAGCGCGGCCTGAAGTTCGGTGATGCTGACCTTTTTCGGCAAAGTCCCCAGCTCGGAAAACGCCGTCTGGCACAGATTTCCGTTTACGGCCATACGTTCCCTCCTGGCGCGTTTTGTGATTGAAAGTACCTGCCGGCCAGGACCCTATGTTCCGGCGCGCAGGTTTCACGCCTCCGTCGTCGCTTAACGCCGCAAGTGAATTGCGGCTGCTCCGACGTCGCGGCGGAGCCTCGTTTCACTCGGCTCCGGGAGCATTTCGACGGCGAAATGCTCTATGCGTCGGCATACCGGCCCACAAGCGTTTTCCAGGCCGTGCCGTTATGATAGTTCAGCGTGTCGTTGGCGGTGTTCAGCCATAGCCTGCCCGTATCTTCGGGAGCCTGGGCCGAGCGCACAATCATCGCTTCCAGGGCTGCCAGTCTCCGCTCGATGTCGGGTTTGCCTGCCGTCCAGTCGGAAGCCTCCGTCTTCGCCGCATCCGCCGTACTCTGCGCGCTCTCCGCGACGGCCTGCGCCGACGCGGAGGCCAGAACGGATGCGGCGATCTCCTCTTCCAGCCGCGCGGCCAGGGCGGAGCGGGCCGCGTCCGCCGCCGCAAGCTGTTCGTCGATCATGGTCAGGGCCGCGCGCAGGCGCTCCACATCCTCTTCCAGAAAATTGTCGATGTGCGGCAGGGGCAGAGCCACATTCGGGGTTTTTTCGTCGATCATGGGATGGCTCCTATATCACCGCCATGAAGCGGATATTGCCGACCTGGGGTCTGGCCAGGCTGGAGCCGGTGAGCGTGAGGCGAACCTTGATTTCCCGCGCGTTGTTCAGGGGCAGGGACCAGCGGCATTCGGCCACGCCGTCGCCCTGATTGACAGCCGCGTCGGCGTTCATGGTCTGCCAGTCCCCGCCGTCGATGCGGATTTCCGGCGTCACGGCGGCCCCGGAGGGCACAAGGGCGTCATAGATCAGCACGGCCCTGTTCGCTCCCGCCGCCGTGATGGTGCAGTAGTCGGCGGACAGGCTGACGGCGCCCGCCACAAGCTGGGAGCCGGGCCAGAGCAGAGGGCTGGCCGTCGTGTCGCCGGAGAGCCGGGCCCTGACGGAAACCGGGCCGCTCTGCCCTTCCGCGAAGCGCAGGGGCTGCCCGGCGGCCACAACCTGTTCGCTGCCGTCGGGCAGGCTCAGGGCATACTCCACCCGCGTGGCGGCGCTGGGCGTTTCGGCCAGGGCCAGCAGCAACAAGTCCGTGGCTCCGGCCACTTCCGCCGCGCCCAGTTCCAGCGCCTGCACGCCGGGCGTAAACTCCGCTTCCAGCAGGCGGAAGGCCAGATCCTTGTCCTGATGCGCCGTCCAGGTGGAGGCGTTGGAGCTGGAGAGCAGCACGCCCACCTGATAGGGCTGGCTGGTGATCCAGGTCTGGGCGTGGGCGTCGAAACCGCCCAGCTCGGCCACGGCCAGCGAGGTTTCCGCGTCATCGCACAGCACCACCAGCGCGTATTCGCCGTCAGCGGCCAGACGCAGGGGCACGTCAAAAATCACGCGGGTCGGCCCGTCCAGCTTCACGTCGGCCTGCTTCAGCACCGCCTCGGCCAGAATGGTGCGTCCCGGCACGCCGCACTGCACCTCGCGGATCTGCACGCGGGGGGAAGAAGCGCAGGCCGTGAACCACAGATCGCAGCCCACAAGCTGCGTGGCCTTGCCGGGCACAAAGGTCTGGGCCAGCGGGTCATACCAGAAGGTGCTGACCGTATGCACCTCGCGCAGGGTGGTCACGGTCAGCAGGCCCTGCCCCACAAACACGCCGGAGGCGCGGGTTCCTCCCCTGCCGAGAATTTCCACCGTTTTGGCTCCCGCCGGGATACGGGGCGGAATGGTGAACACGCCCGACAGCACGCCAGCGGCGTTGGCCGTGGCTTTCACATCCAGCGCGACGCCGTCAAAGGTGATGCGTTCCAGCTCTTCTCCCGCGCCGAAGCCTTCGCCCCGGAAGCTGACCTGAATCTGGCGCAGGTATTCCAGCTCCGTGGTGGAGGAACCGAGATTCTGCACCGCGCTGCTCACGCTCTGGCTGCCCACCCATGATCTGCCCGGCACATAATGGCCGGTATCAAAACGCTGGGTTATCGGGCTGGCCCAGGTGGTATCGGTGTCCGTCCAGCGATCCAGGGCTGGGGTCAGGGTCAGGCGGCCCGGCAGGGGTTCAAAGGCGTCATAGGGGTTTACCCGCATTTCGCCCGTGCGGTACGGCTGCTCGAGAAACACGCGGGGCGTGTACGGCGCGGCGGTGGGCGCGGTCACATCCGCCGACAGGGCGGACACCGTGGCCGCGATGCACACCGTCCACAATGGCCGCCGTCTGCTCCATGCCCTGATCGCGCATGGAATCGTCCAGCAGGGGGTCGACAAAAAGCCCGGCCCGCGCTCCGGCCTCGCGGGTGGAGACGTCCGTTTCCAGCCGGGTGCGGGCCACCTCCCGCATGAGGTAGTCGATGCGCTCGTTAATGGCCGTGATTTCGCTGAAGGGCACGGCCCGCACGCCGTCATTGACCACCTGCCGCCGTCCCGCGCCGTTGCGCCAGGTCTGGAGCACAGTGGCCAGAGCCAGTACGCCTTCCGGCACGGACGGGCTGCTCAGGCCGTCCTCGCCGCCCACCCCGGTAATCCACACGAACTGCCCGTCCTGGTTGATTGCCAGACGGTCAATACGCGGCAGCGCCTGCCGGTAATTGACAATAATTGAGGAGCCCGCGACCGCGCCTTCCACACTGAAGCCGTCCTCGTCCGGGTTCAGCGGCTCCACGGCCACAATGCAGTCATAGGTGCAGGAATAGGTGCTGCCGTTGGCCGGTTCGGCCCCGGAGGGCGACCAGTCCACGCGGTCGCCGTTCTTGCGGTAATCGCCGCCCGGCGCGAACACCGTATCGCCCTGGCGGCATTCGACGATGGCCACCACGGAACTGTCCGGCAGGGCGTCGGCGCAGCCCGAATAGTTGCCGTGTACCAGCGACACGGTTTTGCGCGTGGTGATGCGCACGGCCTCGATGGAGCGGATGGGCGGATGCGCCACGGACACGCGCTGCCCGCCCTCCTGTCCGGCGCTTTCGTCCGCAATGCTCACCTCCGTGTCAATCAGGCGCAGATCGGGTTCGGCGGCAAACACGATGCGCCGGGAGGTGGGCAGCTCCACGCCCCTGCCGTACACCCGCGCCCGGCCTTCGGCCACGGTGTAAATCTGATGGCCGTCCGGCCCGTCCCCCGCGTCCCGCACGGTCAGGCCGCTGACAATGTAACTGCCTCCCGCCGTGGAGTCGCGGTCATAGCGGGCGATGCTCTGGGCGAAGCTGTCCAGTGCGGGCGGCGCTTCCCTGGCCCGCAGTTCCCCGTTGTCCACCGTGTACACGGCGAAAAATTCCCCTTCGCCGCCATCGCTGTCCCAGGCCCAGGCCGTCTGGACACGCAGCCGC
>CAJTSU010000133.1:0-3138 GCA_910579055.1 uncultured Mailhella sp. | reverse complement strand
GGCCACCGTGCCGGATGTGGGGATGGTAAATTCCGCCGGAGCCACGCCGCGCACGGCTCCGCGCAGGTACACCGCGCCCGCGGCGGCCCGCACCAGGCCGCTGGCCGGGTCCACCAGCACCGAGGCATCGCGGATCACGTCGCCGTCCTTGAACAGCGCGTCGGCCACATCGCGCAGACGGCGCGCGGCCATGCTCTGCTGCTCGTTCAGCTCCGCGCTCTGCAAGGTGTACCCCGCGCGGTACAGTATCTTTTCGTAATTCTTCTCCGCGTCAAAGCGGTCATAATAGTTATCGGGCATAATTGGCATATTTTCTCCTTGCTTATGCACGCGGGGCGCTGCCCCGCACCCCGGCAGGGGCATCGCGTTGCGTACGATGGCCGTAATGCTCGAAGCTCGCATAACGGCCACGCTTCGCGCCCTTCGGATCGAATGCCCCTGCACCCCTTGTTATGGGGGGGGCGGGCGTCATCAAAAAATGTCAACCAGCGTATCCGAGCGGGGCGAAGCGTCCCGCACCACCAGTTCACGGGTTGACTTGTCCGCCTGAAGCACAAGGTTCAGCGGCGAATCCTCGCCGATGAAGCGCCAGCTCACCCGCGCCATGACCTGCCTGTCGTCCCATTTGAGGATGGAGGCGGAGACGCTGCCCGGCGTGACGCGCGGGTCTTCCTCCGTCCGCATCACAAGCTCGGAACAGAGCGCCGCGCGGGAGGATGCCGTGGATTCCTCATAAAACCAGTCCGGCAACAGACAGCCGAAGGTCTTGTCGTAAAAGAGCGTGCCGAGATAGGTTGACAGGCGGATACGGATATCCTGCACGCCCGTGTCCACGCCTTCGGTCAGCACAAGCTCGCCGTTGGCCGCCACGCGCGCCTGACCCGATGCGTCCAGAGATATGTCCTGCCCCCAGATGTCAGCCGACATGCCGCCCGCCCCCACGTCCTGTGGGGGACGGGCGGTCGCTCGCGTTTTGCGCGGAAAACGCTTCGCTCCCGCTGCGCGGCTGGCCGCCTTCCCTGGCGGCCCGTTCCCCCATATTCATCCAGTCCATAAAAAAAGCCTCCGCTTTCCGGGTACTATGACCCAAAAGCGGAGGCGATGCCCGGAAAGGGCGCGAACCATGCAAACTATTTTTCGGAGGAAGATGTGCTGTCGGGGTCCAACTGTTCGTTCATTTCGCGCAGCATCCTTTCAAGGTCTTGCGTCCAGTGAAACAGCCCTTCCCATACCCTTTTGCCTGTCATCGCATCAAGACTGGCCTCATCCAGCGCGGCGAGCGCGCCGCAGGCCGCGCCAAGAAAGGCGATGCGGCATTCCACGTGGGGAAGCTCATCCACCACATCCACGGGAACTTCACACATGAGCTTCATGCCCCCACCTCCAGCAGATTCCCCTGCACGGGGCGGGCGGGGGAGAGCGGCACAAGGCCGAGTTTGCGGGCGCGGGCCAGAAGGTCAGAAACTCGTTGATGGCTGATGCCGAGAAGACGGGCCGTTTCTCCCTGCGTCAGCCCCTTGGCCCGGTAGTCCAGAATCCGCGTCAGCAGGTTCAGCCCGTCGCGCTTTATCTGGAGCCTTTTGCCTTCGGCCATGCCCTTGAGGTACGCCGCCTTGCGCTCCGCATCCACAGCGGGCAGGGCCAGAGCCTCGTCCCGCCCCTGCGTGTATCCGGCTTCGCGGGCGGCCTCCACACGGCGTTCCCTCAGTTCCCGGAGAAGCCGGGCAAGCTGTGCGCGAAAGACAGCGGCTCGTGGCGTATTTGCCAGCATGGACAGGATATACACGCCTTCTTCGGTGAAATGCCGAACTGCATAATATTTTCCGTCAGTTGACATCAATTTGATGCCAACTGCGTAACCTGCTAATTCCGTTTGGTTTCTGCTGTAAAGCATGTTGACGGATTTGGAGGGATTTCTGTAACCAAGCTGGCGACCTATTTCTTCCGTGGAAAACAGGATTTTCCCGTTGCTTTCAATGAACTTCAAATCGTTGTCATTGATTATGGGCGTAAGCTGGGATAGGCTTTGTTCAGCCATAATACACCTCCTATGAAGGTGGGTTGCGGTTAGGCCGTTGCGTGGTGGTCAGACCATGCAACGGCTGTTTTTTAGTGTTTTTCCCTATGCCGCCAATCGGGGAATTTTTCGTCAATCAAGCGAAAAAGAAACTCCTTGATTGTCACCCCGGCCCCTGTCGCCAGAAGTTTTATAGTGCGGTGTTCCTCAGCCGAAACTTTCAGGGTCAAAGTTTTTTCATACCCTTGTTCGTTCCGAGGCATTTCACCTCCTTTTTTTGAAAGTATTTACCTAAATACTTTCAAAGGTCAAGAAAAATCCGTCACGATACTTGAGAATGGCCGCAAGCTTAAAAGAAAAAACGCCCCGCGCAACACGGGACGTTTTTCTTTTGCCGGACAGGTGCTTGCGGCAGGTTCTTCCCGCGCCTTTTGTCATACATAGGCCTGAGCCGCCGCCGCGAGGAAACCGCTGCGCGTCATGCCGTGGAGTTTCGCTTTCGTGTCAATAAGCTCCAGCGTGCGTCGGGTGAAGGTCGCGGAAATCTTGACCAGAGCCATATCGGCGGAAGGCGCGGGGATGAACTGATAGAGAATGGCATTCGACGGAACAGATATTTCCAGATATTCAAGTTCGGCCTTCATTTTTTCTTTTGCCTCTTCGAGCGTGGAGGGTGTCGGGAGGGCTTTTTTCATTTTTGCATATTCTTCCGTAATGCAACGCAGGGCGTCCGCCGCCATTTCAATGCTGTCCGCAATACCCTTCCCCTGCGTGGTAATTTCCGGGAAGTCCGGGGAAAATATGGCGTACCCTCCTTCCGGAGCGGGGACAAAGGCCAGACAATAATACCGCATGGAGCCTCCTTCGCGGGCAGGGGGGA
This sequence comes from uncultured Mailhella sp., assembly GCA_910579055.1. Lineage (GTDB taxonomy): Bacteria > Desulfobacterota > Desulfovibrionia > Desulfovibrionales > Desulfovibrionaceae > Mailhella. The sequence continues at coordinate 241 of CAJTSU010000133.1, read as the reverse complement.
GAAGCGGCCCTCCCCTCCGGTTCATTTTTTCAGCCCGAGGCGTTTCATAATTGCCCTGGCTGTGAACTCGTTGATTTCAGAATGCCTTGGGATTGCATCCACACAGGCTTCCCCTTTGTAAACCAGGGTATGATTTCCTCCCTCAACGAGTTCATAGCCAGCCGCTTTGACCATTTTCAGAAGGTCTTTACCTCAACGCGCCGTAAAGCCCCGCTCTTCAGGGCGGGGATATAAGGCGTAC
>CAJTSU010000132.1 GCA_910579055.1 uncultured Mailhella sp. | reverse complement strand
ACGGATAAAACTCAAAAGGCTTTATCCGACAGTTGTATGTTGACTGACCACTAGCATATAATGACAAATAAATGCCCCGGCTTTACCGGGGGTATCCGACAGGAGTATGCGCCATGCTCACCAGCGCCATAAACAGCAGCCTCAGCGCCATGCACGCCTTCAGCACAGGTGTGCACGGTTCGGCGTACAATCTGGCAAACCTGAATACCGCCGGGTTTAACCCCGTGTCGGTGCACTACAGCAGCGGCCCACGTTCTTCCCATGGACTGGAAACGGGCGTCCGCCCGGTGGTCAGCCGTACTGTCCCCCCTATGGCTGAAACAACGCGGGTCTTCCAGCCTTCTCGTACCGACCTCGCGCGGGAGATGGTCAATCTCGCCGTGAATCAGAACGCCTTTGACGCCAACGCGCAGGTCATCCGCGCCAGTGATGAGCTACTGGGCGGGCTGGTAGACGTATTTGTCTGACCCTCCATGTTCTTCTTTCCCCGACGCAATAAAGAAGCGGAAAAAATCGCCCGTGCGCACATGCGGCCCGCATGGGTGCGTCTGCCCCTGATGCTGATATTTTTTATCGGTATGGGTACGCTGTTTTCCTTCCATTTTGAACGCAGACTCGAATTCCTTGAGTCCAAAAGTTCGTTCTGGGATGAAACAGGCCGTGTGTCCGATACGGAACATTCCCGCCTTAACCGACACATCCGGCGTTTCCGCGGCGCATGGGGGATGCCCGTCATCATACATATCCGAAAAGACACTGTGCTGTTGCCGGAAAAAATGAATCCAAACACCCTGTTCATCGGCGTTTCGCCCACACGGGGGGATGCCGTCATCCTGCTGCCTCCTCTGGCATCCCGCGCGCTCAAGGCAGGAGATGCCCAGCCCGGCATACGGCACGGCATGGAACGGGAACTGGGGCTTTGCGCCCGTGACGGCAATCCCGTTTCCTGTCTGGAAAATACCCTGAGCCAACTGGACAGCGTGCTGCAATAGTCCGCTTTTCGTCACAAATGATCTTCCGGCAGCATCCCGGCGAAACAGACTGCTCTCTCCCGCGCCTTTGCTCCCCCGGCAGCCTCCTCCCTTTTGAAGGGAGCACGCTCCCATGTTTCAATGCACAGTCGTCCCTCCCGCCGACTGCCTCCGCAGCCGACGGAGAGGGGGCGTGCGAGTTGTCTCCCCGTGAAGGGGAGGTTTCAAACCATAAAGGATTGTTTGATGAAATATATTAAAATCTACACTGACGGCTCCTGCCTCGGGAATCCCGGCCCGGGCGGCTGGGCGGCGGTACTGCGCTGCGGGGATCACCGGCGTGAAATCTCCGGCGGCTTTGCGCCGACCACCAACAACCGCATGGAAATCATCGCGGTGTTGCGCGCGCTTGAATTGCTGAAAGAGCCTTGCACAGTGGATCTGTATACCGACTCGCAGTATGTGGCAAAAGCCATACGGGACAAATGGCTGGACGGCTGGATCGCCAGGGGCTGGCTCACCTCCGCCAAAAAACCGGTGAAAAACCGCGACCTGTGGGAGCAGATGGCCTCTTTGCTCAAAGTTCACCAGGTCTCTTTCCACTGGCTTAAAGGCCATGACGGACACCGGGAAAACGAGCGCTGCGATGAGCTGGCCCGGAGCGAATCGGCAAAACGCAATCTTCCTCCTGATCCCGGATTTCCGGGGAATTAACGCGTTGCGGATCACGCCGGGGGGGTATTGACCGTTCCCTCAGGCAGGCCGGACAGGTATCGCGCACATCAGCCGAGACGGGCCAGTATTTCCCGCGGCGCAAGCCCGCCCAGCCCGAGGTTTTTCAGATTGCGTCCGGCCTCCGCATAATCCGTGCCATTAAAAACCCCGGCCAGACACAGCAGCGAGCGGGATACAGGAACATCCACGCCGCAGGCTTCCGCAAGCGACACCAGCAGAGCCATGCCGCACATGGCGTCTTCTTCCACATAACGATGCCTGAGATTTCCGGGGCCGTCCAGCTCCACAAACGCCTCAAAGCCCGGAGGCGTTCCCTGCATGAGCTTCTCGCTCAAGGCGGTAACCTGCATATAACGGGCCAGCCCCAGCCTTTCCAGCACCGCGTCGCGCTCAGCCTCCACCGCGGCCGAACACTTGATGACCGAGGCTGACAATCCGTCACGAAAAAAGGCGAAATTCCCCCCGCTCCTGTCAATGCCCGCGGCATTGGGCACACACCCCGCCACATGCGTGACAACATTGGGTGAATTAAGCGCCGTTTCCAGCACATTGCCGCCAGCGGCCAGAGGCAGCATATCCTTGAACGCTTCCAGGACGCGCGGCGTATCTCCTGCGGGAAGAGCCGCAACCCGCTTGTCCTTCATGGGCAGAGCAGCCAGAACTTCCGCCGGGCCGGTGGTGCGGCAGGCCCACAGGTTATCGGACATTTCCGCAATGCAGGCCCTGTTTGCCGCACAGGTTTCATCCTCGGCAAACACAGCGCGAAACACCAGCGACCCCATATTTCCGGGGACGACAAGCACACTGTGTTCCGCCGTCAGGAAAGGGCGGCAGAGGCGGGCTGCCTCCTCATGGCGCAACGCCGGTACGCATACGAGCACACGGGAGGATGAGGCAAGGGCTTCGGCAACATTCGTTGTCAGAAGTTCCGGCATGGCCCGCCCGGTGATCCCCGCGTTTCCGCGCAGCAGTATTCCGCTGCGCCCGCGTATGGTTTCCATCCGCGGAATGAAACGTTCCGCATCACACAGCGCAACACGTTTTCCCCGCAGGGAAAACCACGCCGCAGCCGCTTCTCCCGTAGTTCCGCAGCCGATAATGACGATATCCGTTTTCATTTGTTTTTCCTTTCCGATTCCGTCGGCGTTGTCGGAAATGAACATGCTACTGCATCTGCCGCGCGGCAAAGGTCATGAGAGGGAAGGGGCGGCGCTTCTCAAAAAGCTGGCGGCTCAGACTGCGATCGCTGTCCACCATGGAGAACAGAGCCGTGTGTCCCAGCAGCTCTATGGACGCGTCCGCGTTTTCCGCCAGCACGCCCTGATTGTTGGCGATGCGCACGCCCTGAAGCGCCAGAAAGGACGTTTCCAAGGCGATCCCCGTACCGGATGAAATGCGCAGAGCGCAGGCCAGTTTGGCTCCGTCGCACACCACGCCGAAAATGCTGGGAATGGCGTTCTGAATGGCGTTTTCCACCTGTTCCTCGGTTCCGCCGTGCAGCAGCACGTTGCCCGCCGCTACCCCAAGCGATGCGGCCACCTCGCAGGAACACATGGAAGGGCACTTGCCGATGCGCCGGATCACCGCAATGGCCACGAGATAACTGAGCGCCAGAGCGCGCTGAAGGCATTCGTCCGAAAGCTGCATATCCCGCGCAAGGCTCACCAGCGGCATGGACGCCGCGATGCCCACATTGCCCTTGTTGGCGCAGCTCATGGCAGGATGCCGCACACCGGACATACGCGCCTCGCATCCGGCGGCGGCATAGGCTTTTGCCCGGATGAGAGAGCTCTCTCCGGCGTTGTCGCGCAGGGTCGCGCCTATGCCCGCGCCCAGTCGTCCGTCCAGGGCGGCGCGGGCCAGCCGGGTGTTGTAATGCGCGGCATCCAGCAGAAAATCCAGCTTTTCCACCGGAGCTTCCGTGGCGAAGCGGTAAAAATCCCTGATCCTGTATTTCAGAATCGGATCGTCGCGGCTTTGCGCGGAAGGATCCGGATCATGCTGTTCCAGCACTTCGCCGTTGCGCATCTTCAGGGTCAGGCCGTCACTGCGATGCTGAATTTCAGCCACCCCCACGCCGCGATCCGTTTCTATGGCGATTTTAACATACATGCCGAGATCCGCTCTGTCCCACTGGGGATGAAGCCGTACCAGCCCGGCGGCCTCACGGGCCTTCCTTTCCGCTTCCGGGGTGACGGCATGCAGCACTTCCAGTCCCGCGCCGGGGTCGCCGCCCAACGCGCCGAGAGCTATGGCCATTTCCACACCAAGCATTTCCGTGCCGGGAAACGCCACATCGTCAATCTTGCTGCACAGCCCCCAGTCAATTTCCGCGTCAATACGCCGGATTTCTCCACCAATGGCGTCATAGGCCTGCGCCGCGCAATAACAGATGCCGATGGGGCCGGTGCAGCCGAGCGCGGGCTTTATTTCCGAACGCAATATATCGAATAGTTCCTGATTCATTAAAATTCCTTTATGGCTTGAAACCTCTCCCCTTCAGGGAGGGGTAATCCGCACGCCCCCTATCCGTCGGCTGCGGAGTCAGTCGGCGGATGGGACGGCTGTGGACTGAAACATCAAAGATTGCCTCATGATCCGCTCTTTCTGCGGTCAGGAAGATCGCGGGAAGAAGCCCCTGTTCAGGGCAAAGGCCTCCAGACCCCGCAGAACGGCATCACACCGTCTCGGCAGGGAAAGAGCATGTTCCGAAGAGTCGGCCTACCTTGAGTTGTCCTTTTTACGCCATTCCTTCACAATGTTGTCTTCTTCCTTGCGTACGGTCAGGAACAGCTCGCCCAGCATGGGGTTGGTAAAGGTGAAGTCGGCCCGGTTATGCGGCGGGCGCGTTTCCCTGCGCTCCAGCGCGGCGTGCATGAGGGCTTCGCCCACATCGACAAGATCCAGCGTTTCCAGCGCGCGCATCAGGGTGTGCGAACAGGTGGCGCTCATGGAGGAAAGCAGGGTCTGCCGCAAATCGCCAAGGTATTTCAGCCCGGCGTTGAGCAGATTGGCCGAACGGGCGGTGTGCGGCCCGGACGGCGCATAATCGCTCATGATCTGCTGGACGGCGAGATTGCCTTCCTTCCACGGACAACCGCCCACGCGGTTCATGATTTTTTCACACAGAGCCCGGACTTCGGCCACATGGGGCAGAGCGCATACGACCTCGTCACTGAAGGCGGCGTTTTCACCGATATGGCTTCCGGCATATTCGCCCGCGATCCAGCGCCGCCGATGTCGGCGCGGAAGTTGCCCACCATGTCGCCAGCCGCATACAGGCCGGGCACGCTGCAACGCCCATGCTCGTCAATCTCCAGCCCCTTGCCGATAAGAAACGGCTCGTACTGCATGAATTCGACAGCATGTCTGCGGGGGTCAATGCCTGCCTCATCCATATAATTCAGCATGCCCTTGAGCCCTTCACTGTCCATGCCCCACATCATGTAGTCGTAATCTTCCGGCGTCAGACCGGAACAATCCATATAGGCGGGGCCGCGCCCATTCTTCATGACATCGGTAAAGGATGAATTCCATACATCGGAGGTGATGTCGCCGCAGGCGCGATCCGGCTTGTCCACAAAGGGGCCGAGGGGGGATCCGTCAGGGTAGCGCAGCACGCCGATCCAGGTGCCCTTGCCGCAGCGCTGAAAATACTTCGGCCCGGCGTGGCGGCTGGTCATTTCAAGGTTGACCAGCTTCGCGCCGATGCGCCAGGCCTGCGCAATTCCCCCGCCCGCGTTGCTCGGGCAGTAGGCCAAGTTGAACATCCAGCCCGGGGTGGCCATATTGTTGTACAGGCGTGTGGTGCAACCCGTACCCAGGATGACGCTTGGCGCGGCAATGACACAAAGAGACGGCTCTTCCGCGGAGACATCCAGAGCCACGGCCCCCGCCATGCGGCCGTCTTTCTTCAAAAGCTCGATGACAGGCATGTGATTGAGAATGGTCACGCCGCGCTTTTTGGCCTCGCGCGTCATGATCGCTTTCTGTTTCTTGCCGTCATACTTCAGGCCGGAGCGTACCCGGCCCGGATAGGCATGCCCGGTAAACTCCCATTGCCCGGTGGGCCGCATGGGAATGCCCCAGCTTTCCCACTTGCGCACGATCTCTTCGCTGCGGCGCAGAAAAACGCGCGTCAGGTGAGGATCATGGCATTGCCCCACCTGCGAAAAGTGCAGCACTTCGTAAACGATGCGCTCCACATCCGGCCCGTGACACTCCGGAATATAGCAACGGAAATGATCATTACCCGCCGCGCCGGAACCGCTGCGCCGTGAATCGGCCTTTTCGGCCACCAGAACCCGCGCGCCCTTTTCCGCCGCGGCAATGGCGGCCATAAGTCCGGCCACGCCGCCGCCCACCACCAGAACATCAGCCTCGTACACGTTTTTAGTTTCCATCATGACGGCTCCTCGCGGGTTTGAGCGTATCCGCATCCACATGAACCATCATGTACGGCACGGGCACACGAAGGCGAATAGCTCCGGCGGGACAATCCTCCACGCAGCAGTTGCAGTGCCAGCATTCCTCGCCGAAGACGGGACGCGGCGTCTTTTCCTCGGCACGATGGAAACGGAACACCTGCACCGGGCAAATCTGCGCGCAGGTGCCGCAGCCCGTGCACTTTTCCGGATCTATGATTGGCGGCATGCGAACCTCCAGCGTTTTTTCCAGAGTTTTTTGTGACGGAACATCCGCGTATCGGATATTCCACGGGAATTTCCCGCTTTCTTCAGTCTTTTGCAAAGTGCGTGCCATAGCGCGCCCTGCCGTCCGCAGGTTCTTCGCTCTTTGCGTCCGCCTTTCCCGGCCTCGCCCGACAGGCTTCCCTGAATAACCCATGATACAGTGAGAAAATTTATGAGAAATTTTCTCACTGTCAGATAGAAAAAAGGCCCGGAGAATACCGGGCCTTTCTCCGCTTGCGCGGCCGATATCACGGGTGCGATCAGTTCTTCTTTTGCAGCAGATCGGAAACGCTGTCTATGTTCCTGATAAACTGGGCATTCAGGGCTTCCGCTTCCTCCGCGGTGAATATGGTGGGCTCCACGCCGGATTTCACCAGATCCGCGTTCAGAGCTTCATTTCCCTTCAGAGTGGCAAGCCGCTCGCGCAGAAAATCGATTACTTCTTTGGGGGCCTTCCTGTGCGCGAAAATATAGTTGGACGTATAGGAACCATAGACATCGTAACCCATGGATTTCAACGTGGGAATACCTTCAACTTCCTGCTTTTCCGTGCAGGACGCGAGGGAAACGACATCTTCATAGTTGGCCGTCCAGGTGATGCCGGAAAGCGCCATGTCCACCTGCTCTCCGATCAGGGCGGAAATCATCTTGCCGCCGGATTCAAAGGGAACACGGGTCATCCTGATGCCCTGTTTGCCCCATTCGCGTTCCAGCAGGGCATAGGTGAGATGGTTGCCGGAATACACGCCCACAGTGCCCACGGTAAGTTTGCCCGGGTTGGCCTTGGCATAGGCCATGATATCATCCACACTCTTGAATCTGCCGTTTTTGTTGACCAGAATATGGTCAGGCCGGAAGGTGACGGCCAGCAGCGGAACGAACGCGTCCGTATCATAGGCCGTTTTCATGAAGCGTTCCTGCAGAAGGATATGAGGCTGATTGTAGGTAAGCAGCGTATACCCGTCGGGGCGTGTGGTCATGAAGAAGTTCGCGCCCACAATCCCCGCCGCGCCGGCCTTGTAGTCCATGACGACTTCCGTGCCCAGGGCTTCCTTCATATAGGGGATCAGAGGGCGAATGATGATATCCGCCCCCGACCCCGCTCCAAAGGGGCAAATCATCGTTATGGTCTTTGAAGGATAATCAGCAGCACGGGCCGGAGCCGGGGCGGCGTACGCCATGACGGCCGCCAGAAAAAGCATGGCGGCGCTGAGCAGACGTTTCATGGGGAACCTCCTGTTTGCTGTGTTGAACCCGGCCGGAGAAACGCGGCCGGAGTTTTGCACGATGTCTTTGCCAAAAAGTTCCCATGTTAAAGCAATAATCATGCCATGAAGGCATTATTGTAAAATTGTGTTGCTCGCTCGCGCCTCCGGCGGTTTGAATTCGTGATTCTTGGCATACATCTTGCTTTTAATATCCCGATATTCTTACTTCCAGATTTCCCACGGAGGACACCATGCTGGAACTGATCGGGCAGGCTCTGCTCAGCTGTCTGGAACCAGTGAACATTCTGACCATGTTCATTTCCGTCACCATAGGCATTGTCATTGGCGCCCTTCCCGGCTTCGGCGCGGCCACGGGGCTGGTTCTGGTGCTTCCCCTCACCTACAGCATCGAACCTTCCACCGCCTTTATCGCCCTTACCGGCATTTATCTGGGCGCGGAATACGGCGGCTCCATTTCATCCATTCTCATCAACACTCCGGGCACCACCGCCGCCGTAATCACAGCCTTTGACGGGCATCCTCTGGCCCAGAAAGGCCATGCGCGGGAAGCCCTGCTGCTCTCCAATGTCGCCTCGTTCAGCGGCGGCTGCTTCGGCGGCTTCATGATGCTGCTGTGCATGCCTGTTCTCGGGAAGTTCGTCCTCAAGTTCGGGGCCGGGGAAATCTTTATTCTCGCCGCCATAGGCCTGCTGCTGGTCGGATCCATTGCGCGCGGCAACATGCTCAAGGGCATCGCTTCCGCCGGGCTGGGCCTGTTTTTCACCCTGTTCGGCGCGGACAGCATCAATGGCGTTTCCCGCTTTGACTTCAACGTGCCCATTCTTATCGGCGGGCTTCCGCTCATCGGCGGCATGCTCGGGATGTTCGCAGTGCCGCAGATGATCAACCTGGCCCTCAATGCGCATATCAGACAGGAAAAGGTGGAGTTCGGAGACTGCACCATCAGCGCCAACTTCTCCATGTTCCGCAGATGCGTTGCCGCCATTTACCCGAAAATGCTCGGCATTGTCGCCCGTTCCGGTCTTTTCGGCGTACTCATTGGCATTGTGCCCGGCGTGGGAGCCGCTGTGGCCAGCATGGCCGCCTATACTTCCGCCCGCAAGTATTCCAGCCATCCGGAAGAATTCGGCAAAGGCGCAAAGGAAGGCATCGTGGCTCCGGAAGCCGCCAACAACGCCCTGGTGGGCGGTTCGCTCATTCCTGTGCTTTCCCTGGGCATACCGGGTTCCCCGGCTGCCGCCATCTACATGGGGGCCATCTTTCTGCACGGCATGACGCCCGGCCCGAACTTTCTGGTCAAGGAGGCGGATCTCGTCTATCTGCTGATAGCCGCGGTTTTTCTCTGCTCTTTTGTACAGCTCTTTCTCGGAGCCGTTACCATCGGCTCCCTGGCGAGCATTCTCAAGGTTTCCGCATCCCGGCTCTTTCCCGTGGTCATCACCATCTGCTGTCTTGGCGCGTTCGTCTCCCGCGGGCAGGAATTCGACATCTCCTTTTTTCTCGTGCTCGGCATCTGCGCCTTCTTTGCCATACGCCTCGGGTTCAACATGGGGGCCATTGTGCTGGGAGCCTTCCTCGGCAGCACCATGGAAGTCTCGCTGCTGGAAGGCCTGACCATAGCCGGAGCCCTGGGCGGCATCGGCCCCTACCTCGCCACGCGCAAAATCGCCATAGGCATGCTGCTTCTTGTAGCGCTGTATCTTGTATGGCAGGCATGGCAGTTTTACAGAGCTTCCCGGGCATGCGGCAAAAAGACCGAAGAATGTACGGAAAAAGGCTCCTGGCGCGGCTACCGGGGCTGGGATTTGGCCGTGAGCCTTGCCGTCATCGCGGCGGCGGCATGGTTCTACCGCATGGCTCGGGACTACCCGGAAACCAGCCGCCTGTTCCCGCAGATCGTCCTGCTGGTCATCGGCGGATGCATGGCGATCAATGTTGTGCGCTGCATCTTCTTCGGTACGCTTTATGCCGGCATGCCCGCCCCGTTTGCGGGGCTCAACCTGAAAAAGACCGCCGCATCCCTTGCTCTGCTGCTTGGGTATCTCTTCTGCATGAACCTGCTGGGATTCTACGCCTCCACCGCTCTCTTCTTCATGGCGGCCAGCTTTGTGCTCGACCTCTGGCAAAACCCGGAAACTCCCGTACCGCGCAGGCTGCGCGATTCCCTGCTTTATACGGTATGCGCGATTCCCTGCCTCTGGATCATCTTTGTCAAACTCTTTCAGGTATCCATGCCGGAAGGCATTCTGATGTAAAAGGCTCTGTCATAGCGCCGTGTTGATTCCGGCACAGGCGGCAATATTCATTGCCGCAAAGCGGCCTGTGTTCCACACGGGCGAGCGGCAGTCGTTAGGCGACGCAGGAGCCTTACGAATGGCGACAGCAGAGATAAGGCACCATGTATCCACGCCTGGCTCGCTTGCGCCTTCGTGCGGCT